>DASUAH010000282.1:0-35644 GCA_035763885.1 Gemmatimonadales bacterium
ACGACCAGACGGCCGGACGGCCTGGTTCGAGCGCACTGGCCGTCCGGCCGTCTGGCCGTCCGACCGTCAGAGATGAAATTCCAGCATGTCCTCCGCGGCCGGGCCGCTCCGGCGCCGCTGCTGGTGCTCCCCGTGGGTCACCACCGACCGGGGAGCGACGCTCTGCGTCAGCCAGACGTTACCCCCGATGATGCTGTCATCGCCCACCACCGTATCGCCGCCGAGGATCGTGGCGTTCGAGTAGATCACCACCCGGTTGCCGATCGTCGGGTGCCGCTTGGTGCGTGACAGCTCCTTCCGCACGGACGCCGCCCCGATGGTGACGCCCTGGTACAGCTTGACCCCGTCACCCAGCACGGCGGTCTCGCCGACCACGACCCCGGTCCCGTGGTCGATCGAGAACCGCGCCCCGATCGTCGCGGCCGGATGGATGTCGATCCCGGTCTCGCGGTGGCCGAACTCGGTGATCAGCCGGGCGAGCAGCGCGGCGCCCAGGCCGTGCAGCACGTGCGCGATCCGGTACAGCGCGATCGCGAAGAACCCGGGATAGGCGAGGATCACCTCGTCCACGCTCCGCGCGGCCGGGTCGCCCTGGCAGATCGCGTCGGCGTCCGCGAGGAGGGCGTCGTAGATCGCGGGCAGTCCGGCAACGAACCGCTCGGCGACGTCGGCCGCTCTCTCCGCCGGCACGTCCGGCCCGGCGACCGCCCTGGCGACCAGCGCCCGGAGCCGGTCCTCCGCCGCCGCCACGTCCTCCGCCTCGCAGGCGACCGCCCGCGTGAAGTGCGGGAAGAGGAACCCCAGCACCGCCCACCCGACCTCCTCCGCCACCGTGCGGAGCTCGAGCGGCAGGCGGTAACTCCGCCTGGCTCCGCACAACCGCTCGCGGAACCCGGCAGCCGTATTGACAGTCCGGTCCACCGTCGTCACCTTGGCCCCATCCTTCCGCATCCCCCAGCTTCTAGCCCGGAGAGTCGCATGTCCGCGCCCGCCCCGAATACCGGCACCGGTCTCGCCCCGAACGTCGCCGGCGCGCTGGCGTATCTGCTCGGCCCGATCACGGGGGTGCTGTTCCTGGTGCTGGAGAAGAACAGTCCGTTCGTGCGATTCCACGCGCTGCAGTCGATCGTGTTCGGCGTGCTCTGGATGATCTTCTGGATCGCGCTCACGGTGCTGAGCAACGTGGTGCCGGTCCTCGGCTGGATCGTCGGGTTCCTCATCTCGATCGTCGCCGGTCTCGGCGGCCTCGTCCTCTGGCTCCTGCTCATGTATAAGGCCTACCAGGGCCAGGAGTGGGAGCTGCCCATCGCCGGGCCGATCGCCCGCAAGCAGATGGGCGTCACGGTCTAGCGCGCCGCACCCCACCGGCGGCGGCGCGCGGCCAGACCTCGTCGCCCCGGTCGATGTCCGGCAGGTCGCGTGACGGGTCGATCTCCACGCGGACGACCGCCGGCGCCGCCGCCACCTTAAGGGTGTACTGGTCGTCGCCGCCGAACCAGACCTCGACCGGCACGGTGAGACTGTCCACCCGCCCTCCTTCGCGCGTGACCGCGAGGGGCACGGGCATGACCGCCTTGCCCTGGTTCTCGATCGTGATCGCCGTCGAGTCGCCCTCGGTCGCGACGCTCACGACGGCCTGATCGAGCTTCCAGGTCTCGAAGAGCCATTCCTTCCAGAACCAGTCCAGCTCGCGCCCGCTCACGTCCTCCATCGTGTTCCAGAAGTCGTACGGGCTCGGGTGCCGGTGGAGCCAGCGCTGCCCGTATTCCCGCATGCCGCGCTCGAACGTCTCGCGGCCGAGGACCTCTCGCAGCGCCACCAGCACCGTGGCCGGCTTGTAGTAGCTGGCCACGCCGTAGCCGAGCTCCGAGTAGAAGCGGTCGCCGGGCTTCATCATCGGCTCCTCGAGCCCGGCCTCCGCCACCTGCAGGTACTGCCGGCGGTTGTTCTCCTCGTCGTCGATCCCCTTGTAGTAGTCGGGAATCGCCTGGGACTGGTTGTACTGGGTGAACCCTTCGTCCATCCAGGCGTAGCGCTTCTCGTCCGACCCGACCTGCATCGGGAACCACATGTGCCCGATCTCGTGGGTGACGACCTCCTGCATGGAGAGGCTGTCCCACTGCCCGCCGATGCAGGTCATCATCGGGTACTCCATCCCGCCGCACCCCTCGGGCCCGTCCATCGCGGTCATGTGGGGGTAGGGATAGGGCCAGAGCAACCGGGAGTAGAACTCGACCGAGTGGCGGCCGAAGCGTACCGCTTCGTCCCAGAACGACCGGCGCCCCTCCGGCCGGTAGAACGTGTACATCGACACGGTGTCGGAGCCCGTGCCCGCGGCGACCGCGTCCCAGAGGTATCGCGGCGAGGCGCCCCAGGCGAAGTCGCGCACGTTGGTGGCCCGGAAGCGCCAGGTCAG
Organism: Gemmatimonadales bacterium; assembly: GCA_035763885.1. GTDB lineage: Bacteria > Gemmatimonadota > Gemmatimonadetes > Gemmatimonadales > GWC2-71-9 > DASQPE01. Next base: position 2,417 of record DASUAH010000282.1, read on the forward strand.
CCGGCCGTCGGCGCTCTTCGTGGTGACCGCGCTGTCGGCCCGGTCCTGCTCGGTCACCACCCGCACGACGTTCGGCGACGTCCGCGCCGAGTCGAGCCGGGCCCGGACCCGCGGCGAGAGCACGTCGTCCGGGTTCTGGAGCGTGCCGGTCGCGTCCACCAGCCAGCCCGACGGCACCTTGAGCGCCACGTCGTAGTCGGCGTAGCCCATGTAGAACTCGGCCTGGCCGAGGTACTGGTCGATCTGCCAGCCATTGAGGTCGTCGTAGACGGCGAGCTGCGGATACCAGTAGGAGATGAACCAGACCTCGCCGTCCTGCCCCCCGCGGGGCGCGGTCTCCGACGGCACCCGGAGGCGCCACTCGAAGGCGAGCGGAAGCGAGTCGCCGGGCGGGAGCGGCTGCGCGAGGCGGATCTGCATGATCGTGCCGTCGACCTGGTAGCCGGGCTCGTCCTGGCGCGCCACGCCGCTCATCGTGCGGCCCTGCGCCGACACCCGCTCGAACTCGACGCCGCCGAGCTTGGGCGTCTGCTGGTTCCGCTTCGCGTCGGGCTCGAAGAGGTTGTCGTACACGTGCAGGTACACCACCCGCAGCGTGTCGGGCGACCGGTTGAAGTACATGACCGTGCCCCGGCCGGCCAGCCGCTTGGTCACCGGGTTGAGCTCTGCCTCGAGCCGGTAGCGCGCGAACTGCTGCCAGTAGCTCGGCCCAGGCCGGCCCGTGGGGGTGCGGGTGCCGCGACCGACCGCCGCGGTGAACGCCTCGCTCGGCGCGAGGCGCCAGGCGTGCGGGATCGCGGTCTCCCGCGACGCCGAGGCGGAGCTGCTGCCGGACTTCTCGGCCGGCGCGGGCGCCGCCTGGGGAGCGGTGCGGCCCGACGAGCAGGCGGCGAGGACGGCGACCCCGGCGGCGAATGCGAACGCGGGACGGCGGGCGAGCTGGTCCATCAGGTCTCCTGAGCGGGCTGCGCCGGACGTGGACGAACGTCCGGCACCATACGCGCACACAGGGCCCCCGGTTCCGGGGGCCGGCGTCTGCTGGCTAGGAGGCTAGACGGATGACTGACGGGGGGCAACACGAGGAGAGAGCAGGGGGCGGCTCATCTGCTCTTCCGTTCGATCTCCAGCAACGCCTTTTTCCGCTCGACCCCCCACCGGTACCCACCGGGCTCGCCATCCCCGCGGATCACCCGATGGCAGGGCACCACGATGGCGACCGGGTTCGACGCGCAGGCACGCGCCACTGCCCGGGCGCCGCGGGGCGCTCCCACCGCACGCGCGATCTCGCCGTAGGTGCGGGTGTCGCCGCGGGGGATGGCGCGGAGCGCCTCCCAGACCCGCCACTGGAAGGCGGTGGCGCGCACGTCCAGCGGCACGTCCACCCGCGGCGCCGCGCCGGAGAGGTACTGGAGGATGGCATCCACCCACGCGGCGAGCGGACCCTCGTCCCGGTGGAGGTCGGCCTCGGGGAACTCGCGGCGGAGGCTCTGCTCCAGCGCCGGGTCGGCGTCGCCCAGCCGCACGGCGCACACCCCGCGCTCGGTCGCGGCGACGAGCAGCCGGCCGAGCGGCGACGCCGCGACGGTCCAGCTGATCGCGACCCCGCGCCCGCCGCGCCGGTAGGTCGCGGGCGTCATGCCCAGCAGGCCGCGGTTCCGCTCGTACACCGGACGCCCCGAGCCGTACCCCGCGCCGTACACGGCACGACTCACCGTGTGCCCCTTCCGGAGCCCCTCCCGCAGCCGCTCCGCCCGGCGGGCCTCGACGTAATTGCGCGGGCTCACGCCCACGATCTGCTTGAAGCGGCGCTGCAGGTGCCACGGGCTCATGCCGACCGCGGCGCCGAGCGCGCGGAGCGCGGGCGGCTGCTCGAGCCGGTCGTCGAGCAGACGGCAGGCCCGGAGCACCGCGTCCGCGTCGCCGCCGGCGCGGGTGTCGCGGGGGTGGCAGCGCCGGCAGGGCCGGAACCCCGCGGCCTCCGCGGCCTCGGGCGCGGGGAAGAAGACCACGTTGTCGCGGCGGGGGCGACGCGAGCCGCAGGAGGGGCGGCAATAGACCCCGGTGGTGCGCACCGCGTACACCAGCCGGCCGTCGAAGCGCGCGTCGCGCTCGGTGACCGCCCGCCAGCTCTCGTCCCCGCCGCTCGGCGCGGGCCCTGCCTGCTCGATCATCGCCATAACGGTCATCGCGGTATCCTCCCGGCACAATAGTGCCGCCCGACGAACCCCGCCGCTATCCGGATGTTGCGGGGAAAGTCGGACGGCCGGACGGCTCCATGGCGCGTCAGAGTGCAACGCCACCTCTTCCGCGCGTCCCTCACGGCATGCGAATCCTCACGCCGGCACTGGCCCTCGCCGTGCTCGCCGCGGCCTGTCGCGGGGCGCCCGAGCCGGCGCACACCGGATTCGTCCCCTCCGTGCGCCACGCGCCGGCGGCGGCGCCGGCGCCGGAGGGCATGGCCTGGATCCCCGGCGGCCGGTTCTGGATGGGCTGCGCGGGCTGCGATCTCCCGGACGCCCTGCCGGTCCACCCGGTCGAGATCGACGGGTTCTGGCTCGACCGCGCGCCGGTGACCAACGCCGCGTTCGCGCGGTTCGTCGCCGCGACGGGATACGTCACGGTGGCCGAGCGGCGGCCCGAGCCGGCCGACTATCCGGGGGTGCCGCCGGAGAGCCTGGTTCCGGGCTCGGTCGTGTTCAGCCCGCCGGCGCGCGACTTCCCCGGGATGCGCTATCTCGACTGGTGGCGCTGGGTGCCGGGCGCGAGCTGGCGGCATCCCGAGGGGCCGGCGAGCGACCTCCACGGGCGCGAAGATCATCCGGTCGTGCAGGTCGCGTTCGGGGACGCGCTGGCCTACGCGCGGTGGGCCGGCAAACGGCTGCCGACCGAGGCGGAGTACGAGTTCGCCGCCCGCGGCGGCCTGGACCGGAAGCGCTACGCCTGGGGTGATGAGTTGATGCCGGGCGGGCGCTGGGTCGCCAACATCTTCCAGGGCCGCTTCCCCACCCGGAACTCCGGCGCCGACGGCTGGACCGGCACGTCGCCTGTCGGCGCATACCGAGCCAACGGGTTCAACCTGCTGGACATGGGCGGCAACGTGTGGCAGTGGACCGCCGACTGGTACCGGCCCGACTGGTACGCGTCGCTCGCGGCGCTCGGCGTGGCCCGGAACCCGGCCGGCCCGCCGGCCGGCGACACTGCGTCGGGCAAGGCGGAGCGCGTGATACGCGGCGGCTCGTTCCTGTGCAGCGATCAGTACTGCACCCGCTACCTGGTCGGCAGCCGGGGCCGGGGCGAGCCGTCCACGGGCGCCTCGAATCTCGGGTTCCGGCTCGCACGGTCGGCGCCGACCCAGCACGCCGCCCGCACCGACTGATCCGCTATGGGCTTCCCCGACCGGCAGGTGTAGCCTTCACCGACCCGCAGTCCCCCCGCTCGCGCGAGGCGAATGCATGCGCCCGTTTCACGTTCTGTTGTCGACGCTTCTCGCGGCGATCGTCGCGGTCCCCGCGGCCGCCCAGGTCCAGGCCGAGTTCGCTCCCTTCGTGGGATACCGGTTCGGGGGCGAGCTGCGCGACAACTCGGGGCGGGTCTTCGACCTCGATGCCGGGGTGAGCTTCGGCGGGCTGGTGAACCTCGACCTGCGCCGCGAGCTCGGCGTCGAGTTCCTCTGGAGCCATCAGAGCTCGGAGATCGCGCTCCAGCCGCTGATCCAGCCCGGCCCGTTCGACGTGAACGTGGACCAGTGGATGGTCGGGCCGTGGAAGGCGTTCGGGCGGCCGGCCGCACGGCTGCGTCCGGTCGCGTCGTTCCTGCTCGGCATCTCGCACTTCAGCACCAACGTGCAGGAGGGCGAATCCCGCGACCGGTTCGCGCTCGGCCTCGGCCTGGGTGCAAAGGTATTCCCGGGGCGGCGCGTGGGCTTTCGGATCGACGGCCGCGGGGTCTTCACCTTCACCGACGCCGAGACCCGGGTGTTCTGCAGCAGCACGCTGAACGCCTGTCCGCTGCAGTTCGAGGACGATCTCCTGTGGCAGGGGGAGGTGTCCGCGGCCGTGGTGGTGGTCCTGGGTCCGTTGCGGCGGCGCTGACCCGCGGCGGTCAGTCCCGCGCGCGGCGAACGGGCCGAAGCACCCCCCGGTCACCGGGGGTATTATGCTTGGAAATGTCACCCATCCATGACTCGCTCGCGGTTCGGTCCGACCTCGAGGTCCCCGCAAGGTCGGACGAGACGCCCGAGGAGAGCCGCCTCGCCGCCGAGGTGCTGGCCGAGCTCGGCAAGGTCATCGTCGGACAGCGGCTCCTGCTCGAGCGGCTGGTGATCGGCCTGCTGGCCGACGGGCACGTGCTGCTCGAGGGCGTGCCGGGGCTCGCCAAGACGCTGGCCGTGCGCACCCTCGCGGCCACGATCGCGGGGAGCTTCCGGCGGGTGCAGTTCACGCCCGATCTCCTGCCGGCCGACCTGCTCGGCACCCAGATCTTCAACCAGCGCACCGGCGACTTCACGGTGCAGTCGGGCCCGATCTTCGCCAACGTGCTGCTGGCGGACGAGATCAACCGGGCGCCCGCGAAGGTGCAGAGCGCGCTGCTCGAGGCGATGCAGGAGCGGCAGGTGACGATCGGCGGTGAGACCCTTCCGCTCCCCGAGCCGTTCCTCGTCCTGGCCACCCAGAACCCCATCGAGCACGAGGGGACCTATCCGCTCCCCGAGGCGCAGGTGGACCGCTTCATGTTCAAGCTGATCGTCACCTACCCCGATCGGCGGGAGGAGCGGGCGGTGCTCGACCGCATGAGCACCGGCGCCGAGCCCACCGCCCGGGCGGTGGTGGATCCGCCCCGGCTCCTGCGGGCCCGCCGAGCTGCGGAGCAGGTGTACGCCGACGACCGGGTGAAGGAGTACGTGCTCGATCTCATTACCGCGACTCGCGATCCCGCTGCGGCCGGACTCGGTGACCTGGCGCCGATGATCGAGTACGGTGCGTCGCCGCGCGCCGGGATCTTCCTGCTCCGCGCCGCCCGGGCGCACGCCTTCCTGCAGGGGCGGGGCTACGTGACGCCGGAGGACATCAAGGACCTCGCGCTCGACGTGCTCCGCCACCGTGTCATCCTCACCTACCGTGCCGACGCCGAGGGCCTCGGGGCCGACGCGGCGCTGGAGGCGATCCTCCGCGCCGTGCGGGTGCCCTGACGCGCTTCCCGTGACCCCCGAGCAGGCCGCCGCCGAGGTCCGGCGGATCGAGATCACCACCCGCCACCTGGTGCGCGACATTGTGGCGGGCGAGTACGCGAGCGCGTTCCGCGGCCGCGGCGTCGAGTTCGCCGAGGTGCGCGAGTACCAGTGGGGCGACGACATCCGCACGATCGACTGGAACGTCACCGCCCGGCTCGGCAGCGCGTACGTGAAGCGCTACCTCGAGGAACGGGAGCTCACCGTGATGTTCGCGGTGGACTACAGCGCCTCGGGCGGGTTCGGGAGCCGGACCCGGGCCAAGGCCGACACCGGGATCGAGGTCGCGGCGGTGCTCGCGCTCGCCGCGGCGCGGAGCAACGACCGGGTGGGTGCGCTCTGCTTCACCGACCGCGCCGAGCGCTACATCGCGCCCCGGAAGGGACGGCGGCACGTGCTCCGGGTCGTAAGCGAGCTGCTCGGGTTCGAGCCTGCCGGGCGCGGGACCGATCTCGCGGCCAGTCTGGGCTGGCTCGACACGGTGCTCCGGCGCCGGTCGGTGCTCTTCGTGCTGTCCGATTTCCTCGCGGACGGCTGGGGCGCCGCGCTGGACCGGTTGGCGCGCCGGCACGACGTGGTGGCGGTGCGGCTCGCGGACCCGCGGGAGCGCGCGCTCCCCGACGCGGGACTCGCGGCGCTGGCCGACCCCGAGACGGGCGCCTGGACCTGGGTGGATACGTCGAGCCCGGCGGTACGGGAGCACTTCGCCCGGCGGGCGGCGGCGTTCGAGGCGGAGCTGGAGCGCGAGGTGCTGCGGCGCGGGGCGGACCTGCTGCGGCTGGATACGACGGAGCCCTACGGCGAGCCGCTGGTGGCGTTCTTCAGGCGGAGGGAGCGGAGGAAGGAGACGGGGAGATGAGCAGATGAGCGCTTCCGCACCGCCAGCACGGCCCACAGCGCCCGGTGGTCGCTCGCGCCGCGCCCGTCGCGCTCCACGCCCACGCTCCGCACGCAGTGCCCCCCGAATCCGCGCACGAACAGGTGGTCCCACCCCCAGAGCGCGATGGTCTCCCCGAACGATTCGGTGAGCCAGCGGAACCCGCGGCGCTTGAGGTAGGCGCCCACCCCGTAGCTGTTGAGGTCGCCGGCGATGATGACCGGCTCGGCGGCGGTCGCCGCGTCCCGCACCACCGCGTCCACCTGGTCCTCCCGCTCCATGTCGCTGATCCGGGCCTGGACCTCGAGGTGAACGGAGTAGACCCGGATCGGCCGATCGCCGACCCGGATGAGGGCGCCGGTCGCGGTGCGCTGCTGCCGCCGGAGCGCGTCGAGATGCGGCAGCACGATCTTCCAGGCGCTGTCGATCGGCCAGCGCGAGAGAATGGCGGGCCCGAAGAACCGCCGCGTGACGGCGTGGAGGACGGCGGGGAAGTACACGTAGTCCAGCCCGAGCGCCTGGGCGATCCGCGCGGTGCCGCTGTCGTCCACCTCCTGGAGAGCGATCACGTCGGCACCGCGAAGGCTGTCGCTGTCGCGGAGCAGCTCGATGGCGCGGTCCACCTGTTTGCCGAACTTGACGTTGAGGGTGACGACCCGGATCTCGGCCGGGGTGGCGCGCGGTGCGGGCGCGGCGTGGCGCCCCTCGAAGCGCGGACCGGCGATATCGGTGAAGTTGATCCCGCGGGCGCAGGAGAGGAGGGATGCGCAGGCGAGCAGATGAGCGGATGTGCGGATGAGCGGATGCGCGGGCGAGCGGAGAAGCCGCCCCGGCCGGAAGATGCGACTGATCTTCCTCTCTCCACCTCTGCTCATCTGCTCATCCGCTCATCCGCTCATCTCCCCGCCAGCTCCGCGGCCCGCCGCGCCCCGGCCAGGCTCCGCGCCCGGTTCGGCTGGCGGGCGAGCGCGGCCTCGAACGCGCGGCGCGCTTCGGCGCCGTGGCCGAGCTGCAGCAGCATCTCGCCGAACAGCTCGCGCGCCGGCAGCACCGCCCCCGGCGTCACCGGGTGCTTGTCGGTCACGTCGTCGAGGTCCGCCGCCGCCTTCGCGAGCTGGATCGCCTCCACCGGGTCCTTCCGGGCCAGTGCCAGCCAGGCCGCCGCTGCCTCGTGCTGGATCCGCACCTGCGTCGCCCAGTTCGCCTGGGCGCCGCCCGCCTCCTGGAGCGCCTGCTCGATCGCGGCCAGGCTGTCGAGCTCCACCCGGGCCATGGCGGTGTCGCCGGTCCGGGCCGCGCCCAGCGCCCGCGCGAACCGGGTGATCGCCTCGGTCGCCCGCCACGCCGGTGCGGGGCGGACGGTGAGCGCCATGGCCTCGGCCCATTGCCCCCGTTCCAGCGCGTAGCGCGCCGGGATCGCCGCCAGCGCGTAGTCGTTGGTCAGCGAGCGCTCGGGGAAGCTCGCCGTAACCATCGCCACCGTATCCACGATCGCCTTCGCCTCGCGCTCCTTCCGCTGCTGCAGGTAGGCATAGACCAGGTAGTCGTAGGCGTGGCCGCGCTGGTCCCACAGCGCGTCGGTGCCCATGCGGCGCTCGAATTCCCGCCCCGCCGCGGCCGAGCGGAGATTGGACGCGATCGACCGGTCCCAGTCGCCCACCCGGGTGTAGATGTGCGACGGCATGTGCAGCGCGTGCGGCACCGAGGGCGCAATGCCGGCGTAGCGGCCGGCCGCGGCCACGCCGCGATCCGCCAGCGGGGGGTAGTCGTAGGCGTGGATGACGTAGTGGGCCAGGCCCGGATGATCGGGGTTGGCCGCGAGGAGCGGCTCGAGAATCGCGCCGGCCCGCCGCTGGCGCGCGTACGTCGTGTCGCCCGGACTCAGCTGGCCCACGCCGATCAGCGCGAGCGCGTAGAACGTGCGCGCCTCCTCGTCGCTGGCGTGCCGCCGCGCCACCCGCTCCATGGCCGACTCGTACGCGGTGAGCCGGGCGCGGAACGCCGGGGGCCCGTCATAGCCGCGCCAGAACGTGGCGATCGCCTCGGCGTAGTCCCGCTCCCGGGTGCCGCGCCTGGCGAGCCGCACCGCGCGCTCCGCCGCGGCGAGCCCGCGCGACGCCTCGGCCTGGGTGGGGGGCGTCCAGAGCGGGTGCAGCACGCTCATGGCCAGCCCCCACTGTCCCATCGCGCAGCCGGAGTCGGCCGCGACGACCTCGCCGAAGGCCCTCTCCGCCTCCTCGTACCAGAACGAATGCAGCAGTGCGACCGCGCGCTCGAACCGCGGCTCAGCGTCCGGCGCGCACGCGGTCGGGAACACCACCCGGCCGAGACGCTCCGGCGGAGCCCCGTCGTGCCCGTGAGTGTGCTGCGCGACTCCGGCCGCGGGCCAGCCGAGCAGCAGGAGCGCCGCCGCCGCAGAGTGATGGATGTGACGCATTGGGGTGACCTCTCGTGTGAGCCCGGCCCCTACGTTGCTGTCCGGCCGTCGCTCCGGAAAGTACGAAAAGTGTACTGGTGCCGCGAGCCGGGCGGCCCTACCGTTCCGGCATGCGTCGGAACGGCTACGGGCAGTTCTGCCCGGTCGCACGCGGGGCCGAGGTGTTCGCCGAGCGATGGACGCCGCTCGTGATCCGCGAGCTCCTCCTCGGCGATTACCGGTTCAACGACCTGCGCCGCGGGGTGCCCCTCATGTCGCCGTCGTCGCGCCGGCTGCGGGACCTGGAGCGCGCCGGAGTGGTCGAGCGGGTGTCTGCGCCGTCCGGCCGCCCGGTGTACCGGCTCACGCCCGCAGGCCGGGATCTCGGCCCCGTCGTGGAACGGCTGGGGGAGTGGGCCACCCGCGGGACCGGGTCGCCCGCGGGTCCCCGCGACGTGGATCCCGCGCTGCTCATGTGGGACATCCGCCGGCGTCTGGGATCGCGGCGCCCGGAGTTTCCCGCCGGCCGGACCGCGATCGCCTTCGAGCTGCGCGACGCGCCGCGTGGACGGCGGTACTGGTGGCTGGTGCTCGAGCCCGATCCCGAGCCACCCGATCTCTGCCTCAGGGACCCCGGCTACCCGGTCGACGCCCGGGTCAGCACCGACCTCGTGACCATGGCGCGCGTGTGGCTGGGGGAGATCCGCGCCGCCGCGGCCATCCACACCGGAAGGATGGAGCTCGACGCGCCTCCCGCGCTCCGCCGGACGCTGGGCCGATGGCTCACGGCGCATCCGGCCGGGGAGAACCGGTGACTCGCCGGCTCGCACTCGGGGCGGCTCTGCTCGTCCTTGCGACACCGGCCAGGGCCCAGGATCTCGGCCACCGGTTCGAGGCGGCGCCCGCGGCGCTCCGGGCTCGGGTCGGGGAGCCGGTGGAACTGCGGCTGTCGGTCCGGCTGCACGAGGGAGATCTCATTACCGACAGCGTGCCGCGTCCGACCGGCGAACTGCCCGAGGGCGTACGCCTGCTCGCCATCGACAAGCTCCAGCGCCGGGCCGACCGCGCGCTCGTGGGCCGCGCGACGGTCGCCTTCTACCGGCCGGGCGCGCAGGCGCTCCCCGCGTTCGCCATCCCGTTTCTGCGGGTGAGCGCGAACCTGCGCGGCAGGATCCGGAGCGAGCCGGTGACCATCGAGATCGTGCCGACGATCCCCGCCGGCAATCCCTCCGTCCGCGACATCAAGGACCTCGCGCCGGTGAAGGGGGTGGACTGGCTGCCGATCCTGGTCGCGCTCGGGGTGGTCGCGCTGAGCGCGCTGGCGGCGCGCGTGGTTCGCCGGCGGCGCTCCGGCGGTGCGGGCCCACTGACCGTCCGGCCATCCGACCGTCCGGCCGTCCTTCCCCCCGATCCGTATGACGTCGCGCTCGCCCAGCTCGCCGCGCTCGACCCGCGCGATCTCCCCGCCCTCGCCGACCTGCTGCGCCGCTGTCTGGCCGATGCGGAGGCGGTGCCCGCGCTCGAGCGCACCACGCGCGAGCTGGTGGGCGCGCTGCCGCCGCACCTCGCGGGCAAGGGGAGCCGCGCCCGCCTGCGCACGCTCCTCGGCCAGGCCGACCTGGTGAAGTTTGCTCGCGCCGAGCCCCGCCCCGGTGCGGGCGCGGCGTTCGTGGCGGCCGCGCGCGCGCTGCTCGAGACCTGGCGCGGGGCCCGGCCCGCGCGCGTGGAGCCGGCCGATGCGGGTCGCTGAGCCCTGGGCCCTGCTGCTGCTCGCCCTGCCGCTCGCCGAGGTGTGGCGCCGCTGGCGCGCGCGGGGCCGTCCGCCCGCAGCGAGGCTCGAGTTCCCCGCGCTCCGCTTCCTCGCCGGCGCGCCCGCCACGCCACGCGCCCGCTGGCCCTGGCTGCCGGCCGCGCTCCGCATCCTCGGCGTGGTGCTGCTGCTGGCGGCCCTGGCGCGACCGCAGAGCCCCGAGCACGTGCAGGACATCCGGATCAAGTCGCGCAACCTCGTCCTCGCCCTGGACATCTCGAGCAGCATGAAGGCGGGCGACTACCAGCCGGGGAACCGCCTGCTCGTCGCCCGCCAGGTGCTCGCCGACTTCGTGCGCCGGCGCGAGGGCGACCTCATGGGCCTGGTGGTGTTCTCGGGCCGCGCGTTCCTCCAGGCGCCGCTCACGCCCGACGCGGAGCTGATGAACCGGCTGCTCGAGCAGGTGGACATCGGGCAGCTCCCCGACGGCACCGCCATCGGCACCGCGCTCGCGCTGTCCCTGGCGCAGCTCAAGGACCTGCCGCCCGAGGCCAGCGCGATCGTGCTGGTCACCGACGGCGCCAACAACACCGGCTCGCCCACGCCCTTCGTCGCGGCGGAGGCCGCCCGCGCGCTGGGCATCCGGATCCACGCGATCGGGCTCAGCACCCCCGACACCAGCGGCTTCCAGGACGACGGCTTCCTCTGGCGCGAGGGACGCCAGGCCGACCGCCTGACCCGCTCCGACGAGGCGGTGCTCCGCCGGCTCGCGACCCGGACCGGCGGCCGCTACTTCCGCGCGACCGATCCCGAGTCGCTCGACCGCGTGGTGGGCGAGATCGAGCAGCTGGAACGGAACGAGGTGCGCATCGGCGAGACCCGCGACTGGCGCGAGCTGTTTCCGTTCATGCTGGTGCCGGCGATCGTGCTGCTCGGCGCCGAGCTCGCGCTCGGGCTCGGCCGCTGGCGGGGGTTGCCATGACGTTCGCCCATCCGGCGGTGCTCGTCCTGCTCCTGCTGGTGCCGGCCGCCGCGTGGCTGGCGGCGCGGGGGGAGCGCGGCCGGCTGAGCGCGCTGGCGCGCTTCGGCGAGCCGGCGCTGCTCGCGCGGCTCTCGCCGCTCCCCGGGCGCCGGCGGCGCCCGCTCCGCCACGGGCTCCGGCTCGCCGGGCTGGCGCTCGCCGTCACCGCGCTGGCGCGGCCGCAGCTCGGCGAGCAGCCGGCCACGCTCACCCGCACCGGGCGCGACCTCCTCCTGCTGCTCGATCTCTCGCGGTCGATGAACGTGGCCGACGTGACACCGACGCGGCTCATGGCGGCCAAGCGCGCCGCGTGGGAGGTGGCGGCCGCGTCGCCCGGCGACCGGGTCGGCCTCGTCGTGTTCGGCGGCAGCGCGTTCCTCCAGCTCCCGCTCACCGACGATCACGCCGCGCTCCGGCTGTTCCTGGGCGCGGCGAGCAGCGACGACCTCGGCGACCCGGCCACCGATCTCTCGGCGGCGCTCGCCGCCGCCGCGAAGACCTTCGAGCACGAGGGCGAGCGCGGCTACCAGGCGGTGGTGCTCGTGTCGGACGGCGAGAGCGTGCAGGGCGATCTCGAGCCCGCGATCGCGCGGCTCCGGAAGCTCGACGTGCCGGTGTTCGCGATCGGCGTGGGCACGGTCGAGGGCGGACCGGTGCCGGCCGACACCGCGGAGTCCGCCGAGAAGTATCACCGCGACCGCATCGGCCGCATCGTCGAGTCGCAGCTCCAGGAGGGCGAGCTGTATCGGGCAGCCGTGGCGACCGGCGGCGCGTACGCGCGCTGGGATCCCGATGCCGGCGTGCCCGCGCTCGCGGCGCAGGTGGCGCAGCTCGCGACCCGCCCGCTCACGCACCGCAGGGCCACGAAGCGCGCCGACCGGTTCCAGTGGCCGCTCGCGCTGGCAGCGTTGCTCTTGCTGGCGGAGCCGATCGTCAGACTCAGACGGCCGGACGGCCGGACGGCCGGACGGCCAGAGGGTCGGACGGCCGGACGGTCAGCACGCGACGCCGCCATCGCTGTGCTGGCGCTGGCTCTTGCGCTGGCGACTGGGTGCTCCGACGCGCACCGGGCGGTGCAGCTCTACGCCGAGGGCGAGTGGCGCGATGCCTACGACCGGTTCCGTCGCGCGCTCGAGCGGAGCGGCGACCCCGCGCTCGCCTACAACGCGGGGAACGCGCTCTACCGGATGCAGCGCTACGAACCGGCCGAGCGGCAGTTCCGCGACGCCGCGGGCGCCCCCGCGCTCCGCCAGCGGAGTCTCTACAACCTCGGCAACGCGCTGCTGCGCGAGGCGGAGGACGCCGACGAGTCGGCCAAGGACGACCTGATCGACCGCGCGGTCGGGGCCTACGAGTCCGCGCTTCAGCTCGAGCCCGGTGATGCCGATGCCCGATGGAATCTGGAGATCGCGCTCCGCCGGCGGGGCGAGCGCGCAGGGGGCAGCTCATCGGGACGCGGACGCAACGCTGACTACGGCCGGGGGAACCAGAACGTGCCCGGCTACGAGGGCAATCCGGAGGCCGCCGTCGGGGCCATGGCCGGCGGCGGGTTCGGCTCCGGTGAAGGCGAGTCGGTCGAGGAGCTGAGCGAGTCGGAGGCGCGGCGCCTGCTCGACGCGGTCCAGCGGGAGCAGCTCGCGAGCCACGACGGTCGGCGGTCCAGCCGACCGTCCAGCGGCGACAAGGACTGGTAGAGGGCGTGAGATGGCCCGGCTACGCGCTCGACAGGTGCTGCGGCGTGGGCGAGCGGATGTGCTGGCCGCCACGCGGTGGCGCCTGGCGGCGGAGCCAGCGTTCGGCTGCGTCCACATCGGGAAAGATCTCGACGACAATGGGAAGCTCGGCGCCGAGGGCCTGACCCATCCGCCCCATCCCGTACATCGCGGGATTATCGGCCACCACCGCCCAACGGCTATTGAGGATCTCCGGACCGTGTGCTCTCATAAACGCGATCGCCCCGCGCAGGTACTCCACCGAGGGCGCCTCGACTCCGCGCCGGTCGATCACGAACCCCAACCCCGGCTGGTAGCCCGGATCGGCGAAGACTGCTTCCATGGTGCGTATCCAGGTCGGGAGGTCCGGCACACCACCGTAGCGCAGCCAGACGATGCCGGCGGTCGGGTCGATCGTGTACGTGAGCACCATACCTACGCCCCCCACGGCCGTCGGCCGTAGCCAAGCGGCAGGTTGATGCTGCGTGGACGGTAGCGTGGCATCGTTACCCCGTGAGTTTGCGAGCTGTGTTGGTCGAGGCTTCGCGAGGTTCGAGCTTTCCCCTTGCCCAACGCACCAGGCAAGTGCTGAGGATTACGCTTCGTAATAGCGGCCAAGAACAACATGGGCCCGTCGTGCGGAATTTCAATGTCGGCACCAAACGTCGGCATTAAGTGTCGGCAGTAGATGTCGGCATTAGACTCGAACGGGTCGGTCTTCCATCCCACCAACGGCGCCTCCAATCTTGCCGCTGCAGTCAAGCCTCCATCGCGGCGCCGCTTCACGGCAGCCTCGACTTCCTGAGGACGCTCGCAACGGGGCGAGGACTTCGCCGGGGCGCCCGCCTCACGGCAAGCGCGTCACGCCCCGCTGATCGACCCTGCGCGCGGCCCGGCATCATCATTGCCCTGCTCTGCACCTGACCCCGACGAGCCGCTGCCAATAGTTGCATTCTGCGACCGGGGCCGGGCATGCGCCCGACCCGCCCGGGGTTCCTAACGTCAGTGAGCACCGTGACTTCTGACCGCCGCAGTAACCCGAGGTTACCCGCAGCCGTGCCGCCGAGCCCGGCGGAGCGGCCGGGGCCCCTCACGGTCGCCGTGGCGTTCTACGGCCTGGCCTATCTGGTATGGGAGCGCACCGGCTGGGGGGCGGCAGAGGTGCGGGACCTGGTCGGCAACCTCGCGTTCATGCCGCTCAACCTCGCGGTGGCGGCCCTCTACGTCCTTGTCTCGCGGAACGCGATCCTTGCCCCCGGCGTGCGCCGGGCCATCGGGCTCCTCGGGGTCGGCGCGTTCTGCGTGTTCCTCGGGAATGTGGTCTCGACCTGGTACGTCGTGGCCCTGCGGGACAACCCGCTGATCTCCTGGGCGGATGTCTTCTACCTCACCGACGCCGCCCTGATCCTCGGGGCGCTGCTCTCGCTTCCGTTGTCGCGGCGGACCCACCTCGAGCGGTGGAAGTTCGGGCTCGATGCCGCCATGGTCCTCATCGGCGGCGGCGTGGCGATCTGGTACTTCAGCATCCGCCACACCGCGTCCGCGGACGCCGGCGGGCTGGGCGTGACCCTGCTCGCCTTCGCGTATCCGCTCGCCGGGCTGCTCATGCTGCTCGGCATCACGACGGTGATGCTCCGGCGCACCGCCGACCCGAACCACCGCGCGCTCAACCTGGTGCTGGCCGGTCTGCTGGTGAGCGTCGTCGCCGACCTCACGTTCGACCTGGTGCAGCTGGAGACCGGCGGGCGGAGCGCGAGCCTGATCGACGCGCTCTACCTGCTGTCCTATCTGCTGCTCGTGGCGGGCGGCGAGCTGTATCTCCGCCACCCCCAGCCGCAGCCGGCGGCGGCGCCCGAGTACCGCCCGCGAGCGCAGCCGATGAGCCCGCTGCCGTACCTCGCGGTCGCGGCCATCTATCTGTTGCTGCTCCACGCGGCGATGACGAAGTGGACCGACCCGATCAGCGGCATCGCGATCGGCGCGGTGCTCGTCACCGTGCTCGTCGTGGTGCGTCAGGTGCTCGCGGTGCGGGAGAACGTCCGTCTGCTCGCCGAGAACGCCACCCGGCAGACCGAGGCGCGCTTCCGGGCGCTGGTGCAGCACTCGTCGGACGTCATCATCGTGATCCGCGCCGACGGTACGGTGCGGTTCGTGAGCCCCTCGGCCACGCGGGTGCTGCGCTACGACCCGGACACGCTCACGGGGCGGCCCATCGTCGAGCTGCTCCACCCGGACGACCGCGACGCCGCGCAGGCGTTCGTGCGGGAGGCGGCGCGCAACCCGGGCGTCGGCGCGCCGGTGGAGTGGCGGTTCCGCCAGCCCGACGGCTCCGCGCTCCACGCCGAGCTGATCGCGACCAACCTGCTGGACGAACCCACCGTGCGCGGGATCGTGCTCAACACCCGCGACGTGAGCGAGCGGAAGCGGCTGGAGCAGCAGCTGGTGCACCAGGCGTTCCACGATCCGCTCACCGGGCTCGCCAACCGGGCGCTCTTCCGCGACCGGGTGAGCCACGCGCTGACGCTCGCGCGGCGCCACGGCCACGCCATCACCGTGCTCTTCCTCGATCTCGACGACTTCAAGCAGGTGAACGACAGCCTCGGGCACGAGGTGGGCGACCGGCTGCTGATCGCGGCGGCGGAGCGGTTCCGGCTGTGCACCCGGGTGACCGACACCGTCGCGCGCCTCGGCGGCGACGAGTTCGCGATCCTGCTGGAGGAGCGCGGCTCGGTGGACGCGGACGCGCTGGTCGAGCGGCTCCGCTCGGCGATGGAGCCGCCGTTCCGGCTCAACGAGAGCGACGTGCAGGTGCGGGTGAGCATCGGCATCGCCGCCGCGGGGGGCGACGAGTCGGCCGACGAGCTGCTGCGGAATGCCGACGTGGCGATGTACGCGGCCAAGCGCGGCGGCAAAGGCCGCTCCGAGATCTACCGCACCGACATGCACGCCGGGGTGCACGCGCGGCTCGAGCTGGAGTCGGCGCTGCGCGACGGGATCGATCGGGACGAGCTGACCCTGCACTACCAGCCGATCGTCTGCCTCCGGACCGGCCGGGTGCGCGGGGTCGAGGCGCTGGTGCGCTGGAACCACCCGCGCCACGGCCCGCTGCTTCCCCAGCACTTCGTGCCCCTCGCCGAGGAGACCGGCCTCATCCTCCGCCTCGGCTCCTGGGTGCTCGAGACCGCCTGCCGCCAGGTAGCGGAGTGGCGCGCGGCGCACCCCGAGCTCGACCTCTGGATGGCGGTGAACATCTCGGGGCGCCAGTTCCAGGAGGGCCAGGTGCTGGAAGCCACCCGCGTCGCCCTCGACGCGGCGGGGGTGCCGCCGACCGCGCTCACGCTGGAGATCACCGAGAGCGTCCTGATGCAGCAGACCGACTCGGGGCTGGAGCATCTGCGGGAGCTCAAGACGCTGGGCGTGCGGCTCGCGATCGACGATTTCGGGACCGGGTACTCGTCACTCAGCTACCTGCACCGGTTCCCGATCGACATGCTCAAGATCGCGAAGCCGTTCGTGGACGACGTGAGCGCGGGAGTGGACCGCGCCGCGCTGGCGCGCGCGATCCTGGCGCTGGGCGACACGCTCGGGCTCCGCACGGTGGCGGAAGGGGTGGAGCAGACCGAGCAGTGCGCGGCGCTCACCCTGCTGGGGTGCGAGCTGGGCCAGGGACACTACTTCGCGGCGCCACAGCCGGCGGAGCGGCTGGAGCACTACCTGGAGAAGCAGCTCGGCCGGTCGGCGCGGCTGGCGTCGTAACCAACCGCACGCGGATTCCTCCGTTCGACGTCATCCACCGCGACTCCAGCCCGAGCCCCGTCGCGTGCTCCAGCTCCCGGCGCGGCGAGAGCATCGCCACCCGCCAGCCCGGACACCGCTCCCGCACCACCTCGCCGAGCCGCACGAACAGCCCGCGCAGCTTGGCCTTCTCGCCCACGCGGATGCCGTAAGGCGGATTGGTGACCAGCCAGCCGGGCCCGCCGGCCGGCGGCTCGAACGCCGAGAGCGTGGCCCGCCGGAACGTCACGTCCCGGGCGACACCGGCGCGGGCGGCGTTCGCTTCCGCCGCGGCGATCGCGCCCGGGTCCCGATCGGCGCCGAGGATCGGCCCCGGCGCCCGCTCGAGCACGCGCGACCGCGCGTCCGCCTTCACCGCCCCCCACGCCTCCGCGTCGAGCTCGGGCCACCGCTCGAACGCGAACCCGCGCGCCATGCCCGGCGGGATCCCGCGCGCGAGGAGCGCCGCCTCGATCGGGATGGTCCCCGAGCCGCAGAAGGGATCGGCCAGCGGGGCGCGGCCGTCCCAGCCCGACTCGAGCAGCATCGCCGCGGCGAGCGTCTCCCGGAACGGCGCCTTCGCCGTCTCCAGCCGGTAGCCGCGCCGGTGCAGCAGCTCCCCCGAGCTGTCGGCGCTGATGGTGCACTCGTCGTGGAACAAGCGAACCACGAACAGCTGCGACGCGAACTGACCGTCCGGCCGTCCGGCCGTCCGACCGACGGCGGCGGCCAACCGCTCCGCGATCGCGTCCTGGTGATACAGCTTCGACTTGCGCGAGGTCACCCGGAACTCCGCGACCGCCCCGGGCAGCAGGAAACGCTGCCACGCCAGCCGCCGGGCCCGGCGCTCCAGCTCGTGGAACGCCGACGCGTGGAACGAGCCCACGCGCACGAGGATGCGCGAGGCAGTGCGGAGATGGAGGTTGGCGGCGTAGAGCCCGCGCGCACCAGCGGTGAACGAGACGCCGCCGGGCTCGGTGCCCGCGGGCGTGAGGCCGAGGCCCGAGAGCTCACGCGCGGTGACGCCCTCGATGCCGGGGGCGGCGATGGCGTAGCAGCCGTGCACGCCTGCAAGGTAAGGCGGGCGGGAAGACGCCGGACGGGCCGGGCGCTCAATTGCCGAAGGTCCAGGTGTACTTGAGCAGCAGCACGCGTGCCTGGGTGAGCGGCAGCACCGGCTGAAGCCGCGCGCGCGCCGTGTTGAACACGTGGTCGTACACCAGCCAGAGGTCGCTCCCCTCCCGGAAGTTCATCCGGGCCCGCGCGTTCAGGCTGGTCACGTGCGCGGCGGAGCTGTGCTGCAGCACCACGCTGGTGGAGAGCTGGGAGGTCCAGGTCACCGCCGCGCGCGCCCGCGCCAGCCGGAGGGTCGCGCTGCCGCCGCCGACCGACAGCCGCTCGTGCTGGTACTCGCCGCTCAGGGTGAGCGGCGGCGTCGGATGCCACAGGGCGGTGACGATCGCCGACGCACGACTCCCGCCGTAGAATCCGCCCACCCGGCCGTCGAGGGTCGCGCTCGCCGCGCGGCCCGGGCTGGTGGCGGCGTACAGCGTCGCCACGGTGGCGTCGTAGTCGCCCGGCGGCACCGCCACCGCGTCGGCGAACCGGAGCGACGCGAGCACCCGCTCCGACTGTCGCTCCACCCCCACGGTAGCCGTCCCGCCCGAGCGCAGCTCGGCCTTCGCCTCGAGCCGCACCGTCGTGGTCTGCGGCACGTCGGCCCGCAGGTCCCAGGTGCGGGCCACCGCGACCGCCGGCGTCAGCACCCGCAGGCGCGTGCCCTCGCGGGTGAATATCCCGTAGGCGACCCTCCCGTCGGCCTTGAGCAGGCCGTTGGCCTCGAGGAAGCCGAGCGGCGGGGTGAATCCCTCGCCCAGCCGCAGCACCCCGACGGTGCCGCCGAGTCCCTCCGCCGTGCGACGGTCGAACCGTGCGCCGAGCGCCGCGCGCTCCCAGACGCTCCGGTCGCCGGCCGGCGCGGAATCGGCGGCCGTGGACGCGCTCAGCGTCATGCGGGCGTAGTGTACGCCGCCCAGCCGGAGCGACGCGTCCACGCCGGCCGCCCCGTCGCTCACGTCGCCCAGCCGGGTGGTGAGCATGGCGCCCACGAACGACTCCGCGTTGAGCACCCGGCGGCGGTACCGCGCCACGCCGACGTTGGCACCGGGCACCGCGCCGGCCCGCGCCGCCTGCATCGTGAGCACGCCGAGGTCGGACTGGCCGGTGCGGCCCACCAGCCGGGCGCCCCCGTAGATCCGCACCGGCGTGCCGTCGTCGGTGAGGCCGATGCGGCGGCTGTGGAACAGCCGGTTCACGTCGTCGAGGTCGAACCCGAAGACGCCCGCCCGCTCGATGAAGAACTGGCGCCGTTCGGGGAAGAGCAGCGGGAACCGCGTGAGGTTGAGCCGCTGGTCGTCCGCCTCGGTCTCGGCGAAGTCGGTGTTGGCGGTGAGATCGAGGTTGAAGTGGTTGCTGAGGGCGAGCTTCGCGTCGCCGCCCAGCTCGCTCCGGACCTCGGACTGCGCGCCGTACCCGCCCAGCGCGGGATCGAGCCAGGCGTCCCGGCGGTGCCCACCCAGCCCGTACGGGGTCAGGCGGTACTGCCGCCGCGTCTCCACCCCCCGGAACTCCACCTCCCGCGCCTGGGACGGCTTGAACATCCCGAAGGACCAGCGGGGCGGGATCGCGGGGAAGATCACCCGCTCGCTCTTCCGGCCGATGAGCCGGTTGACGATGAGCCGCATCCGCACCGTCCCGTCGCTCGTCGCCTGGTAGCGGAGCGTCGAGAACGGAATCCGGAACTCGGCGTACCACCCCCGCTCGTCCCGCCGGACCCGCACGTCCCACACCCCGTTCCACGCGTTGGTGGCGGCGTTGTCCCCCTCGCCGTCGTTCACCAGGCCGAAGTCGAGGCGGGGCCCCGCCGGCGTGGTGGAGAAGGTGACGGCGTTCTCGCTGTCGTTGAAGGTGTCGAGCAGCACGTTGACGAAATCGCCCCCGTCGTCCTGGTCGCGGGCGCGGGTCCAGGCCTGCACCCCCCTCGGGTCGCTGTCGTACAGCCTGGCGCCCACGTAGATGGCGCGGCCGTCGTGCGCCACCCGCACCTCGGTGGACTCCGACGGCGCCAGCCCGAAGGTGGGCACGTAGGTGACCATCGGGAGCGGCGCGAGCGAGTCCCACACCGGCTCGTCGAGCCGGCCGTCGATCTCGACCGGTCCCTCGATGCGGGGGATGGTGAGCGGCTCCTGCGCGCCGAGCCGGGCGGCGCACGGCGCCGCGCACAGGAGCACCGTCACGGCGAGCGATCGCATCCCGTTCTCACTCCGCGCGCACGCCTTCGACCCAGGGCACCGCATACCAGAACCCCGCGTCCGGGCGCCGCCCCCACTCCCGGAACTCCGCAATCCCGCGCTCGTAGTCGCGCTCCGGCAGCATGCTTTCCGCCACCATACGGTCGCGCACCCCTTCGAAGATTCCGCACCCGCCAAAGAAAAACCCTGCCGCTCCGGCGCGGGAGCAGGGCGGCGGCGGCGGACGGCATGGCAGGCTCCGTGGGTAGTGCGTGACGCACTACCGCTCCGTGGGATGATTGGCCGAATCTCGGCTCCGGGCCGTACATTAGCCAAATGCGACGTTCGCGTAGTTTCGATGAGCCACCCGGCACCTCCGCCTGGCAGGCGGCACCCGCCTGGCTCCGCGACTTCGTGCGGCTGCTCCCGCCGGGCCCGGGCCATCTGACGTCGCGACCCGACGCCGTGGCCTGAGCGTGCCCGAGCTGCCGGACATCGTCGTCTATCTCGAGTCCCTCGAGCCGCGCGTGCTCGGCCAGCCCATCCTCGCCGCGCGGGCGCTCAACCCGTTCGTGCTCCGCTCGGTCGAGCCGTCGCTCGCCGCGGTCGAGGGGCGCCGGGTGGTTTCGCTCCGCCGGCTGGGCAAGCGCATCGTGCTCGGCGTCGAGGGCGATCTGTTCCTGGTGCTCCACCTGATGATCGCCGGCCGGCTCCGCTGGCTCGCGCCGGAGGCCAAGCCGCCGGGCCGGATCTCGCTCGCGAGCTTCCGGTTCCCGGATGGGCTGCTCGTGTTCACCGAGGCGGGGAGCAAGCGCCGCGCGTCGCTGCACCTGGTCGCGGGCGAAGCGGCGCTGGCGGCGTTCGATCGCGGGGGGCTCGAGCCGCTGGAGGCCGGGCTCGCCGAGTTCGGGGAGCGGCTCCGGAGCGAGAACCACACGCTCAAGCGCGCCCTCACCGATCCACGGCTGTTCAGCGGCATCGGCAACGCCTACTCGGACGAGATCCTGCACCGCGCGCGGCTCTCGCCGCTCCGCCAGACGCGGCAGCTCGACCTCGCCGAGCTGGCCCGGCTCCATGCCGCGACCCGGCAAACGCTCCGCGAGTGGGCCGACCGGCTCCGCGCCGAGACGGGCGGCGGGTTCCCCGAGAAGGTGACCGCCTTCCGCGAGGGGATGGCGGTACACGGGCGCTGCGGCGAGCCCTGCCCCGACTGCGCCGCGCCGGTGCAGCGGATCCGCTACGCGGAGAACGAGACCAACTACTGCGCCCGCTGCCAGACCAACGGGCGCCTCCTCGCCGACCGTTCGCTCTCCCGGCTGCTCAAGGACGACTGGCCCCGATCGATCGACGAGCTGGACTGACCCGACGGAGAGCGCATGACTGACGCGGTGCGGATCGTACCGGCCACCGAGGACCAGGTGCCGCTGATCCTGCAGTTCATCCGGGACCTCGCCGAGTACGAGCGGCTGTCGCACCAGGTGGTCGCGACCGAGGAGGGGCTGCGGCGATCGCTCTTCGGCCGGCAGCGGGCGGCGGAGGTGGTCTTCGCCTACGTGGGCGACGAGCCCGCGGGGTTCGCGCTCTTCTTCCACAACTACTCGACCTTTCTCGGCCAGCGCGGGCTGTACCTGGAGGACCTCTTCGTGCGGCCGGCGTACCGCGGCCGCGGCGTCGGCCGCCGGCTGCTCGCCTACCTCGCGCGGCTCGCGCTCGACCGCGGCTGCGGCCGGTTCGAGTGGTGGGTGCTGGACTGGAACGCGCCCGCGATCGCGTTCTACGAGAAGCTCGGCGCGAAGCCGATGAGCGACTGGACGGTGTACCGGCTGACGGGCGACGCGTTGGCGCGGCTGGCGGCGGAGCAGGCGGAAGCGCGCGAGGCGCCGGGGTAGCGCGCGCGGCGCGCCGGAATGCCGCGAGCTAACGAGCCAGCGGCGCCAGCAGGCTCACCAGCGCCACGATCACGATCGCCCCGAGCACGTCGAGCACCAGCCCCCAGCGCATCATCCGGCTGAGCGGCACCAGCCCCGACCCGTACACGATCGCATTGCACGGGGTCGAGACCGGCAGCATGAAGCCGAGGCTCGCCGCCATGGTGGCGCCGAGCGCGGGGGCGAACGGGTCCATCCCCGCCGCCTGCGAGATCGAGATCACCACCGGCACCACCATGTTGGCCGAGGCGGTGTTCGACGTCGTCTCCGACAGCAGCACGGCCACGATCACCGACGCGACCAGGAGCCCGGTCTCGCCCTCGATCGGGAGCCGGGCCGTGAGCCCCCGCCCCGCCGCCTCCGCGAGCCCGGTCTCGAACGCGAGCACGCCGAGCGCGAACCCGCCGCCGTAGAGCAGCACCACGCCCCAGTCGATCTTCACCGCCTCGTCCCAGGTGATCGCGCGCGTTCCCTTCTCGCCCGGCAGCAGAAAGAGGAGCAGCGCGCCGATCAGCGCGGCCACGCCTTCCGGCAGCCGCTCCGACAGCACGTGATACGCCGGGCTCCGCTCTCCCGCCGCGAGCGCCACGACGCCCGGCAGCACCCAGAGCGCCACGGTCAGGCCGAACGCGATCGCCACCGAGCGCTGCGCCCGGGTCCAGGGCCCGAGCGCCGCCCGCTCCTGCCGGATCAGCTCGCGGGTGGCGCGCAGGTCGCCGCCGTCCCCGCGCGACACGAAGCGGAGCCAGAGGTACAGCAGGACGTACAGCGCCAGCACCACCGGCGCGCCGATCAGGACCCAGCGGAAGAACGGGACCTCGACGCCGAGGATCGTCCGCATGAAGCCGAGCCCGATCAGGTTGGGCGGGGTGCCGACCGGCGTGGCGAGCCCGCCGATCGACGCGGCGAACGACGTCATCAGCATCATGGCCGTCGCGTAGCGCGAGGCGGACTCCCCCCGCCGCAGGTCGGCGCCGAGCGCGGCCAGGATCGAGGTGCCGATCCCGAACATCATCGCCGTGGTGGCGGTGTTGGAGATCCAGGCGGAGATGAGCGCGGTGACCGCGCCGAACGCGAGGAGGATGCGGGCCGGCGACGCGCCCACCCACGGGATCGCGAGCGCGGCGTAGGCGAGGCGGCGGTCGAGGTGGTGGAGGAAGATGGCGCGGGCGAGGATGAACGCGCCGATGAAGAGGAACATCAGCGGGTCGGCGAACGGCGCGAAGACTTGCCGAGCCGGCGCGACCCGGAGCGCCACGCAGGCCACCGCGCCGAGCAGCGCGGTGGCGGGGAGCGGGATGGCCTCGCTGATCCAGAGCACGACGACCGCGGCGATGATCGCCGCGAGGCGGTGAGCCTCGGGGGTGAGGGCGGGGAACGGCGCGAGCAGCAGCGCCGCGAACGCGCCGGCGGAGAGGAGGAGACCGGCGCGCTCGCGGCCCATGCGGGATTGTACCACCGCCATGCCGCCACCGCGAGCGCGGGCCCGTGTTGCACCTTCACGTGGATGTGCCGGGTGCGGCCCGGATGGAGCCCGGGCACGATCGGCTCCAGGCGGAAGGCGCCGGAGGCATCGGTAGACTGATGCCCGCGGAGCCGGTACCCGACGTTGGCGTACTCTCCGCCGTCCTCGGCCTGGGATACAAGCTCGCAGCGTACAGCACAGCGGGCGATTCCCGACCACGCCGCAGGGACAGCCCGACCGCGAGCCTGTCGCAAACGCGCCCCTCGATGTCGCAAAAATGCCCTACCCCGTGACCGCTCCATAGACTAGGGTGGATTGCGGCGCGTGGGTGGGCACCGGCTGCTCTCTGACGAGCTCGGCGCGTGGCGCGCACCTGAGCCCGCACGACGCAGTGGCGTCACGGCCAACGGGTGGCTGAGGCTGCTGCTGGTCTTCGGTGCACCGTCGGCCGTGCCCGCGGTCGCCTGCGCGCAGGCGGTCCCCGCGCGCCGGCTTCAGCAGCACCCGCGTGGACCTCGATGGTCTCCAAGGAGCGGCTCATCGCACTGGGAGACACCCCATGAAACCGCGGCCCGGCGTGTTCATGGTGATCACCGGCTTCATGGCGCTCTTTCCGTTGCTGACGCCGCGGTCGGTACAACTCAACGACTACGCCGACTTCTTCGCCAAGACCTCCAGCGTGTACACCGGCATCATCGGCGTGACCATCGGCTTCTACTGCGGCCGCCCGACCGAACCGCCTCCGGGCCGGCCGGGGGGGCCGGGCGGCCCCGCAGTCCCGCGCCGCGCCGCGGGCGAGTCGTGACGGCGCGGCGGGGGTAGGCGAGAGCGACACGCGGCTCGGCCGCGGAGGGAGGAGGGTCGCGACGATGCGAAGCAAGAGATGGTGGGTCATCACGCTGGTCGCCGGCGGCTCGGCGTGCGCCGGCCAGATGGCGCAGGAAGCGGTCCGCGTCGCGCCGCGCACTGCGCTCGCCGCGGAGCAGGCCAACTTCACGGAGGCCGAGCTTCAGCTCATCGCCAAGCACTGCCCCCTGGGACGCCCGCGGCTCGATCCCGACTTCGGCCACGGTCCCACCCGGTTCGTCATCCGCGAGGGGTTCGTGCTGCAGCACAGCTCACGCGACAAGATCCCGCTCTGGGTCTGCGAGGGCATCTCGACCGCTCAGCTGGTCGGCTCGCTCCAGCGGGCGGAGGCGTTCAAGCCCGACCCCCGGCTGCCGGCCGGCGAGCGCTCGGAGCTCAAGGATTACAGGGGATCGGGGTACGACCGGGGACACATGGCGCCGGCCGCCGACCAGTCAGTGGACGAGGAGCTCAAGCGCGAGACCTTCTTCCTCTCCAACATGGCGCCCCAGAAGAACAACCTGAACGCTCAGGTCTGGGCGGCCCTCGAGGCCAAGGCGCGTGACTGGCTCCTCGCCCGCGGCGGCGGCTTCATCATCACAGGACCGATTTTCTACGACCCTGCGGAGGAAGACCCCGCGACGGCCGACGGGCTCATCAACTTCTTCGAGATCGGGCCGGGGAAGGTGGCGGTGCCCACGCACTTCTACAAGCTCGTCGTGGCGAGATCCGATGCCGGCGAGTTGACGGGCATCGGCTTCGTACTCGAGCACCGCCCGTACCCGCGGCCATTCGACTTCGCGCCGCTGATCCGGACCATCGACTGGATCGAGCAGCAGACCGGGATCGACTTCATGCCGGACCTCGGCGCCGTGAACGAGGGCCCGATGGAGTCTACCGTCCCGGAGCTGTGGCTGCCGTAGGGAGGATCGGTGTCGGTCAGGAACCACGAGCTGACCTATCGCCCGGTGCAGGGCGGCGTGCTGGTCATCAACCCCGCCAACCAGCGGCCGGGCACCCTCGGCGCGATCGTAAGCCACGACGGGACCGACCGGCTCGCGCTGAGCTGCTATCACGTGCTCTGTCGCCCCAACGGGGGGCCCTTCGCGGACGGCGAGCCGGTCCTCCAGTCGCTGGCGACCAAGGGGGGCACGCCCATAGGCCGGGTGTTCATCGCCGACAGCGATGCGGCGCTCGACATCGCCGCGGCGCGCATCGATCCTGGCATTCAATCGATCGGCCGGATCCTCGGTCTCGACTCGGTCGGCGAGGTTGCCGAGCCCGCGGTCGGGATGCGGGTGGTGAAGGCCGGCGCGGCCACCGGCATCACTGAGGGCGAGATCGCACGGGTGCAGGGCGACCGGGTGGAGATCCGGCGACCGACGGGGTACGCCTCCGTGTACGAGGTGAGCGACTTCGGCGACTCGGGCGCCATCTGGATCGACCAGGCGACCAGAGCCCCGGTCGCGATGCACAGCGGCGGCTCGCCCCAGGCGATGGCGATCGCGGTCCGGCTCGCGGCGGTGCTCACCGCGCTATCGCTGAGTCTGGTGCGCGACTGAGCGGCCGGCGGATCGACCCTCAGCCCTCCTCCACAGGCCGGAGCCGCAGGATCTGGCCGGTGTCGGTCCCTATATAGAGGAAACCGTCCGGTCCCTGCCGCACCAGCCGCACCCGCCAGCGCATCCCGTCGAACAGCCGCTCCTCGGCGATCACCGTGTCGCCCCGCACCACCAGCCGGTTCAGGTGGGTGAGCCCCATAGCGCCGATGAACAGGTTCCCCTTCCACTTGGGGACCAGGTCGCCAGTGTAGAACTCCATCCCGCTGGGCGCGATGGAGGGGATGAAGTAGTGCACCGGCTGCTCCATCCCGTCCCCGCGGGTGAGCCCCTCGCCGACCGGGCCGCCCTCGTACTCCCGGCCGTACGTGATCACCGGCCATCCGTAGTTCGCGCCGCGGCGAAGGATGTTGACCTCGTCGCCGCCGCGGGGCCCGTGCTCGTGTTCCCAGAGGGTGCCGTCCTCGGCGCGCCAGGTGAGCCCCTGCGGGTTCCGGTGCCCGTAGCTCCAGATCTCGGGCAGCGCGCCCGGCCGGCCGGCGAAGGGATTGTCGTTGGGTGCCCGGCCGTCGTCGTGGAGGCGTACGATCTTCCCGTGGTGGGTGTCGAGCCGCTGGGCGCGGTCGCGCTCGTCGCGGTCGCCGAGCGAGATGAACAGGTAGCCGGCGTGCAGCACCAGCCGGCAGCCGAAGTGGTTGGCGTTGGCGATCGCGGGCACCGCGGCGAACAGCCGCTGGCGCCCGACCAGCCGGCTGCCGCGGAGCTTCGCGCGATCCACCGCGGTGGTGTTCCCCTCGGGCGTGCGGGTGGCGTAGGAGAAGTAGATCCAGCCGGTCCGGGCGTAGTCGGGGTGCACCGCCACGTCGAGCAGCCCGCCGTCGCCCTCGCCGAACACCGGCGGCACGCCCTCGATGGGCGTGAGCGCGCCGGTGGCGAGGTCGAGCAGGCTCATCCGCCCGATCGGCCGCTCGGTCAGGAGCGCCCGGCCGTCGGGCAGGAACGCCAGTCCCCAGGGGATCTGGAGGCTGTCGGCTACGATCTCGACCCGGAGCCGCGCCCGCTCGGTCTCGAACACGCCGAGCTCACGCGCGGGGTGGGGAACCGCGGTCGCCGACGATCGGGCCTGGGCCGAGAGCGGCAAGGCGAGGCACGCGAGCGCGAGCCCGGTGCGGGCGGCGCGTGGGAGTGCGAGCGACATGGATCGAAGATGCGGGCGCCGATGGCCGGGGCCAGAGCCAATCCGACGCGGATCGCCGGGGCCACCCATCGTCAGCCCTCACCGAACCGGAATTCGGTCAGGGCCGGTTTCGAGGTGGCAATTGGCGGGCGGAAACTCGGGGTAGACGATCACGTTCGTCGCGCCATCCAGCGGGGACGAAGGGACAAACAGGACGTAGTCACCCTGCGCACGAGCGAGGTCTGCCGTGCGGCGGCAGAGCTCATAGGCAGCAGCGTCGTCCGCCCTGAGCTGCGCGGTCGTCACACCAAAGGGGCGTTGGATGGTTGGGTCCGTGAGGTCGAGCGCGCGTTGTGACGGTCAGATCGATGGAGACGAGATCGTGCGGCCCGAACGGGAGGCTGCTCAGAGCGGCCCGCTCGGCATACTTCGCTCGCTCGGCAAGGGCGGCTTCATCGCTCATGGCGAGGTAGAGGCAGCCGTAGACGCCGGGCCGATTCCATCGGCCGTCCGCGCTCAGGATGAAACCGAAGTGGAGAGGATGCGCGCCCCGCGGGACGTACCGCCAGACGCGCCCACGGCAGGGAGATCAGGCGAAGGCCCCTGCATGCGCACCGGCGAGCACCTCGATGATGGGGCCCAGCTTCCCCCGTCGGATCATATCGATGGGACGGCGGCCTTGGAGTAGCGGCACCTCCCGGTGCAGCCAATCGAGCGCCACGCTCTCGTCCGGGAAGGTGCTCGCAAGCAAGCGCTTGAACTCACGGAGCTGCTCAAGCTTCGCCCGATGTTCACCGCTTGGCACGGTGAGGTCCCTTGCGTCGCCCCAGCGCTGCGCCGTCCGTGTGGTCGCACCCGTGAGAGAGCCGAGTTCACTGTAGGTCAGGCCGAGATAAGCTCGAATCCAGCCGACGAGCTCGGCAGTGGATTTCGCTTCGAGGCGTCGGGCGGCAGGTGCCGTCATTGCAGCGCTCCTTGATATGACACATAATATGACGCTCGATACGTCACGTCAACGGTCTGGCTTTGGCAGGACCAGCCATGCCGTCCATCCGCGCCTCGGTCAAAGCCCGGACGAAGGGCACGCCTTTGTCTACCTGACTGCACCGACATGGGAGGCAGACGCGTTCGCGTTCACATTGCTCCCGCTGTCGCATCTGCGCCCCTTCGCTGTCGCGTTTGCGCCCTTGTCGCTGCAGCAACCCCTCCCTAGGGTAGCTGCTCAAGCCTGAACGCCTGCAGCCTCCACGACGGGAGACGGCGTGGTGCACGCCTGGCCGACGGCCCTGCAATCGGCTTTCTCGTGCCCTAGCCGCCCTGCCTGGCGCTGGCCTGCGCCCTGCTCTCGGAATCGCCCCACAACCGCATGGCTCCGGTGGGGGCGCTCCTGTCATCGGCGGTGCTGCTCGCCGCTCCGAGGGAGCGAAGTTCATGGTCGTCCATGCCGCGCCGGGTTACCTGACGCTGCAAGGGGCAGCAGTGGCGATCTCCAAGGTCCGCGGCGGCTGAGGCCCCGGCTCGAACTGCTGCGGAGGATGGCATGGATGCGCTCGTGCTCGGCGGCGGCAACATCAAGGGGGCTTATCAGGCCGGAGTGGTCTCGGCGCTGCTCCAGGCGGGCTACCAGCCGGGCATTCTGACGGGCATATCGGTCGGCGCGCTCAACGCCGGGTACGTCGCCGGGCTGACGCCGATCGGCACCGCGCCGGACTGGCCCGCGGTCGGACGGGAGCTGGAGCAGTTCTGGCGCGCCAACGTCACCAGCCCGAGGACGTTCCTCAGGAAGCGCGGATTCCTCTCGATCCTGTGGAGTCTGCTGACAGGCCGATGGAACGGGCTGGTGGACACCGAGCCGCTCGCCGACGTGGTGCGCCGCGAGCTCGCCGCGCGGGACCCGCGGAAGACGGCAGTCACGCTGCGAGTCGGGGCGGTGAACATCCGCACGGGCGACCTCATCTACGTGGGCGCGGAAGAGCCCAGGCTGGTGGAGTACATCCTCGCGAGCACGGCCGAGCCGGTCGGGATGCCGCTGCGCTTCGTGGGACAGGACGCGTTCTACGACGGCGGCCTGCGCGACGTGGCGCCGCTCAAGCAGGCAACCGACCTCAAGGCCGACAACGTCGTGGCCGTCGTCTGCCAGCCGGAGGGCGTCGGTCCGGTGGAGGAGACCTTCAGGCTCGGGGATGCGTTCCACCTGATCTCCCGGGTCAGCGGCATCGTGACCAACGAGATCGTGAGGAACGACCTCGAGTGGTTCCTCGAGGTGAATCGGTACGTGCGAGAGCGACCCGACCACCCGCTCCTCGCCGGGAAGCGGTTCATCCCGATCCTGGTGATTCGGCCCAAGGAAGCGATCAAGCTGAACCTGGAGAAGTTCACGCCCGACGACATCGCCCGGATGATCCAGCAAGGCAAGGACGACGCAGCCCGGGAGGTCCGCGCGGCACAGAGCGATCCCGGTCATCCCGGCCACGAGCTCGCGAGGAGGCTGCGCCTCTGAGTCGCGCGCGCCCGGAGCGATTCATGTTTCGGTTTCGTCGCAAGGCAGGCAGGAGGACAGATGGCGCACCCGGCACGGACAACACCGCGCCGATGGATCCGTCGCTGCCGCTCTGCGAGGTCCTCGAGCAGGAGTACCAGGCGATTACCGGCAAGAAGCCGGACGCGCCACCCGACTGGGATTTCACGCCGGAACAGATCCTCGAGCCCGCGCGGTTCGCGTACCGGCTGAAAGACGGGCACGACAGGCCGGCGACCGGGTTGGCGGCCGTCGAGCTGCAGGGCATCAACGCGGAGCTCGCAACTCCCCTCGAAGCCGACGACCGGGACGCGCTCCAGAGAATCATCGCAAAACGGCTCACCGCGCTTCTCCGCCCGAGCGATCTCTACCGGCGCGATCCCGACCGGTTCGAGAACGTCAGGTTCCGCTCCCAAACAATGGATTGGCTGCAGGCCGATCCGGCCAACGAGGAGAACCGAAGGATCCGGAACCGCCTGGTCCTCGAGGACACCTTCACCGAGCTCGACAAGCTGTACGACATCCGGCTCAGGCGCGTCTACCGGAAGATCGCTGACGAGAAGCTTGCCGCGCTCTGCCTTTCGGGCGGAGGGATCCGGAGCGCCACGTTCGCGCTCGGAGTGGTTCAGGGACTCGCCCGGCACGGCCTGCTGGACAAGTTCCACTATCTCTCCACCGTGTCCGGGGGCGGGTATCTCGGCGCCTGGCTGAGCGCGTGGATCCACCACACGAGTCTGCAGCACGTCATCGGCCAGCTCACGCAACCCAGCGGTCGTCCGCTCGAGCCGGACCCCGCGCCGATCTGGCACCTGCGCACGTACAGCAACTACCTGAGTCCAAGACCCGGCGCGCTCTCCACCGACACCTGGACGCTGATCGCGACCTACCTCCGGAACCTGTTCCTCAACTGGCTCGTGTGGATTCCTCTGCTGGTTGGGGCGCTCGCGCTTCCCCTGCTTCTCGCCGCGTTGGTCCGTTGGGCACCCGCCGGGTACCTGCTGTGGGGGCAGGTCGCGGCCGGTGTGGTGCTCGCCGTCCTCGGGTTCGTTGGGGGGGTCCAGGCCGTTCGGTACGTGCATGCGAACCGGCCGCAATCGGAGGGCGAGGCGGAAGCGACACGCCTCGACGACCCCAGGCGCGGCCAGGAGAGCTTCCTGCGCCGCTGTCTCGCTCCCATTGTCTGTGCCGCGCTCGCCAGCACGATCGTCTGGGGCTGGGCCTCCGTGCACGCAGGGGGCTGGATGGCCCCCGCCGCCTTCCCCGCCGCGTTCGCGTTGCTTGTGGCCCTCGTGCACTGGGTCGGCTGGCGTCTGGGGCTGCATGACCGCAGCAAGACGCGCGGAGAGCCGGGCGAGGCGCCATTCATCGTGGCGACCGGCGCCATCGCGGGGCTGGTGGCGTGGATCCCCGCGTCCGAGGTGCCGGCGCTCCTCGCCTACGCCGACGTGGGACCCAAAGTCTACGTGACGCTTGCCCTGCCATTCGTGCTTGCCCTGCTGCTCGTCTTCAGCCACATCTACGTGGGCTACACGAGCGCGCCGGGGGGCAAGCAGGTGGACGCGGCCCGCGAGTGGTCGGCCCGGTTCAGTGCCTGGCTTCTCATCGTCGGAGTCGCCTGGCTCGCCGGCTTCGGGCTCGTTCTGCTGGGACCAGACGCAGCGACGTGGGCGCTCGACAAGCTGCCGCACGACCGCGCGGGGCTGATCACGGCCGGGAAAAGTCTGCTGGCAGCGCTCGGCACGGTCTCAGGTGTGGTGACGCTCGTGCTGGGGCACTCGGCCGAGACACCCGGGACCGCGGACCGGGGGAGCGCCCGCCGGAACGTGGTCCTCGCCGTCGCAGCCCCCGTCTTTCTCGTGTTCCTCCTCGTCCTGCTGGGCTGGCTGGCAGGCAAGACGGTCCACCTGCTGAAGGAGGCGGGATCCGGTCTGGCGAGCACCGAGCCAGGCACGTTGTTCTCGATCTTCCTGACCCTCGTTGCAGCCACTCTGCTGATCTCGTTCGGCGCATGGACCGCCAAGCGCGTGGACACCAACAAGTTCTCGCTCCACGCGATGTATCGCGCCCGCCTCATTCGTGCCTATCTCGGCGCGTCGCGACCGGCCGGCGAGCGCGACCCGAACCGGTTCACCGGTTTCGACAAGGACGACAACCTGCCGCTGCGCAAGCTCTGGCCCGCTGATCCTTCCAGGCGCGCCCCGCTCCACGTGATCAACGCCGCGTTGAATCTGGTCGGCGGGCGCAATCTCGCCTGGCAGCAGCGGAAGGCGGAGTCGTTCACGTTCACGTCTCTCCACTGCGGAGCCAGCAACCAGGGATACCGTCCTACCCGGTGCGCCTCTCCGCCCGGGGGCGCCTCTCCGCCCGGGGACGACGAGCCCAAGGGGTACGGCGGCCGCCATGGAGTCTCCCTCGGGACGGCGATCACGATTTCCGGGGCGGCCGTGAGCCCGAACATGGGGTACCACTCCTCGCCGGTCATTTCCTTCCTGCTCGCGCTGTTCAACGTCCGGCTGGGCTGGTGGCTGGGCAATCCAGGTTATGCCGGCCGGCACGTGTACACCCGCTCCATGCCCGAGTCCTCGCTATCGCCGTTGCTCAACGAGGCGGCCGGCCGCACCGACGACAGAGGCGCGTACGTGTACCTCTCGGATGGCGGCCACTTCGAGAACCTGGGTCTGTATGAGATGGTGCTCCGCCGCTGCCACTTCATCGTGGTGAGCGACGGCGGGTGTGACCCCGCAGGCGCCCTGGGCGACCTGGGCAACGCGATCCGGAAGATCCGGGTGGACTTCGGCATCCCGATTGAGTTCAAGGAAATCCCGATCCACAGTCGCGAGGGCGGCGGCCCGGCCAGGCCGGGCAAGTACTGCGCGATCGGCACGATCCGGTATTCGTGCGTGGACCCGGATATGGAGAACGGCACGCTGCTCTACCTCAAACCCGCGTTCTACGGCACCGAGCCGGCCGACGTGCAGAACTACGCCAGGACCTGCAAGGATTTTCCGCACGAGACCACGGGAGACCAGTTCTTCACCGAGTCGCAGTTCGAGAGTTATCGCGCGCTCGGCTCGCACGTAGTGGATCAGATTATTCCGCTCGCCCGGCTGGGCGAGGACCACGTGCAACCATCTCTTCCATGGCTTTTTCGGCACGCGAGGCAATACGTGTCTCGTCCCGCCGAGCCGAAAAGCAAGCCTGGGGGCGCAGGTTGAGGGGGCGTTGAGCTGACCGAAGCTCATCGGAGCGCCGCCATGGACAAGAAGGCCACCATCTTGGGCACAGCAAGCTTCGGTGCCGTCCTGGCTCTGGTGCTGGGCCTCTCTCGCACTCCGGCTCCGGTGAACGTCACCGCATCCGCCGCGCGCGAACCCCGTCGCACCGCACCCGGCGTCCGCAACTGCCCGCAGGACACCCCCTCTTCCCAAGCCCCGACTGCGACCGACCTTCTCGGCGACTTCTTCGGCAGGCACTTCTCTTCCCCCGGGGAGGCCGGGCGTTTCGTCCGCTCGAGTGAGTGGTCGCTCGATGCCATCGTAGCGATGCTGCCGGATCCGATCGACTCGCACCTGGACTGGGGATTCGATCTCGACCTGGAAGCGATCCGCCGCGCGTATGAGCGTACCGGATATGTCCTGGACCGCTTCTGGATGCCCTGGACCGAGCCT
>DASUAH010000283.1:0-21354 GCA_035763885.1 Gemmatimonadales bacterium
CACCCTGTGGATCGTGGTGATCTTCCTCGGCGTCGGCGGGATGTCCATCTACGCCCTCCTGCTGTTCCAGCGCACGGCCGGCGTGCAGCAGTTCGAGGCGATGGCCCACACCCTCACCGAGACGATCCTGCACAGCCTCACGACCACGATGGTGAACAACAACCCCACCGAGATGCGGGAGATCATCCGGCACATCGAGCGCGCGCCGATGATCGAGCGCGTCGCCATCTACGCGCCCGACAGCCGGGTCTGGGCGAGCAGCAACCAGGCGGAGGTGGGACAGGTCCAGCCGTCGACCCTCCTGGCCCAGGTCATCGCCACGGGCTCATCGCGCACCGAGGAGCGTCCCGCCGCCCGGCAGCTCGTCGTCCTCACCCCGATCCGCAACCAGCCGGAGTGCCAGAGCTGCCATCCGGCCGGGGCGGGGATCCTGGGCGCGACCGTGGTCTCCCTGCGCACGGAGCCCGTGGAGTCGCACCTGCGCAACAGCGCCCGCCTGCTCACCGGGCTCGTCGGGTTCACCTTCCTGCTGGCGCTGGGGACGCTCAGCATCCTGCTCGGGCGCTTCGTGCTCGATCCGCTCTCAGACATCGTCCGCACCGTGCGCGAGGTGTCGGGCGGCAACTACGGCGCCCGCTCCTCCGTGCAAACGTCGGACGAGCTGGGGATGCTGGCCGCCGCGTTCAACGACATGAGCAGCCGGATCGAGCGCTCCACGAAGGCGCAGGGAGCGCAGATCGAGGACCTCACGCGGCGCCTCTCCACGCTCACGATCTTCAGCCAGACCCTGACCGGGACCGGCGATCTCCGGGCCGCCCTCACCGAAGCGGCCGGCGTCTTCCGGGAGATCGTCCGCGCCGACACCTGCGCCATCTACCGCCTCGAGGACGGCTGCTCGACGCTGCTGGCAGCCTCGGGGTCCACCAGGCTGGTCGAGACCGCCGGGGCGCAGATTGTCCTCCGGGCGGCGCAGAGCGGCCAGGCGCTCTCCTACCCGGCCGGGCCCGCCGCCGTCTGCTGTCAGTCGGTTCCTCCGGGCGCCGGTCTGGCCGTCCCGGTCCGGACGAAGGACCGCACCTTCGGCGGGATCCTCGTCGCGCGCGCCGAGCCCGTGGCCTTCGAAGAGGCCGACCTGACCCTGTTCACGACGGTCGCCGGACACCTGGCCACGGCGCTGGAGAACCTGCGGCTGTTCCAGGACATCAAGGACAAGGAGCGTCTGCGCGGGGAGCTGCTCAGCCGCCTGATCCGGGCCCACGAAGACGAGCGCTTCCGCATCGCCCGTGGACTGCACGACGAGGTCAGTCAGATGCTGACGGGTCTCATGATGAGCCTCAACGCCGTGGAGGAGCGCGGCACGGCGGATCCCGCCCGCGTCCACGGAGCCCTGGCTTCGATCCGCGCTGTTGCCGAGGAGACGCTTGAGGAGGTGCGCAAGATCGTCTTCGACCTCCGGCCGACCCTCCTCGACGACCTGGGGCTGATCCCGGCGGTCCGCCACTATGCGCGGACGCTGCTGGAGGCGCAGGGTGTGGAAGTGCGCTTCACCTCCGCGGGGTTCGGGGTGCAGCGCCTGCCGCCGGCCGTCGAGACGACGCTCTTCCGGGTCGCGCAGGAGGCGATCACGAACGTCGCCCGCCACGCCCGCGCGCGCGTCGCGGTGATCTCGATCCTCCGGGAGGGGACCCTCGCCCGGCTGCGGGTCGCGGACGACGGTGCCGGCTTCGACGTGGCCGCCCTCATGGCGTCCCCGGATCGCCGGCGGCTCGGCATCGCCGGCATGGAAGAGCGTGTCGCCTTGCTCGGCGGGACGCTCGAGATCACGTCGGCGCCGGGGCGGGGGACGACGGTGACGATGGCCGTGCCCATGCCGGTGGGAGCGGAGGCCGCCTGATGGCCCTGCGCATCCTGATCGTCGACGATCACACCCTGGTCCGCGCCGGGCTGCGGGCGCTCCTGGAGCCCACGCCGGACATCGAGGTGATCGGCGAGGCGGACGACGGGCTGGCCGCCCTGGGGCAGGTCCGCGCCCTGCGGCCTGACGTCGTGCTCATGGACATCGCGATGCCGAAGATGAACGGCGTGGAGGCCACCCGCCGGATCAAGGAAGAGTTCCCGGCGGTACAGGTGCTGGCGCTCACCGTCCACGACAACGAAGAGTACCTGTTTCAGATGCTCCGCGCGGGAGCCTGCGGCTACGTCCTGAAGAAGGCGCGTCCCGGCGAGCTCGTCGATGCTATCGAAGCCGCCTCGCGGGGCGAGACCTATCTCTTCCCCTCGATGGCCAAGTCCCTCGTCGGAGATTACCTGCGGCGGGTGGAGGCGGGGGAGGAGTCGGACACCTACGCCCAGCTGACCCCGAGGGAGCGCGAGATCCTCAAGCTCCTGGCTGAAGCGTACACCAGTCCGGAGATCGCTGAGATGCTGCATCTCTCGGTGAAGACCGTTTCCGCCCACCGGCAGCGCATCATGGAGAAGCTCGACCTGCACCGCCCGGCCGAGCTCATCAAGTACGCCATCCGCAAGGGCCTCGTCGAGACGGACAGCTGACCCCCTGCGGGGAGCTACGCGGCCGGGACGTCCAGATCGATGCTGTCCAGACGCAGCTCCTCCCCGGGATCGATCCCCAGGACCGGTGTGCCGCAGTGCGGGCAGCCCATGTCATGATGCACGGCGAAGCCCCGGCCGCATACACGGCAGGTCGCCGACACGTCGCGGACGGTGAACGACAGCTCCGCCCCCTCTGCCGGCGTGCCACGGCTCACCAGGGCGAAGTGCTGGCGCACCGTCTCCGGATCGATGTGCGAGGCGCTGCTCAGCACCAGGTGGAGGGAGCGGACCGCCGTCGCGCGCGCGCGCTCCGCCTCGCCGACCACGGCCTTCAGGATGCTCTCCGTAAGACCCAGCTCATGCACGGCCATCGCCTCCGTTTCGCCAACCCGCCACGCAGTCCCGGATCAACCGGGCGGCCTCCCCAACGGCGCCCCGCACCGACGGATGCATCGTTCCCCCCATTGTCCCGCAGTCCGCCGCCTCGACCGCGACGATGACCACGTCGCGGGGTACGGCCAGGCCGAGCGCCCGTCCCAGCGCCAGGACCTCCCACAGCCCTGTGTAATGCGGGGACGGGCCGAAGGCCACCCGGACCTCATCCTCGCGGATGACGTGGATCGTGCCCGCCGCGGCGGTGCCGCTGAGCAGCGCGTCGACGACGATGAGGCGGTCGGCGTCCAGGATGAGGTCCATCAGGGCCAGGCCGCCGGCTGCGGCGCTGACCACCTCCAGCTCCGGCATCGCCCGGCGCACCTGATCCGCGACGGCCAGACCGACGGCGTCGTCGGCGAGCAGCTCGTTGCCGAGTGCCAGCAGACGGATCCTAGGCTGCATCGCGGTGAATGCTCCCATCGAAGTCCCGCCGCAGGGTGGCGATGACGGCGCCTCCGTGCTCGCGCAGGCGGACCAGCAGGGGCATGTTCCCCGGCAGCGCGTGCGTGGCACAGCCGTGGCACGGATCGTACGCCCGGAAGGCCATTTCGACCATGTTCAACAGACCTTCGGAGATTTCGCGGCCCGACAGCAGCCCCTTGGCCGCCTTCTCCACGCTCATCGCGATGCGCGCCGCGTTGTTCTGCGTGGCCACGATGAGGTTGGCCCGGCGGATCACCCCCCGCTCGTCGGTCTCGTAGTGGTGGAACAGGGTCCCCCGCGGCGCCTCCACCACGCCCATCCCCTGCGTGGGGGTTGCGGAGGGAAGGACGCGGATGTCCGGGGAGACGATCTCGGGATCGGCGGCGAGCTCGCGCAGACGTTCGGCGGCGTAGAGAAGCTCCACCACCCGCGCCCAGTGGTTGGCCAGCGTGTGGTGCACCGGCCGGCCGCCCAGCGTGGCGAAGAACTCCTCGTACGCCGCCTGGGCCAGCGGGGTGGCCATGCCGTCCGCGACGTTGAGGCGGGCGAGGGGGGCCACGCAGTAGACGCCGCTGTCCGCCCCCTCGACGAACCCCTTCCATCCCAGGGGCTTGAGGTAGCAGAACTTCACATAGCTCCAGGGCTCGACGTGCTCGGCGATGTAGTCGAGGTACTCCCGGGCGCCGAACCGGGCTCCCTCCGCGCCGTCAGGCCCCACGACCCGGACCGTCCCCTCGTAGAAGTTCACGCGGTTCCGCTCGTCCACCAGACCCATGTAGTGCGTACGGTGCGTAAAGGTGTCCGATCGGATGAGTTCGACGTAGCCCGGGTTGGCCAGCACGACGCTCCGGAAGACGTCCAGGGTGAACCGGCCGAACTCCACCGCGTCGTCCGCGGTGCGGATCATCTCGGCCTGCTCGTCTGCCGAGACGCCGCGGGCCACGCCGCCGGGCAGGCCAAACACGGGATGGACCGCCTTCCCGCCGACGAGGGCGAGGATCTCGCGCAGCCGGCGGCGCATGGTGATGACGCGCCGTCCGGTCTCCAGGCCGACCGTCGCGATCACGCCGAGCACGTTCCGCTCCGCGGCCGGGGCCTGGGGGCTCACGACGAAATCCGGACCGCCGAGGAAATAGAAGTGGAGGGCATGGTCCTCCGCCATGAACGCCGCGTAGAGCAGCTCCCGGATCTTCCGGGCCGCGGGGGGCGGGGCGACGCGATACAGGTCATCCAGGGCCTTGGTCGACGCCATGTGGTGCGCCGTCGGGCAGACGCCGCAGATCCGCGAGGTGATCTGGGGCATGTCTTCCGCCGGGCGGCCCTCCGCGAACTTCTCGAACCCCCGGAGCTCCGGGACCTGGAAGTAGGCCCGCTCCACCTGCCCGCCCTCGTCGAGGATGATGTCGATCTTCCCGTGCCCTTCCAGTCTCGTGACCGGATCGATCACGATCCGGCGCCGCTCCGTGGCCATCGCTCACCGCATCCTCTCTCGCCGCGGGTCACGCGGCGGCCGTCTTCCGGCTCCGGCGCAGGCAGGGCGCCAGCACCCGGTCCGCCCGCACCAGCTCCGTTCCGATCCCCAGCCGCTTCGGCGGGATGCCCAGGGCCAGGCCCAGGAGCTGCGTGAAGTACAGGACGGGCACCGCAGGCAGCGCGGGACCGGCGCGCCGGGCCTGCGGCTGATAGCACTCGAGGTTGATCTGGCACAGCGGACACAGCGTGGCGATGACCTGCGCGCCCTGGTCCCGCGCCGCGCCCAGCACCTCGCGCAGCAGGGCGAGGGCCGCGGCGCGCTGCGTGGCGATGAGTGACCCCCCGCAGCAGCGCAGCCGCGCCGGGAAGGCCACCGGCGTCGCGCCGGCGGCGGCGAGCAAATCCTCGAAGAAGGTCACCCGCGCGGCGGCTTCCCCGGTCAGCTGCGGCCGGACCACCTGGCAGCCGTAGTAGGGCGCCACGCGCAGGCCCGTCAGGGGGGTCCGCACGCGGGCGCGGATAGCCTCCAGGCCCACGTCCTCGACGAAGACCTCGATCAGGTGGCGCACGCGCCCCGCGCCGCTCACGCGCAGCCCGTCCGCCCCCAGCGCCTGGTTGACGTGCTCCGCGAGATCAGGATCTTCCCGGAGGTGCGCGGCCGCGGCGTGCAGGTTCTTGAAGCAGCCGGCGCACGGGGCGACCAGATCCAGTCCCGTTCGCTCCGCCAGGGCGAGGTTGCGGGCGCACAGCACATCCGCGAGGAGCTCGTCGATGTGGAAGTAGGCGGTGGCGCCGCAGCAGTTCCAGTCGGGCAGCTCCCGCAGCTCGACGCCCAGCGCCCGCGAAGTCTCCAGCGCTGACCGGTGGTAGGCGCGCGCCATCGCCTCCAGGGAGCAGCCCGGGAAGTAGGCGTAGGGGGTCATGCCCGGCCCCCGGTCGGGAGGATCTCTCGCAGCATCGCCCGGAAGGCCTGCCGGTGGCGGATGCGCCGCGGCCACAGCGGCATGCGGCCGCGCAGGATCAGGGCCAGGGCCATCCGCCCCTCCTCCAGGACGCCCCGCACGCCCCCGCGCCAGAGGTAGCTCGGGGCGAGGGCCGGCTCCCAGGAGCGGCCCGTGAGGGTGACCATGCGCATGAAGCGGCGGGAGAACTCCGGGGCGATCAGCGCCGGGGCGGCCCGCCGGCGCCAGATGGCGTACCGCTTCAGGCCGTACATCAGGCGGGCGACGTCGATCCCGGCCGGGCACCGCGCCGTGCACTCGTAGCACGCGGCGCACGCCCAGCAGGTGTTGCTGGCCAGGACGGCCTCCTTCTCGCCCGCGCGGATCATCGCGATCAGCTGCCGGGGGGAGTGGTCCATGTGCGAGGCTACCGGGCACGCCGCGGAGCAGGTCCCGCACTGCAGGCAGGCCTGCACCGGGTTCGGCTTCATCGCGTACAGCAGGTGCGCGATCTCCGCTTCGAAGTCCACGCGCGCGGCCATCGTTCCCTCCTAGGCCCCGGCGGCCTTCCGCTTCCGCGCGGCGGCCAGCAGGGTGTCCACCTTCTCCAGCAGCAGGGCCGGCTCCACGGGCTTCTCCAGCAGCTCATCCACCGGCACGAGGTGCGGGTGCAGCGGCTCCCCCGGGAAGAGGAAGGCGATCTGCTCGCGCAGCCCCGTGATGATCAGGACCGGGATCTCGCGCAGCGCGGGCTCCTTGCGCATCTTCCGGGCGAACATGACGCCCTCCGCGCCGCGGCCCATCAGGATGTCCAGCAGCAGCAGGTCGTAGCGCCGGGCCTTCAGGGCGGCGAAGCCGTCCCGCGGGTTGTAGGCCGCATCGACGGCATAGCCCGCTCCGGTCAGGACCCCCCGGATCCCCTCGACAAACTCCGGATCGTCGTCGACGATCAGGAGCCGCGTGACGTCGGTCATGGCGTGGCAACCTCCCTCCGGATCTCCCGTACATCTTCCTGCGCCGTGGGCAGGGCGATCGTGAAGGCGCTGCCTTCGCCCGGCGCGCTCTCCACCTGTAGCGAGCCTCCGTGGACCTCGACGATCCGCCGTGTGATCATCAACCCCAGCCCCCGCCCGGTCTCCCCCGCCGTGCCCGCCGTCCGGCCGGACAGACCGGCGGCGATCGCGGCCAGCTCGTCCGGTGGGATGCCCACGCCGGAATCGCGGACCGTGATGCGCACGGTCCCCGGAGCGGCCTCGCCGCGGATCACCACCGGCGAGCCAGGGTGCGAGTACTTGATGGCGTTGCCGAGCAGGTTGACCACGGCCTCGACCAGCGTGCCCTCGTCGCCGTGCACAGGCGGGAGGGCGACCGGCATCTCCGCACGCAGGCCGATGTCCTTCCGTGCCGCGAGCACCTGGACGCTGTCGACGGCCTTGGCCACCACGACCGGGAGGCGGACCGGGGCGAAGGCGGCGCGCAGCCCTTCCAGGTCGGTCGAGACGGCGCGCTGCCAGGTCGAGATCAGTGTGAGCAGGTCGGCCACACGCCGCTGCAGCCGCTCCAGCCGTTCCTGCTGCGCTTCGCCGAGCGAGCCCGCGAGCTCGTGGGCGAGGAGCATGAGGTGCTGCTGGACGGCTCCGAGCGGAGCCTTCAGCTCGTGGGCGACGAGGGAAGCGAAGTGCTCCCGCAGCAGGTCGCGCTCCCGCCGGGCCCGCGCGGCCTCCTCCTGGAGCCGCCGCTTCTCCAGTGCCCGGCGTGTGACCACGCGCAGCTCCTCGGGGGTGAACGGCTTGGGCAGATAGTCGTACGCGCCCCGCTGCATCGCCTCGACGGCCGATCCCAGCGTGGCGTATCCGGTGATGACCACGGAGACGACGGTCGGGTCCGCGGCCCGCAGGCGCTCGAGCACATCGAAGCCCGAGATGCCCGGCATCTTGAGATCGACGAAGACGAGATCAGGCTGGAACACCGCCGCCCGGCCGAGCCCGCTGAGGCCGTCCGGCGCAGTCGCCAGGTCGACTCCTTCGCCGGCGAGGATCTCACCGCAGGCGTCGAGGACCACCTCCTCGTCGTCGATGATCAGGATGCGCGGCCGGTCCGCCATGCTCAGCTTCCCTCCGGCGAGGCCGGGAACCGGACGGTGAACGTCGTCCCGCGGCCCCGCTCGCTCTCCACCGTGATCGTCCCGTGGTGCTCCCGGACGATGCCGTAGCTGATCGACAGGCCCAGCCCGGTCCCCCGGCCGCCCTCCTTGGTCGTGAAGAACGGATCGAAGATCCGGTCCAGGTCTTCCGGTCTGATGCCGCGGCCGCTGTCCGTCACCCGCGACTCGACCATCCGCGCGGCCGCGTCGAAGCGGGTCGCGATCTCCAGGCGCCCCGCGCCCTCCACCGCCTCCGCAGCGTTGATGATGAGGTTCATGAAGACCTGCTGCACCTGCGCGGGGTCCACGGTGGCGGGGGGCAGGTTGGGGGCCAGGTCGGTGACGATCGTGATGTTGTGGAACAGGGCCTGCCCCTCGAGCAGACCCAGGCACTCCCCCAGGATCGTGTTGATGCCGGACGGGCGGACGTGCGGCGTGCGCGGGCGCGAGAAATCGAGCAGGCCGCGGATGATCTCACGGCAGCGGTCGGCCTGCGCGGCGATCTTCTGCAGGCCGTCGCGCGCGGGGCCGCCGGACGGCGCGCGCTCGAGCAGCAGATGCGCGTACGTGACGATGCCCTGGAGGGGGTTGTTCAGCTCGTGCGCGACGCCCGCGGCGAGCTGGCCGACCACGGCCAGCCGCTCCGACTCCATCAGCTTGCGCCGTGTGACCTCCTTGAGGCGCTCGTCGCGCTCGCGCAGGGCGGCGGCCATCGCGTTGAAGGTGCCGGCCAGCGTGCCCAGCTCGTCGTTCGATCGCACCTCCACCGAGGCGTGCAGGTTGCCGCGGGCCAGGTCGCGGGCAGCCGAGGCGAGCCGCCGGACGGAGACGGCGGCGCTCCGGGACAGCCCGGCGGAGAGGGCCACGGCCAGGACGGCCCCGGCGAGCATGATCGCCAGGAAGCCGGCCACGGCGCGGCGGCGGATGTCGAGGAACTTCTGCTCCAGCACCCCCACGTACAGGACGCCCAGGATGCGGGTATCGATGCCGACGATCGGCTCGTACGCCGTGATGTACCAGTCGTTCACCACGTAGGCCCGCCCCAGCCACCGCCCGCGCTGCAGCACGACCCGGTCGTACACGTCCTCGGCGATGCGCGTGCCGATGGCCCGCTCGCCGTCGGGGTTCATCACGTTCGTGGAGATGCGCACATCGTCCAGGAAGATCGTCGCCGTGCCGATGTCGCGTCCCCGGTGCTGCACGCCCTGGAAGACGGTCTGCTTGATCTTGTCCACGATCTCGAAGTTCTGATTGACGAGGATCCCTCCGTACAGGAGGCCGAGCACGGCGCCGTCCCTGGACCGGATCGGCGCGGCGGCGGCAAGGACCATCCCCGAGGTCAGGGCCGTCTCAGGGCGCGGGATCGCGCGGGGTGTGGGGACGATCCTGATACGGGCCCGCTCGGCCAGGTCGGGGGACTCCCGGCGCAGGGCGTCCCCCGGCATGACGGACACCGCGGAAACGGCCTGCCCCGTGGCCCGGGCCTCGCGCAGCAGATCGCTCCAGACGACCCGATCCCCGTTGCGCCCTCCGTCGCTCGTGCGCAGCAGGGCCACGCCCGCCGCGTCGGTGAGGGTCAGAAAGTCCAGCCCCTCGCGCTCGCGCACACGCCGCAGCTCGGCGAGCACGGGCTCGGGCCGGCCCGCCACGAGCACGTCGCTGAGCAGGATGAAGCGGTCCGCCGTGAACCGGACGACGTAGGCGACGTGGCTCAGCCGCCCGAGGAGGATCTCCCGCGCCGCGTTGAGGTCGTTGTGCACGGTGGAACGCGCCTCGGCCATGATGAGATTGCCGATCATCCGCGTGCCGACGACGCTGAAGACCACCGCCGTCACCAGGACGATGACGAGATTGCTCAGGACGAGCTTCGTGGCCAGGGGCACGACGGGGCCTTCCCGAGGGCGCCGGAGTCCGGCGCGGCGCCGCAGGGCCTCGATCCAGGGCGTGGGATGCCCGGCCGCGTGCATGACGCCTACACCGCCTCCGTCCTCACCCGGCGCCGCAGGCGTGAGGCGGCGAGCGAGTAGCGGTAGAAGGTGCCGACGGGGTCGGGGATCGTGGCCAGGATCGCTTCGATGGCCTGCGGGTCGCTGGCGTCCACCATCGAGGCGAGGGCCGAGGCCATCTTCGCCCCCACGTCGATCACCCGGGAGGTGGAGCCGAAGCAGC
Organism: Gemmatimonadales bacterium; assembly: GCA_035763885.1. GTDB lineage: Bacteria > Gemmatimonadota > Gemmatimonadetes > Gemmatimonadales > GWC2-71-9 > DASQPE01. The sequence goes on from DASUAH010000283.1 coordinate 10,135, forward strand.
CGGTGCAGGGCATGTGCGCGCGGGGGCACAGCGCCTCGCAGCCGCCGCGCGTGGCCGGCCCCAGGCAGACGACGCCCTGCGCGAGCAGGCACGTCGCCGGGTCCACCGCCACCTCGTGCGGCCGCTTGAAGGCGTGGAGCAGCAGCCGCTCCGGCTTCGTTGCCTTGAGCGGGCACTCGTCGCACAGGGCGATGTCCGGCGCCAGCACGCTGCCGCGGGGCGGCAGCTGGCCGGACAGGATGGCCGTCACGGCCGCGGCGATCAGCTTCGGGGTGGGCGGGCACCCCGGCAGGTAGTAGTCCACCTCGACCACCTGATCCAGCGCCCGGACCGTATCCCGGAATGCGGGCAGCGTGAGCGCCGCGCCGTCGGCGGGGCTGGAGACCTGCGGGCGGGTGCCCTCCGGATTGACGGTGGAGGGGGATGTGTCGTACACGGTCCGCATGACCGCTTCGCGGTCCCACAGGTTGGCCAGCGCCGGGATCCCGCCCAGCTGCGCGCAGGCGCCGAAGGCGACGAGCAACTGCGCCTTGGCGCGGAGGAGGTGCGCCATCTCTTCCTGCTCCGAGGTGCGTATCGCGCCGTTCACGAAGGCGGCGGCGATCGAGCCGTCCGGGCGCGCGGCGAGGTCGGCCCGCTTGAAGTCCAGGGCGACGGGCCAGAAGACGATGTCCACGGCGGCGACGACCCCGAGGAGGTCCTCGGCGAGGTCCACGACGGCCTCCTCACAGCCCCCGCACGACGCGCACCAGTAGAAGGCGATCTGCGGCTTCGCTTCCGCGGCCATCGTCGCTCAGCTCCCCCCGGCCGCTGCGGGCGCGGCCATCTCGGCGTCCCACCGCTCGCGCATCGCCGGGAGGCGCAGCGGCCCGAGCGCCCGCAGCGCCTCCGTCATCTCGGTGATCACCCGCGCCACCTTCTCGCCCTCCGAGGCGGAGATCCACTCCAGCCGCAGCCGCGCGTCCTCGATCCCCAGATCGCGCAGCATCCGCCGGAGGAGGATGACGCGGCGCAGGGTCTTGTAGTTGCCCTCCATATAGTGGCAGTCGCCCGGATGGCAGCCGCCGATCAGGACGCCGTCCGCGCCGCGGGCGAATGCCTCAACGACGAACTGCGGATCGACCCGCCCGGAGCACATCACGCGGATCACCCGGGCGTTGGGCGGGTACTTCAGCCGCGACGTCCCGGCCAGGTCGGCCGCGGTGTACGTGCACCAGTTGCAGAAGAACGCGACGATCGTCGGCTCGCTCATCGGCCCGCTCCCTCCGCGTCCTGCCGCACCGCCAGCACGCCGGCGATCTCGGCGAGGATCTGAGCGTCCTCGAACAGGTGCTGGTGGATGGATCCCGAGGGACACCCGGCGACGCACACCCCGCACCCCTTGCACAGCGCCTCCGTGATCTCCGCCTTCGCCGCCTCTCCGTTGAAGGTGATGGCGTGGTAGGGGCACAGCGGGATGCAGGTCTTGCACCCGGAGCAGTCGTCGGCGACGACGTAGGCGGTGTTCGGCTCCAGGGCGATGCGGCCGGCGTCGACGAGCGCGAGCACCTCCGCGGCGGCGGCGCCGGCCTGGGCGACCGAGTCGGGGATGTCCTTGGGCGCCTGGCACGCGCCCGCCAGGAAGATCCCGTCGGTGAAGGTGCTCACCGGCGCCAGCTTCGGATGGCGCTCCAGGAACCAGCCCTCGGTCGAGCAGGAGATGTTGAACAGCCGGCGGACCGCGTCCGCGTCCGCGTGCGCCTCCAGCGCGGTGCTGAGGACCACCATGTCCACCGGGATGCGCCGGATCATCCCGGCCAGCGTATCCTCCACCTGGATCACCAGACGGCCGTCCTCCCCCGGGCCCGTCCCCCCGTCCGAGACCTGCCCGACCTTCCCTCGGATGAAGTGCACGCCCTCGTCCAGCGTCCGGCGGTAGAACTCCTCGAAACCCTTGCCCGGCGTGCGGATGTCGATGTAGAAGTTGTAGACCTCCGCGCCGGTACGCTCGCGGATGAGGTGGGCCAGCTTGATCGAATACATGCAGCAGACCCGCGAGCAGTAGATGTGGTAGTTCTCGTCGCGGGAGCCGACGCAGTGGATGATCCCAACGCGCTCCGGGCGTCGGCCGTCGCGCAGGATCACCTCCCCGCCGGTCGGGCCCGCGGCGTTCACCAGGCGCTCCACTTCGAGCGAGGTGTAGACGTTGCGGAGGGTGCCGTAGCCGTAGTAGGGGATGCGGCGGGCGTCGAACATCTGGAAGCCGGTGGCGAGGATGATCGCCCCGACCTCGATCTCCTCGGTGCGCTCCGTCTGGGTGAAGTCGATCGCCCCGCGCTCCCCGCACGCTTCCACGCATGTCTTCTTGCACTTCCCGCTCTTGAACTCGATGCACGTCTCGGGGTCGATCACGACCAGGAGCGGTACGGCCTGCGGGAAGGGGAGATAGACGGGCTTGCGCCGGCCCAGGCCCAGGTTGAACTCGTCGGGCACCTTGGCCTCCTTGTAGACGCAGGCCTCGATGCACTCCCGGCAGCCCACGCACAGCTCCTCGTTGACGTAGCGGGGGCGCCGTTTCACCGTCACGCGGTAGCTGCCGACGTATCCCTCGACCTTCTCCACCTCGCTGTAGGTCCAGAGCGTGATGTTGGGATGGGTGCCCACCGCGGTCATCTTCGGGGTGAGGATGCACGCGGCGCAGTCCAGCGTGGGAAAGGTCTTGTCGAACTGGGCCATGTGCCCGCCGATCGTGGGCTCGCGCTCGACCAGGTAGACGTGCTTTCCGGCGTCCGCCATGGTCAGCGCGGCGTGGATGCCGGCGATGCCGCCGCCCACGACCAGGACGGCGGGGTTGACCGGCACGCTCCGCGACTCCAGCGGCTCGTGGAAGACGACCCGGCGCACCGCCGCCCGGATCAGATCCTCCGCCTTCCTGGTGGCCTCCCCGCGGTCGGTGTGCACCCAGGAATCCAGCTCCCGGATGCTGACCATCTGGAAGTAGTAGGGGTTGAGCCCCGCCGCTTTCACCGCGGCGCGGAAGGTGCGCTCGTGCAGCAGCGGCGAGCAGGCCGCGACGACGACCCGGTTCAGGCGGTGCTCGGCGATGTCGGCGCGGATCAGGGCCTGGCCCGGATCGGAGCACATGTACTTGTACTCCCGGGCCACGGCGACGTTCGGCAGGGCCGCGGCGTACTCCGTGACGCGCCTCACGTCCACCATGGCCGCGATGTTGGTGCCGCAGTGGCAGACATAGACGCCGACGCGCGGCGCGCCGTTCCCCGCATGCTCCTCAAGCCGCATCAGTGGCCACCTCCAGGCCCACCGCTTCCTCGACCAGTTCGGCCAGCTCGCGCACGGCCAGGCGCCCCTCCAGCCCGGTCATCTTCAGCGCGTCGCGGAACATGGCGACCTCCTTCGGACAGGCCACGGCCAGTGTCCCGACCCCCGGCAGCGCCGCGGCCTCGCGGACCCGGCGCTCCGCCGGCCGCTCCCGGACCGCGGGGGCGTCCTCCATCCAGACGCGACCGCCGCCGGCCCCGCAGCAGTAGGCGTTGGCGCGGGAGTGCGGCATCTCGACCAGGACGGCGCCGAGGCGCCGCAGCAGAGCCCGGGGCGCCTCATAGATGCTGTTGTAGCGTCCCAGGTAGCAGGGGTCGTGGTAGGTGACGGCGCGGCCCAACGGGCGCGTCACGGCCAGGCGGCCGGTGCGCAGCATCCCTTCCAGCAGCTCGGCGGAGTGGACGACCGGCCAGCTCGCCCCGAACTGCGGATACTCGTGCGCCAGCGTGTTGTAGGTGTGGGGGTCGGTGGTGAGGACGGCGCGGAACTCGCAGGATCGCATGGCGGCGATGTTCTGCTCGGCCAGCGTCTCGAAGAGCCCTTCCTCGCCCACGCGGCGGACGTCGTTGCCCGCGGTGCGCTCGGCGTCGTACAGGATCCCGACATCGACGCCGGCGCGGTGGAGCAGGCGCGCGGCGGCGCGGGTGGCCTGCCGCGCCGCGGGATCGTACGAGGCCGCGTCCCCGACGAACCACAGGTACTCGGCACGCTCGCGGCGGATGTCCTTCACCGGGAAGCCCAGTCCCTGGGTCCAGCGCGCCCGCGCCTTCGGCGACTGCCCCGCGGCGTTGCCGTAGCGTGCCACGGACTGCAGGGTGTCGGCGAGCCGGGGCGGAATCTCGCCCCGCGCGACGAGGAACCGGCGCATCCGGATGATCAGGCGGAGGTGCTCGTTGGCCACCGGGCAGCGCTGGGTGCAGGCGTAGCAGGTGGTGCAGGCCCACAGCGTCTCGGGTGTGACCAGCGCGCCGGCTCCGGCCAGCGCCCGGGTTCCCTCCGCATCGCGGCCTGCGAGCAGCTGCGGTCCCGCTTCGTAGAGGTGCTCTTTGAGGTGGTGGACCAGCTCTTTGGGCGAGAGCGTCGCGCCGCTGAGGTGCGCCGGGCAGACGCGGTCGCAGCGGCCGCACTCGGCGCAGGACAGGGGATTGAGCAGCTCGCGCCACGTGAAGTCGCGTGCGTCGAGCGTCTCGCCTCCGCCGCGGGACGACGCCGCCGGGGGCAGGCGCCCCGCGGGGCCGAGGTCGGTCAGGAAGACGCTGAACGGCGACACCATCAGGTGCAGGTGTTTCGAGAACGGGAGGTAGGCCAGGAAGCCCAGCACCAGCAGCACGTGCGCCCACCACATCGCGGAGTACACACCGGCCGCGGCCCCGGCCGTCACGCCGGCGAGCCGCAGCAGGCCCGCGAGCGGGATCCCCACCGGATTCCAGAGTGCGGAGCCCCCCCCGCCTGCGGCGAGGCGGGAGGCCGATGCCAGCAGCGAGGTGAGCATCAGGCCGCTGATCAGGAGGAGGATGATTGCGGCGTCCACGCTCTGGCCGAGGCGCGGCGGCCGCAGCAGGTAACGGCGCACTGCGGAGCCCGCGATCGCGGCCAGCACCACCACCCCGAAGATCTCGAGGAGCAGCGAGACGGGACCGATCTCATCGGGCGGCGGATAGGGCAGGAAGGGGAACAGGCCCTTCAGCAGCGTCAGCGCGAACGCCGCGACGAACGCGAGGAATCCCCAGAAGATGGCCAGGTGCAGGACTCCGTACGGCTCCTGGAGGTGCCGGCGGTGTGCGAACACCTCCGCGGCCGTGACCGCGAGGCGCCTGCCGATGCGGTCCAGCCGCCGCTCGCCCTGTCCGAGACGCAGCAGCCGGAGCAGGTAGCGGACGCGCCAGGCGAAGAGCCCGACGGCCGACGCCGCGAGGACCCAGAGCACGACCAGCCCGGGCAGCGGTCCGAAGTGCGCAGCAGGGTTCATGGGCGTTAGGCCGCCTGTGCCCTCCTCCCCTTCAGCGCCTCGATCAGCGGCGGGACGACCTCGAAGAGATCGCCCACGACGCCGTAGTGCGCGACCTCGAAGATCGGCGCCTGCGGATCGGAGTTCACGGCGACGATGAGCGCGGCGTCCTTCATCCCTTCCACGTGCTCGGAGGCGCCGCTGATCCCGAGGGCCAGATAGAGGCCGGGCTTGACCGCCAGCCCCGACTTTCCCACCTGCCGGGACAGCGGCAGCCACCCCTGATCGATGACCGGACGGGAGGCGCAGACCGCGCCGCCGAGCAGGGTCGCCAGCTCTTCGGCCAGCGGCAGATTTTCCTTCCGCTGGATGCCACGTCCGACGGCCACCAGGACGCCGGCCCGGGTGATGTCCACGTCTCCCGCCGAGGGCTCGAGGAGCCGCGTCACCGCCGTGCGGATCTGCCGGAGGGCCTCGGGGGCCTCAGCGGTCTCCACCTGCGGCTCGCGGGTGGACATGCCGGCGTCGGCGGGAAAGGCGCCCGCGAGCGCGGTGACGATCGTTCCTGGCGCCACCTCCAGCTCACACAGCAGCTTCCCACCGCAGAGCTGGCTCGTGGCGATCACGGTCCCGCCGTCGACGGCGAGGGCGCGCGCGTTCACGACCATCGGCGCCCCCAGCGCGCCCGCGAGGTGGGCGGCCAGGTCGATCCCCGCCGAGGTCGCCCCGCACAGCAGCAGGTGCGGCATTCCGCCGGCGGCGAGCGCGGCCAGCACGGCGCCGTGGGCCTCGGCGCTGAAGGACGCCAGCCGTTCATCCTCGACGAGGACCACGGCATCGGCGGCCCCCAGCGTGCCCGCGAGCGGGCGTGAGCCGTGGCCGGGCAGGACCGCGATCAGGCGGCCGCCCAGCGCGGCGGCCAGCTCGCGTCCTTTGCCCAGCAGCTCGTAGGTGTGCGGGGCGACGGCGCCGCGCAGATGTTCCACGTAGATCCAGACGTCCGGAGTGGTCGCGGTGGTCATCGCAGCACGCCTCTGTTCTCGAGGATCGAGACCAGCTCGGCCGCCGCCTGGTCAGGCGTTCCGGTCAGCATCTTCGCCCGCCCGGAGGGCTCCGGCTTGAACAGCCTCCGGATCGTGGGCGCCGGCGGGCCGCTGACCGCCGGGGTCGGGGCGGAGGCAAGCGTCCGAGACTTCGTCACCTCCCGGATCCGAGCTACCGGCACATAGCGCGGCGGCTGCGGCGCCGACAGCACGCCGATTACCGCCGGGAGCGCCACCGTCATTTCGGCGGCCAGACCGCCGGGGTACTCCTTCAGGACGGTGACTGTGCCTGAGGCGGCGATGTCGACCGACCGGGTCACGCCGATGGAGGGCAGCGTGAGCAGGCCGCCCAGCAGGCCGGGGAGGTGGCCGTCGCAGTCGTTGATCGCCTGCACCCCGGCCAGGATGAGATCGGGGCTCCACGCGGCCAGGACGCCGGCGAAGATGGCCGCGGCCTCCCGGCGTCCCGGATCGGGCCGGGGCAGGGGGCCGATCTTCACCGCCTCCTGCGCCCCCTTGGCGAGGGCGGTGAACAGCGTCTGGTCCACATCGCCGTGGTCCAGGGCGAGCGCCGTGACGTCGGCGCCGTACCGGTCCTTCAACACCAGCGCCTGCTCCAGCGCGTGGTCGTCGCTCTCGCTCAGCACGTACCGCAGCCACTGGGTCTCCAGCGCCGTGCCGGCGGCGTCGATCTCCAGCTCATCCACGAGATCCGGCACCATGGTCAGGAGCACCGCGATCTTCACGACGGCACCTCGCTTCCGTGCCCCATCGCCTCGTCGAGCAGCTCCAGGATGTCCCGCACGACCATGCGGCCTTCGTTGCCGGTGGACTTGAGAGCGTCCTCGAAGCGCGACGTCTCGAAGGGGCAGGACACGGCGAGGATCTCCGCTCCGACGGCGAGGGCGTGGGCGATACGCCGGTCGGCCAGCCGCTCGCCGGCGGTCTGCCAGATGATCGTGTCCAGCCACATCCCGCCGCCCCCGCCGCCGCAGCACAGCGCGCTCTCCCGCGCGAACGGCATCTCAACGAGCGTGAGGCCCGGGATGGCCCGCAGCAGCGCCCGCGGCTCCTCGTACACACCGCAGGCCCGTCCCAGCGTGCAGTTGTCGTGGTAGGTCACCCGGGCGGTGACTGCCCGGCACAGCCGGGGGCGCAGGGCGTCCAGGCGGCGGGCCAGGAACTCGACGTAGTGGCTGACGCGCGGGCGGTGGCCCAGCTCGGGGTAGATCCGGCGCAGGGTGTTCAGCGCGTGGGGGTCACCGGTGACGATCTCCCCGAACTCGTACCGTTCCAGCAGGCCTGCCGTGTACTCGACGAGGCTCTCGAAGAGGCCGCGCTCCCCCGTTAGCCGCTCGCAGTCTCCGATACAGCGCTCCTCCGGGCCGGGGATGGCGAAGTCCACGCCGAGGGCGTGGAGGATCCGGGCCATGGCCTGCGCCTGCCGCTGGTTGCGGGGGTGGTAGGCCGGATAGCACTCAACGATCCAGAGCACCTCGACCGGCCGCTTCACCTGCGCCATCACGGGCACGGGGACCCCGGCGCCCTTCGTCCACTCGAGGCGCTTCCGCGGTCCCTCCCCGAAGGGGTTGCCGTAGCGGTACGTGTTGTCGAGCGCCTTCTTCACCTCGGCCGGGGGCTGGACGCCGGCGGCGAGGGCGGCGTCGCGCAGGGCGGGGAAGAGCACGTCGGTGATCGGCAGCCCGCCCGGACACCGCGCGGCGCAGGTGTAGCACGAGACGCACAGCCAGGGGGTGGTGCTGCGCAGGACGGGTTCCACCAGCCCCTCGCGCGCGAGATGGATGATCTTGCGCGGCAGGTAGTCCATGGCGTGGCCGAGCGGGCACGACCCGCCGCACATCCCGCACTGGATGCAGGCGTTGAACGCGCGCTGCCAGGCGTCTGCCGTCAGGGAAGCCATCGGGCGCTCCTCTCCTGCGGAGCGCAGAGCTCGCCGCCGGCTCCGCCGCCTTCGTTCTCGGCCGGGCGGTGCGTTCGTCTCGTCACGTCGTCGTCCCGTGTCCCGCTGTGCATGCTCCCTCTGCCGGCGGATGGCGCCCATCCGGCGGCCGGCTGATCTTGTCTGGTGCTGTCGGTCACGGTCCCAGGGCCGCGCCGGCGGCCGCCGGGCCCTCCGGCGCCCGGTGGGCCGGCACGATGGGCAGGTGCTCCATGACCCACCGGTAGACCAGGATCCCCGCAGCCACGATCGCGGCGGTGATCAGGATCTCCGTCCAGGCCGGCACGTAGCGCGCGCCGCTCCCGGCGAGCATGCCCGTGACCGCGACGTTCAGGCGGTTCACGACGACCCCCACCACGACGAGGGCGCTCGTCAGCGTAAGGCCCGCCGGGGAACGGCTGAAGTTGTTCACCGACAGCAGGACCAGCGGCAGCACGACGCCGATCCCGATCTCCGCGGCGAACATGAGGGATTCGGTCCCGGGCCGCAGGAGGAGCGGCCACACGCCCCGCACCGCCAGGTCGAAGACCTTGAGGGCCAGGTAGATGGAGAGGATGATGGTCAAGGCGCGGCTCAATCCCGCGAACATCGAGAGCTCCAGGCGGTGCCTGAACGCCCGTGCCGCCAGCACCGCCTCGACCGTGGCCATGGCGAGTCCCACCGCCACCGCGGAGATGAAGAACAGCACGGGCAGGAGGGCGGTGTACCACAGCGGGTGGAGCTTGCCGGGCGCGATGAGGAAGAGCGAGCCCAGCGAGGACTGGTGCAGCGTGGAGAGGATCACCGCCGCGACGACCAGCGGCACCATCGCCGCCCGCGTGATGCGCAGCATCACGGTCAGGCGCAGTCGCTCGAGGATCACCCGTCCGAACTCCAGCGCGAGCACGGCGGTGTAGAGCATCACGCACCAGGCCACTTCGAACATCACAGAGTGCGGGTTCCACATCACGACCGGGTGCCAGATCCGGTACGGCCGGCCGAGATCCACCAGCAGGGCGATGATGACCATCAGGTACCCGAGGAACCCGGTGAGCACCGACGGCCGCAGCAGCGGCCGGTAGCGGTCCAGGTGGAAGATATGCACCGTGGCGTTGAGCGTGAAGGCTCCGGCGGCCAGCGCCACCCCGACCATGACGTCGAAGCCGATCCACAGACCCCAGGGGAAGCGGTCGGACAGGTTGGTGACGGCTCCCAGGCCCCAGACGAACCGGACCGCGGCGGCGGCCGCGCCGGCGAGCACCAGGAGCCACAGCAGGATCTGTCCCGGGGTGAGGCGGCCGATCCGGATCATGCGTCCTCACGCTCCTCGCCGGTCTGCATCTCCATCCGCTTGCGGATCACGGCCTCGACGGCCGTGAGTGTCGCCCCCAATCCGATCACCAGGCCCGGCAGCTTGCCGAGCACGCGCCACGTATAGGAGGGCAGCGGCTCCCGTGTGACGACGGGGAACCCCAGCTCTTCGAAGGGAACGTCCGAGATGTACATGACGGAGGTTCCGCCGGCTTCCTCCGCGCCGTAGATGGCGGGGACATACCGCGACCGGTCGGCGGCGATGCGGCGGGCCGCTTCCGCCAGGAGGTGGTCGCGCGGGCCGAACTGGAGGGCCTCCAGGGGGCAGGCCTCCACGCAGGCCGGGCCCTTCCCGGCGGCCCGGCGGTCGGCGCACATGTTGCACTTGCTGATCGCCGGCAGCGCCTTGCGCCACTCGAAGCGTGGCACCTGGAATGGGCAGGCGATCATGCAGTACCGGCAGCCGATGCAGCGACCGGCATCATACTCCACGGGGCCGTCCGCGGTCTTGCGCAGGGCGCCCACCGGGCAGGCCGAGGCGCAGGCGGGCTCGACGCAGTGCATGCACTGGACCTTGTAGGAACGGGTGCCGGCCCCGTCGGCGCCGAGGGAAGCGTGCTCCCTGGGCGTACGCAGCCGCACGGCCTTCACGTACGTCCAGGTCTGCGGACCGAGATCCGCCGACTCGCCCTCCGGGAATCCATGGGCGGCCTTGCAGGCCGCCTCGCACGTTCGGCATCCGATGCAGCGGGCGACGTCGATCAGGATGCCCACCCCGGCGGCGCGGCGCGCCGCGGAAGCGGTGCGAACCGGGCCGCCCAGGACCGTGACGCCAAGGCTGCTGGCGGCGGCGAGCTGGAGGAACTCCCGGCGCGTGAGAGCCGTCATGGGATCCTCCTCAATGCCGCCACGCGGCGACGATGGCGGAGATGAAGAAGACCGACAGGCCCAGGACGACGACGCCCAGGACGACGCCGGAGACCGCCTCGTCCACTCCGCACAACCTTCCGTGGCTGTGCAGGATCTGCCAGGCGGCGACCGCGCCGAGGCCGATCGCGGCGAGGGCCAGGACGCAGTTGACCCCAGGGAGCCAGCAGACGCGCAGGGCCACGAGACCGACGGCAAAGCTGACCGCGGCGGCGCGGCACACCGGCCGCCCTTCCCGGACGACGGTGCCGGCCTGAAGCTGGTGCTGCATCGGTGCCACCTCCTGCCCTCACGATACGGGCGAGGCGGCGGGCGGCGCATCGGGCGGTCTGGCAGACAGCGGGGGATGACCTGCCAGTCGGCGACCGGCAGGACTACCTATCCGGGGAGGGGATCCGGCCTTAGCGGCCCGAGGGCATCAGGCCGCCGACGGGTTGTCGAGGCCGCCGTTCTGGGGTTCTGTGCCCTTGCCCCAGTAGCAGTCGTCGCAGAGGCGCAGGATTACCCCGCGCTCCTGCAGCTCCAGCGTTACCTTGCGAAGGCCACACCGCGTGCAGGTATCGTTCGGCTTGATGTCGCGAGGCTCGCGCATCGGCAATCCCCCTTGTTCGCTCTGCTTCCATCCTGCGCTTCGCCCCTCCGGCCGTCCATCAGGCCCGGGGAGGATTCCCCGGATAGGGTATGGGCCGGATGGCCCAAAATCGGGGCTCCGCCCGATGTGCGCGCTCCGTGCC
>DASUAH010000284.1:0-3758 GCA_035763885.1 Gemmatimonadales bacterium
GGCGGTGGAGACGCCGGTCGGACTGGACGCGCCGCCGCTGGCCGAGGCTGCTGGGGAGCAGCCCTTGGAGGCACCCCGCGGCTTCGGTCTCGAGGCCGCCGCCGAGCCTGCCGCTGAGCCTGCCGCCTCGGGCGGGGGCGATGAGCCGGAAGAAACGCCGGTGCCCGCGGCCTGGGTCGCGCCGGTCGAAGACGAGGCCGCAGGCCCTGGGGGAGCGGCGCTATTCCCGGATCTCTCCGACACGCTGCGGACCGAGGCCGAGCCGGTACCGGCCGCGGAGCCGGGCGCGTCCGAGGCGGAGACGACTGAATTCGCCGCGCCGCCGCTGCCCGAGATCGACTCATTCCGCTTCGAGCGGGCGGAAGAGATCGTGCTGAACGTGTCGACCGCATCCGAGTTCCAGGCCCCGAGCGCGGCTGAGGACCTGCTCTCCACACGGGGCGCGGGAACGGTGGAGCCGGAGCCTGCGCTCCAGGCAGCGCCGCCCTCAGCCGACGATCTGTTCCGCGCCTACATCACGCCGCCCGAACCGTCCGCGTCGGCCGCCGCGCCCATGCCCGAGGCCGAGGCTGCGCCTGAGCCGGTGGCCGCCCCGGCGCCCGAGCCGGCCGCCGTTGTGCCGCCCGTGCTCGCGGACACCGACGCGCCGGCCACCGCCGAGCCCGAGCTGGTGGTGACCGAGACGATGGCGGAAGTGTTTCTGCGTCAGGGTCACGTGGCCGAGGCGCTGCTGGTCTACCGGGAGCTGGTCAACCGGGCGCCGGCGCCGCAGCTGCACGCGCGGATCGCCGAGCTCGAGGCACGCCAGGCCGCAGCGGCGTCGCCGCCGAGACCGTCCTATGCGGCGCGCGACACCGGAGGCCAGTCGCTCGGCAGCTTCTTCCAGGCCCTGCTGGCCGCCCGGCCCGGTGACCGGCCGCAGGAGGCAACCGATGTCCTCGCCTCAGCGGTCGAGCTGAGTCCTGAGACCGCGCCGGCCACGCGACCGGCCGAGGAGCCGCTGTCGCTGGGCTCGGTGTTCGGAGAGGATCCACCTGCCGTGGCCCCCGCCGTGCCGCCGGCCGGCGCGGCGGAGCCGGCGCCACCCCCGGCAGGTGAGACGGTCTCGTTCGACGACTTCTTCGCCGGCGCGAAGGTGGACACGCCGCCCCCCGCCCAGCCAGCGCGGCCCGCGCGCGGCAAGCCGGACGACGACCTCGACCAGTTCCACGCCTGGCTGCAGGGTCTCAAGCGCTGAATGCGCATCGCCGTCCTGAACGGCCCCAACCTCAATCTGCTGGGGACGCGGGAGCCGGAGGTCTACGGTCGTACCACGCTGGCCGAGATCGAGCAGCTCGTGCGGGCCGAGGCCGCGAAGCTCGGGGCCGACATCGAGTGGACGCAGAGCAACCACGAAGGTGAGCTCGTGGAGGCCGTGCAGCGGCTCAAGGGGCGGGTGGACGGCGCACTGGTCAATGCGGCGGCGCTCACTCACTCGAGCCTCTCACTCCGTGACGCCTTTCTCGCGGTGCGGGTGCCCTTCGTCGAGCTGCACCTCTCGAACATCTTCGCCCGTGAGCCGGGGCGGCAGCACTCGGTGCTGGCCGATCTCGCGCTCGGAATGGTGACGGGGTTCGGCGCGCAGAGCTACGTCCTCGCGCTGCATGCGCTCGCCGGCAGGCTGCGTGCAGGCTGACTACCGGGCCGCGCGACAGGAGGCGCTGCGGGCGGCGCTCGCGCGCGAAGGGCTCGACGCGCTGCTGATCACGCACCTCCCGAACATCCGCTATCTGACGGGCTTCACCGGATCGGCGGGGCTGCTGCTCGTGCGGCCGGACGCCACGGTGCTTGTCACCGATTTCCGCTATGCCGTGCAGGCGCCGCACGAGGCCGCGGGCGCGGCGGAGGTCGAGGTGGATCAGACGAGCGTGTGGCAGCGGCTCGGGCGGCTGCTTGGGGAACGTCCGCCCGAGGCGCTCGGGGTCGAGGCGGCGGCGCTCACGCTTCGCGACGCCGAGCGTCTGGGCGAGTCCTACAAGGGCCGCGTGGTACCGACCGCCGACCTGGTCGAGCGGCTGCGGGTGCGCAAGGACCCGGGCGAGGTGGCGGCGATCCGATGCGCCGCGAGCCTCGCGCAGGAGGCGCTGGCGGAGGTGCTGCCCGGTGTCCACCCCGGCCAGACCGAGCGGGAGGTCGCGGCGGCGCTGGAGGCGGCACTCCGGCGACGGGGCAGCGAGTGGCACCCGTTTCCCACGATCGTCGCGTCGGGCCCCCGGTCGGCGCTCCCTCACGCCCGCACCAGCGGACGCGCCCTCGAGCGCGGCGACTGGCTCCTGCTGGACTTCGGTGCGCAGGTAGCCGGCTACTGCGCGGATCTCACGCGCACCGTGGTGGTCGGGGCGCGGGCGGACGAACGCCAGCGGACGCTGTACGAGCTGGTGCGCTCGGCCCAGGCCCGCGCGCTGGCCGGGCTGCGTCCGGAGATGACCGGACGCGAGGCGGACGCGCTCGCCCGGGAGGTGATCGCGGCGCGGGGCTTCGGGGAGGCGTTCGGCCACTCGCTCGGGCACGGCCTCGGCCTCGAAGTGCACGAAGCGCCGCGACTCGCGCCCACGGCCGAGACCGTGCTCCCGGTCCACGCGGTGGTCACGGTCGAGCCGGGGATCTATCTTCCGGGGTGGGGTGGGGTACGGCTGGAAGACGACGTGCACCTCGGCCCGGACGGACCGGAATGTCTCTCGGACAACCGGACGGAGCTGCTGGAGCTGGTCTGACGGCCGGCGTTCGCGGCTCCCCATACCGACCTTTTATGACCCCTCAGGAAATGCAGGAACTCGCGGAACTGCTCCAGACAGTCCCGGGGATCAAGTCGCTCGATCTCAAGGATGTGCGGCGGCTGGCGCAACTGCTCCGGGAGTCGCCGGAGATCGGGTCGATCGAGGTGAAGGGGTGGTTCGGCACCGGGATCGTCATTACCCGCACCCAGCAGGCGGTGGCGGTGGCGCCGGTCCAGCTGCCGCCGCTGGCGCATCCGGCGCCCGCGGCGGCCACCGGGCACGCTGCCGCGCCCGCGCCGGGCGGGGCGCCGCCGCCGCTCGCCGCGGGCGCGGCGCTCAAGGAGATTCGGTCGCCGATGGTCGGGACGTTCTACCGGGCTCCGGAGCCGGGGGCCGAGCCGTACGTCACCGTCGGCACGCGCATCACGGCGGGGCAGACGGTGTGCATCATCGAAGCGATGAAGATCATGAACGAGATCGAGGCGGAGATCGCCGGCGTGGTCCGCGAAGTCTGCGTCGAGGACGCCCAGCCGGTCGAGTTCGGGCAGGTGCTCCTGAGGGTGGATCCGAATGGGTGAGCCGACTGCGGCGGGCGCGCCGCCGCCGTTCAACTTCAAGCAGGCCATCGCGCAGATGATCCAGCGGAACGGCTCCGACCTGCTGCTGAAGGTCGGCCGCCCCCCGACCGTGCGCGTGAACGGCGAGCTGATGACGCTCGAGATGATGCCGCTCAAGCCCGAGGATCTCAAGCTCCTCGCCGAGCAGGTGATGACGCCCCGGCAGGTCAAGGAGTTCGCCGAGAAGAAGGAGGCGGACTTCGCCATCGGCGTCCCGGGCGTGGGCCGCTTCCGGACCAACATCTACCAGCAACGGGGCACCCTGGCCTTTGCGTTCCGCGCCATCCCCTACGAGGTCAAGACCATCCGGGAGCTCAACCTGCCCGCCATCCTGGAGGAGATCGCGATGAAGCCCCGCGGGCTCGTGCTGGTCACCGGGATCACC
>DASUAH010000285.1:0-16520 GCA_035763885.1 Gemmatimonadales bacterium
CCCCGCGGCGCCGGCGATGCCGTCGATGGTGCGGGCGTGGGTCCAGAGACCGGGCAGGCCGCTCACCAGCGCCAGCCCGACGATCAGCAACACGGCGAGCAGCGTCGTCGCGACGGGTCCGCCGAGGTGCCGGCTCACCAGCGAGATCACCAGCACGAAGGCCGACTCGAGCAGGCCGAGCAGCACCGACGAGCGGACGATGTGGGGAACGTCCGTACGATCGATGTCGCCCTGAAACTGCACGGCTGAAGCCATGGAAGCTCCGGACAGGTGGTGTCGGCCAAGTATACCTATGCTTCCGTGCCCCACGCGAGCGCCACGACGAGGTCGGTGACGGCCCAGGCGGCGAGCGCGAGGTACATCCCCCGTTGATGCCGGGCCGGCGTCCAGCGCGCCGGTCCCGCGAGCCAGGGTCCGAGCACCGCCGCCCACACGACCGCGGCGAGCAAGAGCGCCGCCCAGCGGAGGAGATCCCGGCCGCCCGTGCGCCACCCCGCCGCCGCGCCCGCGGCGGCAAGGAGCGTGAACGATACCGTCGCACAGAGCGCCGCGGCGGTCAGACTGGCGCGGGTGCCGAGCCGCAATGCCAGCGTCCGGTCGCCGCGGCGGCGGTCCTCCTCCATCTGGTACAGCTGGGTGAGCGGATACAGGGCGGCGAACAGCGGACAGAACGCGAGCAGCACGAGCCCGCCGGCCCGGGTGAGGGGGACTCCGGTGGCAGCCCAGCCGGCGAAGGGCGTGAGGGTGCCGAATCCCCACATGTTGATCAGCCAGTCGGCGCCGGGCACCGCCTTGAGGCGCGCGGGCGGCACCGAGTACAGCAGCGACAGCACGAGGCAGAGCGCATAGGCGGCGGTGTACGCGGGGGTGAGCGCGAGCGCCGCGCCGAACCCCGCAGCCATGAGGCCGAGCCCGAAGCGAAAGAGATGCCGCGGCGGCGGCGGCGGCGCGCGCAGATAGGCGATGTCCCCTTCGTCGCGGTCGAACGCGCTGTTGATGGCGAGCGTGCCGCCGTTCAGGCCCACCACCCACGCCGCCACCCCCAGAAGCGCCGCCTCGAGGCGCTCACCGCGGCTCGCGCCGCCCACTCCCACGGCGACGACGTAGCCGAGGGCGGTATGCGCGGTCATGATCGGCCACTCTGCGGGGCGGGTGTGCAGCAAGTAGGCGAGGCGCGGTCCGAGCACCCGATAGCCGGCCGCGCGCGCGCCGGCGCGCGCCCAGCCGGGGACACTCACCAGACGAGCCCGAGATGCGCGGCCGCGAGCGAGAGCCCGCGGAGTGTAAGGTCGGCGTCCACCTGTTCGATGGTCGACGTGAGCGGCGCCACCAGGCGCGCCAGGCCGCCGGTGGCCACGACCCGGGGCGTGCCGGGGTCGGGCCACTCCGCCCGGATCCGGCGCACGATACCGTCCACGGCCTCGGCGGTGCCGAACAGCACGCCGGCGCGAATGCAGTCCTCGGTGCGCCGCCCGATGGTGCGCTCGGGCGGGAGCAGCTCGGTGGCGGGCAGCTTCGCGGTGCGGCGGGTGAGCTGGTCCGCGGAGGTGCGAAGACCCGGCATGATCACCCCGCCGATGAATCGGGCGTCCGCCGTTACGCAGTCGAACGTGGTGGCGGTGCCGAAGTCCACGACGATGGTGGCGCCGGGGTAGAGCTGGGAAGCGGCGAGGACGTTCACGACGCGATCCGCACCGACGCTGAGCGGCTCGTCCACGTCGAGGACCACCGGCAGCGGGGAGCGGGCGTCGACCGCGAGCGGCCCGCAGCCCGTTGTTTTCTCGACCCCCTCAACGACGCTCTGGGTCACCATCGGCGCCACCGACGCGAGGCACGCGGCCCGCACCTCGTTGGGCGAGCGGCCGGCGTGGTCGAGGAACGCCGCGATCGATGCCGCCCACTCGTCCGGGGTGCGGTCCGGGTTGGTCGTGAGCCGCCAGTGGGCTTCCAGGGTCCGTTGCCGGAACAGCCCCAGCGTGATCTCGGTGTTGCCGATGTCGAGCGCGAGGAGCATGCAGGCCATGCCCGTGTCGGCTGTCCGCGGTCAGCTCTGCGGAGGCGACGCCGCGAGCGTCCGGACCAGCCGGTACCAGAACTCGGCGGCCTTGTGGAACGCCTCGACCCCCACCCGCTCGTCGCGCCCGTGCGCGCGCACGTCATCGACCCGCTCGAAGATCGCGCCCACGCCGTAGGTGGGGATCCCGCCGTTCCGGGTGTAGAGCCCGTCGGTCGCCCCGGTGGACATCTCGGGCACCACCGCCGCACCCGGCCACATCTCCGCCACCAGCTGCTCGACCGGACCCAGGATGTCGGGCCGCAGCGGCGAGGGGGGGCTTGGCACGGGCTCCCGCACGCGGGACAGGTGGATCGCGGTGTCGGCGAGCACCCGGCGGAGCGTCGCCTGCACGCTGTCCGCGGGGTGATCCGGCAGCATGCGGCAGTTGACGATGGCCCGGGCGAGCTGGGGCAGCGCGTTGTCGGCGTGGCCCGCGAACAGGCGCGTGGCCACGCAGGTGGTGCGCACGATCGAGTTGTAGTAGGGCACCGTCGAGAGCCGCGCCGCGGCGGCCCGGTCGCCGGAGCGTGCGAGCGCGCGCATGTCGGCGGCGATCGCGGGCGGCTGGGCCGCGGCCGCGCGGCTCAGAAACGCGCGGGTGGTCTCGTTGAGCCGGACCGGGAAGGTGAAACGCGCCAGCCGGCCCAGCCCGTCGCCGAGGCGGTAGATCGCGTTGTCCGGCTCGGGGAGCGAGCTGTGGCCCCCCTTGTTCCGCACCTCGAGCTGGAAGCTCAGGTACACCTTCTCCGCGGTCTGCACCTGGAAGGCGACGGGCTTGCCGTCCCTGAGCTCGCCGCCGCCGCCGTCGGTGTTGAGCGCGTACTCGGCGTCGATCAGGTCGCGGCGCTGCTCGACCAGCCAGCGGATCGCGTTGCCGCTGGTCTCCTCGTCTGCGGTGAGCACCACGATCAGATCGCGGTCGGGCAGGAACCCCTCGCGCCGGTAGCGGATGAAGTTCGCCACCAGCGTCGCCGCGCCGGCCTTGTTGTCGCTGCTGCCCCGCCCGTAGTAGTAGCCGTCGCGCTCGAGCAGGCGGTATGGCTCGACCGACCAGTCCTCCCGCCGCGCGTCCACCACGTCGAGGTGTGCCATCAGCAGGATCGGCTTGGCCCGCCCGCGACCACGATACCGGGCGACGAGGCTCTGGTAGCGCGGCTCCTGGCCGACCACCTGCACGTCTTCAGCCGGGAAACCCGCCGCGACGAGCCGGCGCGCCATCGCCTCGGCCGCCTCGCGGGTCCGGCCCGCCGAATCGCTGGTGTTGATCTCCACCAGCTCGGCGAGGATCTCCCGCTCCAGCGCGCGAGGATCGGCGGCCTGCGCCCGGAGCGAGGCGGGCGTGGCGAGGGCGACAGCGACCAGGAATGCGAGGCGCATGCGTAGAGGAGGCATAGGCGAGTCCGGGGAACGAGTGAATGTAAGCGCCCCCGAGCCGGCTCGCCTCAACCCGAGGCCAGCTCCACCGACGCGAACGGCTCGCCGGTATGCACGAGGGCCACGGTGCCGTCGGGGCGGCGCACCCTCAGCGCGCCGTCGGGGTCGATGCCATCGCCGCGACCGGCCACCGGCGCGCCGAGGAGCCGGCCCCGGAGCCAGTCGCGGCGCGCGTAGCGCGCCAGCTCGGCGGGGGTCAGCAAGGGACGGGCATCGTCGAGCGCCGCGAGCCGCTCCACGATGCCGGGGATCAGGTCGCCGGGCCGGAGCTCGGGCCGCCACTCGCTGAGGCTCGCGGCCGGCAGCCGGGCGTCCCCCGGGGGCCGGTTGCGCACGTTGAGTCCCACCCCCACCGCCACCCATGCGAGCAGATCCCCCTGCCAGCGGGCCTCGCACAGGACGCCGCCCAGCTTCCGGTCGTCCACGATGACGTCGTTCGGCCACTTGAGGCCGACGGCCGGCACGCCGCCGAGCGCGTCGACCGCATCGGCCACGGCGAGGCCCGCACGCACGCTCGACAGCTCGGCGCCCGCGGCCGGCCGCGCCACCACGCTGAGCCAGAGTCCCCCCGGCGCCGATTCCCACTCCCGTCCCCGCGAGCCCCGCCCCGCCGTCTGCCGCTCCGCCACGACGGCGGTGCCCGCCAGCGCCCCCTGCGCCGCGAGCCGGTGGGCCTCGTCCTGGGTGGAGCCGAGCACCTCGAACCGGTGGAGATACACGTCAGGGCCCGCCGCGATACCAGGCGAGGAGGGCGAGCCCGAACCCGATGCGGTAGTACGCGAAGGGGACGAAGTCCCTGCGGGACACGAAGGACACGAAGGCGCGAACGACGATCAGGGCGGAGGCGAACGACACGAGGAATCCGACGGCGAACAGCGGCACGTCGGCCGCCGACAGCGTGCCCAGACTCTTGAGCAGGTCATAGCTGCACGCCGCGATCATGGTGGGGATCGCGAGGAAGAACGAGAACTCGGTAGCCGCAACGCGGGAGAGCCCGAGACAGTACGCTCCCATGATGGTGGCGCCCGAGCGGGACGTGCCCGGCACGAGGGAGAGCACCTGCGCCAGGCCGATGCCAAGCGCCGTCGCCAGGGGGACCGCGTCCACCGCCGCGATCCGGGCCCGGGGGCGCCAGCGCTCGATCGCGAGGATCGCTACCCCGCCCGCAACGAGCGCCGCCGCCACCGTGGCCGGATTGAACAGGTGCCGCTTGATCGCTTCGTGTGCGAGCAGCCCGACGGCCGCGGCCGGGAGAAACGCGACGAACAGTCCGCCCAGCAACCGCTGGCTGCCGGGGTCGCCGGCGGCGGTCAGCAGCCGGGTGAGCCGGGCCCGGTAGAGCCACACGACCGCGAGGATTGCCCCGAGCTGGATGAAGATCTCGAACACCTTGGCACGCTCGCCCTCGAAGCCGAGCCAGTCGGCCGCGATGATCAGGTGACCGGTGGACGAGACCGGCACGAACTCGGTGGCTCCCTCGACGACGCCCAGGATCGCGGCCTGCACGAGCGGATGCTCGCCCAGACTCAGGTCCACGCGAGGACCTCCTGGTACAGCGCCTCGTACTGGGGCACCACGCGGTCGGCGGAGAACTCCCGCGCCCGGGCGATCGCGGCCTCCCGCATCGCCGCGTGACGCGCCGGGTCGCGCAGCAGCTCGACCGCGCGCCGACCCATCGCCTCCACCGAGCCGGGCGGCTCGAGGATGCCGGTCATCGCGTCCTCGATCACCTCGGGGATGCCGCCCGCGCGGGTGGCGACCACCGGCGCGCCGCACGCCATCGCCTCCAGGGCGGCGAGACCGAACGACTCGGACTGGGAGGGCAGCACGAAGAGATCGGTAGCCTGCAGCAGCGTCGCGACCGAGTCCAGCCGCCCCAGGAACCGCACGTCGGCGGCGACGTCAAGCTCGGCCGCCTCCTTCTCCGCGTCCACCCGGTCCGGGCCGTCGCCGATCATGAGCAGGGTGGCCGGCATGGCGCGGCGGATCCGGGCGAACACCCGGACCACGTCCTTCACCCGCTTCACCTCGCGGAAGTTCGACACGTGGGTCACGATCTTGTGCCCCGGCGGCGCCAGTGCGTCCCGGCAGGTCGCCGTGGCGGGCGCGTATTCGTCGAGGTTGACGAAGTTCGGGATCGCACGAACGTCGCAGCCCATGCAGCCGAACGCCCGGTAGGTCTCGTCGCGCAGGTAGCTCGACACCGCGGTCACCGCGTCGGACTGCTCGATGGAGAACTTGGTGATGGCGTAGAAGTGCGACTCCTGGCCGACCAGCGTGATGTCGGTGCCGTGGAGCGTGGTGATGAACCGGAGGTCGCGGGTGCCGCGCAGCATCTCGCGCGCGAGGAAGGCGGTGGTGGCGTGGGGGATGGCGTAGTGGACGTGCAGGAGATCGAGCTCCTCGTGCAGGACGACCTCGTGCTGCTTGGACGCGAGCGCCAGGGTGTAGGGGTAGTGGTCGAACAGGGGATACCGCCCCATCCGGGTCTCGACCTGGTGCAGGAAGACCCGCTCGGCGTAGCCGCGGAGCCGGAAGGGTGAGTCGTAGGTGATGAAGTGCACTTCGTGCCCGCGGCGGGCGAGCTCGAGGCCCAGCTCCGTGGCGACTGCGCCGGAGCCGCCGTAGGTGGGATAGCAGGTGATGCCGAGCTTCATGCGTCGGACCTCCTCGCCCAGGCCGCGGCGATCTCGGCGGCCAGCCGCTCGGGCGGACGGACCGCGTCCAGCGCGAGCACGTCCCCCGCGAGCTGGTGCCGGAACCAGGTCTCCTGCCGCTTGGCGTAGCGGCGCGTGTGCAGCGCGATGGCCCCGGCCACGCTCTCGCGCGGTCGCTGCCCGTGAAGGTACTCGACCGCCTCGCGGATGCCGATCCCGTCCAGCCCGGGCGCGTGGGCCGGGTGTCCCTCCGCCAGCACGGCGGCGACCTCCTCGATCAGCCCCCTACGGACCATCTCCTCGGCGCGGTTCGCGATCCGCTGGTGGAGCACCGCGCGGGGCGCCGTCAGGAGCACGTACCACGGGGCCACGGGGCCGCGGCTCCGGGCCGCCTGCTGCCACCAGCTGAGCGGCCGGCCGGTGAGCAGCGCGACCTCCACCGCGCGCGCGGCGCGCTGCCGCCCGCCCCCGCGGAAACCGGGATCCAGCCGCCGGGCCCAGCGGACCAGCTCGAGCCCGTCGAGGCCGGCGGTCCACCGGTCCAGCGCACGCCGGCGCGCGGGATCGAGCGGCGGCTCGAGGAACAGCCCCTCCACGAGCGCCCGGACGTAGAGTCCCGTGCCCCCCACCACCACCGGCTCCCGCTCGCGCGCGCGGATCTCGCGGATCCACCGCGCCGCGTCCTTCGCGAACCGGCCGGCGCTGTAGCGCTCGCCCGGCTCCACCTGATCGAGCCCGTGGTGCGGCACCCGCGCGCGCTCGCGGCGCGTCGGCTTGGCGGTGCCGATGTCCAGCCGGCGATAGACCTGGCGGGAGTCGGCGCTCACCACCTCGAGTGGCCAGTGGCGGGCAAGCGCGAGGGCGACGGCGGTCTTCCCGACGCCCGTGGGCCCGACGATGATGGGGACCTTAACGGCGCCCAAACCGGCGTTCCAGCTCGTCGCGGGGGAGCTGCACGATGGTCGAGCGCCCGTGCACGTCGTGCGGCGGAAGCTCGGTCTGGAACAGGTTCAACAGCAGCCGGCGCATCTCGGGCTCGGCGAGCCGCTGGCCCGCCTTGACGGCGGCGCGACAGGCGTAGGTGGCCGCGAACCGTTCGAGCCGGTTCGCCCACCCGCCGAACCGGCCGCGCGCGAGATCCGCCACCAGTTCCCGGAAGCACGCCGCCGCGTCGAAGCGCGGGTGCGGCGCGGGCACCGCATGCACCGCGACCGCCCGGCCGCCGAACGCATCCGGCTCGAAGCCGATCGCCCGCAGCTCCGCGGCGTACGCCTCCACCGCGTCGAGCTCCTCGTCGGTGAGGTCGATGGTGAAGGGCACCAGCAGCTGCTGCGCGGCGGCTCCGGCCCCGCGGAGCTCGGCCATCGCGCGCTCGAACAGGATGCGCTCGTGGGCCGAGTGCTGGTCCACGATGACGATCCCCTCGGGCGCCTCGTAGACGAGGTAGGTGTCGAAGACCTGCAGCAGCGGGGTGGTGAAGCCGTCGTCGGCGCCGACGGCCGGACGGTCAGACGGTCCGACGGCCAGGAGCTCGCCGGCCGCGCCGGGGACAGCCGGAGTGCCCGCGGGCGACGGATACCAGTGGCCGGCCGGCCGTCCCGCCGTCCGGCCGTCCATCGTCGCCGCCGCCACCAGCGCGCCGAGCGCGTGCCGCACGGCCTCCTCGACCGCACGCTCGGCCCCGATGCGGTCGCGGAAGCGCACCTCCAGCTTGGCGGGGTGGACGTTCACGTCCACGTCCTGCGGCGCCAGCTCGATGCGCACCAACAGGCTGGGCCGGTCGCCCGGATGGATCGCCGCGCGGTAGCCGGCCTCCGCGGCGCGCACGAGAAACGGGTCGCGGAAGGGACGGCCGTTCACGAAGAGCTGGGTGCGGCGGCCGGTGGGCGCGGCGTCGGCCGGGCGCTGCACCAGTCCTTCGACCCGGAAGGCGCCGACCGCGTAGCTCACCGGCACGAGGGTGGCCGCGAGGTCCCGCCCCCAGACCTGCGCCACGCGCTCGTCGAGGGACTGGTTCGGCGGCGCCCGGAGCCTCGAGCTGCCGTCAACCTCGAGCTCGAACCCGCGATCGGGGTGCGCCAGCGCGAGCGTCACCACCGCCTCGTGCGCGGCGCGGGTCTCGCTCGCGGTGGACCGGAGAAACTTGCGGCGTGCGGGCGTGTTGAAGAACAGGTTGCGCACCGTGACCGTGGTGCCCGCCTGACGGACGGCCGTCGCCACCCGCTCCAGTCGCCCGCCGCTCACCTCGAGCGCGGTGGCCTCGCCCTCGGCCTCGCAGGTGAGCAGCGAGAGGCGCGAGACCGACGCGATCGCGGGCAGCGCTTCGCCCCGGAAGCCGAACGTCCCCACGCCCACGAGGTCGGACGCGCTGCGGATCTTGCTGGTGGCATGGCGGTCCAGGGCGAGCACCGCGTCCTCGCGCCCCATGCCGCATCCGTCATCGCTCACCTCGACGAGCGTCTTGCCTCCGCTCTCAAGCCGGACGCTCACCCGCGTCGCGCCGGCGTCCAGCGCGTTCTCGACCAGTTCCTTGACCACCGAGGCCGGTCGCTCCACCACCTCGCCGGCCGCGATCTGGTCGGCCACGGCATCGGGCAGGATGGCGATCCGGCGCGTCATGTCAGAGGCTCCGGAGCAGGAACACCGAATCGGCCGGCACCCAGCCGAGCCGGCCGCCGGGCGCGTTCACGAGGGCCCAGCCCGCCTGGCGTCGCACCTGCAGAACCGCGCTGCCGGGCTCGAGCGGCGCCAGGGTGGGCGCCCGCTCGTGCGGCGAGAGCTGGAGCGGCGTCGCGCCGAGGAGCACGCCCAGCGCCCGCCGGTCGCGCAGGTGCAGCGCCAGGGCGCCGGCGCCGATCAGCACCGCCAGCAGGACCAGCCCGATCGCCAGCTCGCGACGGCGCGGCCGAATGACGAGGAGGACCCAGCCGATCGCCCACAGGCCGAGCGCGACGAGGGCCAGCTCGACCCAGGCGACGGGAGGCGCCCACAGCCGGCCGGCGCTGGCTGCTTCGGGCGGCGGCGCCAGATCGAGCGCCCGCGCTATCGTTCGGTCGCGCGGGGCGAGACGGCGCGCCTGTAGCCAGGCCGCGGCGGCGCGCCCGTCCTGACCGAGCCGGTAGTACGTCGCTCCCAGATTGTACCACGCTGCCGGATCGCGCGGCTCCCGATCCACCTGTCTCGCGAAGCCACTCGCCGCGGCGTACAGCGCACCACGCTCGTAGAGCGACGCCGGATCGGGCGCCTGCGCCGCGGCCGGCCGAGCCACGGCCAGCAGCAGCAGTGCGCCGGCCGCAACGTAACCGGCTCCCACCCGAGCGGTGCGGTGGCGGTGCGGCCGCAGCACCTCCAGGAGCTCGCGTGCTTCCCTCGCCAACTCGGGCGGCACCGAGCCGCCGGCCGGCCCGAAGCGGAGCTCGCGCAACCGGTCACGCACGGCGACGAGCCGCGTTGCCGTCGGCGCCGGAACGCCGGCTGCGCGCAGCCCGGCTACCAGGCCGCCATCGGCGAGCAGCTCTGGCGCCGGCGCCAGCTCGCGGACCAGCGTCTCCACCTCGGCCTCGAGGCCAACGGAATCGGGCGGAGCCGGAGCCGCCGAACGCCGCCGCCGCCGGAGCCGCATGCGGCGGCCGAGCAGTACCGCGGGCGGGGCGGCCAGCAGCAGGAGCCACGCAGAAAAAGGGAGGGCGCCGGCGACGCGGCGCGCCAAGGGCACGCCCCGGGAGGCGAGGAGGGCTGGCGGGAGCGGACGCGACGCGAGCGCCTCGCTTCCGGGCGCGACGACCAGCCGGTCGGCCGGGAGCGCCGCGGAGCGGAATGCCCCGGCCGCGACGTCATAGTAGTCGTATCGCGCGCCGGGCAGCGCGAGTGTGCCGGTGGAATCAGGCACGACCGTGAAGCGGAACGTCTTGGCACCGCCGAGCCGCCCGTGGGAGACTCGGGGGCTCTCGTCGGTGCGATCGGGGTAGGCGCGCACGCCCTCCGGCCAGTCGATCTCGGGCGCCGGCCAGAGCGCGGGATTCCCTTCGCCGGCCAGCTCGAACGCGACCGAGACCGGTTCGCCGGCGCGTGCGGTGGCGGGTTCGACCGAGCGACTGAGCCGGAGATCGCGTCCCACGGCGCCGGCGTAGCCGGCAGGGCGCCCTTCCACCGGCGTCGCCGCGACGGTGAGCGTCTCCGGCGCGCTGGTGAGCGTGTACCGCTCCTCCTGACTGAAGAACTGGAGCGCGAGCGGAACGCTGTACTTGAGGACCGCGGGCGCGACCACGATGCGGCCCGGTCGCAGCGGAAAGACCACCTGATGGGCAACGAACAGATCGTAGAGGGTGCCGCCCACCAGCCGCGTGGCCGCGATGCCCGATGGCACCGGCTGGGGATAGCTCCACACTCCCTCGATGACGGGCGGCTGCAGCGTCGGGGGGCGGCGGAGGCGGACCCTGAGCTCGCGCGGAAACCACGCGGCCGTGAGCACCTCCAACTGCTCGCCCACCGCCCCGCGCCGGGCGGAGAGCGCGAGGCTCACGGCGGGCTCCCCGGGCTTCGCCGGCGCGGCCGCGCGGTCCAGGAGGCTGCGCAGGGCGGGATTGGCGGCGAGCGCCACGACCCCCGGCGGCTCGTCCACCTTCACGCTGATCGCCGGCGCGACGATCTCCTCGCCGTCCTGGACGGCCTTCGCCGGGCCGATCACCCAGGTTCCCGCCCGGAGCGCCCGAAGCCGCAGTTCCAGCGTGGTCGCCCGGCTCGGACCGCCGAGGTGCGAGACGCTGCTCCGTTCGGTCCGGCCGACCACCTCGAACCCGTTGACCGTGGGGATGCGGACCTGCAGCGGGGAGGCCGAGCGGCTCACCGCCTGCACCGAGTACACCAGCTCGTCGCCCACGGAGAGCTGATCGCGGTCCACCGACGCCCGGAGCTCCGGCTCCGCGCCCTGGAGCGCGAGCCACGGCAGCGCTGCGACGAGCAGCCTCACCAATCCTTGATGCCCCCCGCGCTCCCGTGGTACCGGCGTTGCTGCTCGGCCCGGGTCGCGCGCTCCTCGCGTTCCATCGAGTTGAGAATCTGCTCCGCCTCCGCCTCGCTCACGCCCTGCGGCGGGGGCGACGGCGGCTCGGGCTCCGGCTTGGCGGCCCCGCCCCCGCCCCCGCCGCCCCCGCCGCCGCCTCCGCTGGGGGGTGGCTTGCGCCGCAGCGTGAGCTCGAGGTTCCACTTCGCGCGCGCGGAGCCCGGCTGCAGGAGCAGCGCCGCGCGGAGTTGCGCCTCCGCGTCGGCCAGCAGCTCGTCGGCATGCGCGGTATCGCGCGCGGCCTGGAGCAACGCCGCGGTACCGAGGTTGTACAGCGCGCGGTATCGCAGCTCCGGATCGGGTGACTTCGCCGCCTCGGCCAGAGCGCCGCGGGCGACGTCGTAGCGCTCGGCCCGCATGGCGGCGGTGCCCGCGTTGTAGAACGCGGTGTCTCGCCCGTCGCCCGCCGAGGCCTGCCGCAGATACAGCTGCGCCGCCGCCGCCGGGTCGCCGGTGGCCAACGCCCGGTCGCCGGGCGCTGGCCGCTGCGCCCGGACCGCCGCGCCCGTCAGGGTGAGTCCCGCCAGGGCGATCAGCGCCGCACCCGGCGCCGCGAGCGTCACGGCCACCAGCACGATCGAGGCGAGGAGAATGGGGATCCACGCCCGGGGCACGAGGTCGGAGAGCCGGGTCTCCGACGTTGGGCTCCGCTTGAGCGCGCTCACGAGCTTCTTGACCGCGCCGGCCTGGTCGGGCGTCTCCGCCGGGATCACGGTGCCCTCGGCCGCGTCGGCGACCGCCCGCAGGATGTCGTCCCGCCGCTGCGTGCGGACCGTCTGGCCCTGCGGATCCGTCTTGTACTCGAGGAGGTTGCCCACGGAGTCGCGGATCGGGATCCGCACCGGCGCGGCGCCGCCCTCGGCCACGAGCACGAGCCGCACCCCGCGGACACGCAGCGCCTCCGCCGCCGCCACCACCACCGGCAGCGTGTCGTGCGCCTCGCCGTCGCTGAACACCACCAGCACGCGGTCGGCCCCGTCACCTCCGGCCGCGAGCAGCTGCCCACCCTGCTGGAGCACGGCCGCCAGGCTGCTCCCGCCCTCGCTCGCGAGGTCGGGGTCGAGCCCGTCGAGGTACATCCGCACCGCGCTGCCGTCCACCGTGAGCGGCGTGAGGATGTAGCTCCGTCCCGCGAACGCGATCAGGCCGATGCGGTCACCCTGGAGGTCCTGTACCAGGCGGCGGCTCTCGCGCACCGCGCGGTGGAGCCGGTTCGGGCGCGCGTCCTCCGCCAGCATCGAGCGGCTGATGTCCACGGCCAGCACCAGGTTGAGTGCCTGGGTCTCGGTGGTGACCCGGGTCCGGCCGGCACGCGGTCCGGAGAGCGCGATGCCCGCAAGGAGCGCGGCCAGGGCGAGCATCACCCAGCCCCGCCGCAGCCGACCCCGCGCGCTCCGCCCGAGCGCGCGCGACCACGCGGCAGCCAGCGTGACCCGGCGGCGCCGGGCGAGCCAGGCCAGCAGCCCGAACGCCGCCGCGAGCACGGGCGCAAGCGCGAGCAGGATCGGCGCCTCGAAGATCACGGGACCCGCACCACCAGGGTGGCGTTGAGCAGCAGCTCGAGCGCCAGCGCGAGCAGGCCCGCGAGAATGAACGGGCGCGTGGCCTCGTCGAACTGGGTGTACCGCGTGACCGACACCGGGGTCTTTTCCAGCCGGTCGATCTCGCCGAAGATGCGGGTCAGCGCCTCGCTGTCCTTGGCGCGGAAGTAGCGGCCGCCCGTCCGGGCGGCAATCTCGCGCAACAGCCCCTCGTCGATCTTCACCGGCAGCACCTCGTACCGGAACCCCCCGCCCAGGCTTCGCCCGGTCGGGATCGGCGCTTCGCCCTCGGTGCCCACGCCGATGGTGTAGACCTTGATGCCGTACGCCGCGGCCGCCGCGGCCGCCGTGCGGGGATCGATCAATCCCTTGTTGTTCTCGCCGTCGGTGAGCAGGAGTACGACCTTCGACTTGTCCGGCGCCCGCCGCAAGCGGTTGACTGCCGTGGCGAGGCCGCTCCCGATCGCCGTGCCGTCTTCGAGGCTCCCGATCCGCATCTCGAGAATGGCCTGCTCCACGACCGGGTAATCGAGCGTCACCGGCACCTGCGTGAGCGCCTCGCCGGCGAACGCGACCAGCCCGATGCGGTCCGCCTCACGGCCGCGAACGAACGCGATGGCCTGCCGCTTGGCCACCTCGAGCCGGTTCGAGGGGGCGAAGTCCTCGGCCAGCATGCTGCTGGAGATGTCGAGGGTGATGACGATCGCGATGCCTTCCTTCTTGAGCTCCACCCGGTCGCCGCCGATCCGGGGGCCCGCCGCAGCGACGATCCAGGTTCCGAGCGCGAGGGAGCGGAGCCATAGCGGCAGCCGCACCCACCATGCCGGCCGGAACACCGCTGCCGCGAGCCGCACGTCGCTGTAGCCGGTTGCCGTCGCGGCGCGGCGCCGCCGCCACCACCACAGGGGAAGCGCCAGCAGCAGGAACAGCAGCCAGGGCCGGGTGAACGTCACGCCGCGAGCCCCCGCTCCAGCTCGACGGCGCGGCGATACAGCGCCGGCGCGTCGGTCGCGTCGCCCCCGGTGAACCGCGCCGCCTCGAGCGACGCGAGCAGCGCCTCCGCCTCGTCCAGGGGCGCATCGCTCCGCCGCGACTCGATGGCCCGGCGCAGCCGCTCGGCGGCGGCGTCGATCACCGCCCGGCGCTCGCCTGCGTCGGCCCAGCGGTCCACCGGCGGCTCGCCTGCTGCGACCGGCGGCGGCGGCGCCAGCGCCGCCGCCGGCGCCGGACCGCGGCGGCGCCACCACCAGTGCACGGGAGCCAGGAGCAGCCCTGCCGCGCCCCACGCGACGAGCAGTGGCACCACCGTCGTCTCACGCGTCGGAACCACGGGCGCGGGCGGCTGCGGAGCGAGCGTGGAGTCGGGCGGGGGGACCGGCAGGATGCTCCGTGCGACGACCGAGACCGGTGCCGGCGGCAGCGAGTCCACCACACCGTCGGGTCGCACCAGCACGGGGCCGGGAACCTCGATCAAGTGCTCGCCCGGCACCCACACGGCGACCGGCCAGGCGACCTCGGCCGAGTCACCGCGGCGCACCACCCGCGGCCGCCCGAGCCGTTGGACCGGTCCGGTGGGGTCCCAGTCGGGCGCCCGCACCGTCCACCCCGCGGCCACCGGGATCGTCCGGCGCAGCCAGACCGTGTCGCCCACTGTCGGCAGCGCGCCCTGCAGCGCGAGCAGCAGCGGGATCATCCGCGCCCTACGCGGCGGGCCCGCAGCATGAAGTGGCGGCGCAGCGGGATCTTGTAGTCGACCACGGTGTCGAGCTCGAGGTGATCCGCGCCCGCCGCGGCCAGGGTGCGGCGCCGGTCCTCGCGCCGGCGGTCGGCGAGCCGCGCCATCCGCTCCCGGAAGAGCCGGTTGCCGGCATCCACCAGGAGCCGGCGATCCGATTCGGCGTCCGCCAGCTCGATCCAGCCCGACTCCGGGAACGCGCGCTCGCGCGGATCGTCCACCGTGATCGCGACGACTTCGTGGCGCGACGCCAGGCGGCGGAGCGGGCGCTCCCACTGCTCCGCGAGGAAGTCGGACAGGATTACCACGATCGCGCGGTGCCGCAGCAGCCGCCCCGCGTAGGTGAGCGCCGCGGCCAGATCGGTGCGGCGTCCCCGGGGCGCGTAGGCGACCAGATCGCGGATCACCCGCAGCGCGTGGCGCCGCCCCTTCTGCGGGCGCACCACGTGCTCCACCGCGTCGGTGAAGAACAGGGCGCCCACCCGGTCGTTCTGGAACGCGGCGGCGAGCGCCAGCACCGAGGCGACCTCCACCGCGACGCCGGCCTTGCTCACCGGATCGCCGAAGTCGGTGGAGCCCGAGCGGTCCACCACGATGAGCAGGGTGAGCTCACGTTCCTCGGTGAAGGTCTTCACGAACGGCGTACCGAGGCGGGCGGAGACGTTCCAGTCGATGGTCCGGAAGTCGTCACCGGGCTGATAGGCGCGCACCTCCGCGAACTCGATCCCCTGGCCGCGAAAGATGGACCGGTACTCGCCGGCGAACAGCGAGCCGACCAGCCCGCGGGTTCGGAGCTCGATCGTCTTGACCTGCTTCAGCAACTCGGGGGAGATGGACATCGAAGCCTTGAGTCAACGGTCACGGGGCCTTGACCGCCTCCAGCACCCGGGAGACGACGTCGTCCGTCGTCAGGCTCTCGGCTTCCGCCTCGAACGTGAGCACGATGCGGTGGCGGAGCACCTCGGGGGCGAGGGCGCGCACGTCCTCGGGCACGACATACCCGCGGCCCCGGAGGAACGCGTGGGCGCGGGCCGCCTGCGCCAGGGCGATCGAGGCGCGCGGCGAGCCGCCGAATGCGACCAGCGGCTGCAGCTCCTTCAGGCCCACAGCAGCAGGCTCCCGCGTCGCGCGCACGAGGTCCACGATGTAATCCACGACCTTCTGGTCCAGGTACAGGTCGGCGATCGCGTCGCGCGCCGCAAGGATGGCCGCCGGCTCGAGCAGCCGCTCGACCGGAATCTCGCGTCCCGAGCTCATGCGGAGGAGTACCTCCTTCTCCTCCTCCCGGGTGGGATAGGTCACCCGCACCTTCAGCATGAAACGGTCGAGCTGCGCCTCGGGGAGCGGATAGGTCCCCTCGCTCTCGATGGGGTTCTGGGTCGCCAGGACCAGAAAGGGCTCCTCGAGCCGGAAGCTCGTGCCGCCGATGGTGACCTGCTTCTCCTGCATGGCCTCGAGCAGCGCCGCCTGCACCTTGGCCGGCGCCCGGTTGATCTCATCGGCCAGGACGATCTGGGCGAAGAGGGGTCCCTTCTTGACGTGGAACTCCTGCGTCTTCTGGTCGTAGACCATCGTCCCGATCAGGTCGGCGGGCAGGAGGTCCGGCGTGAACTGGATCCGCGAGAACGAGGCATGGATGATCTGGGCCAGCGTGCGGACCGCCAGGGTCTTGGCGAGCCCCGGCACGCCTTCGAGCAGGATGTGGCCGCCGGTGAGCAGCCCCACGAGCAGGCGCTCGACCATGGCATCCTGGCCGACCAGCCGGCGCGCGACCTCCTTCACCACGCGCTGGACGGGGACCGGATCCGCGGCGGGGGCCGCGTGGCGTACGCTGGTGTGCATGGCGCTCCTGTGGCTGTCCGTCATCCTTCCATCCCGATCGCCCGATACAACGCCCGCTCCTCCTTAGGCGTCAGCGGCCGATACTCGCCCGGGCGGAGGTCGCCGAGGCGCACCGGACCGTACGAGAGGCGCGCCAGGCGTTCCACCTTGAGCCCCATCGCCTCGCACCAGCGCCGGACGATACGGTGGCGAC
>DASUAH010000286.1:0-3789 GCA_035763885.1 Gemmatimonadales bacterium
GTCGGATCCCCCAGGAACTCGCGCACCGCGCGCAGGAACCGGCCCCAGGCGGGCTCGTCCTCCAGCAGGAGGTGGTTCCTGCTGTCGAGCGGGACCAGCCGGGCGCCCGGGATCAGCGCCGCGAGCTCCCGGCCGGCCGCGAACGGGATGCGGAGATCACCGGTAGCGTGCAGGACGAGCGTCGGGACGTCGAGCCGGGGCGCCAGCTCCCGCACGTCGAGCTTGTCGAACGCGCTCACCATCCGGAAGGCGTTCTCGGGCGGAGCCGAGACCCGCTGCAGCTCGTTGAACCACCGCATCTGCTCGGCGGTCGCATCGGGCAGGAACAGGCTGGTGAACACCTGGCGGAACGCGGCGTGATCCTGCCCCCATCCCACCCGGATCATCTGCAGCATGAGCTGCCGCTCCTCCCGCTCCCGCTCGGAGAGGTTGCGGTGCTCTCGCCCGCAGGCGTAGCTGCCGTACAGAACCAGGTGGCTGACGCGGTCCGGATGCCGCATGGTGTAGGCGATGGCGATCGGCCCGCCCTGCGAGATCCCGAGCAGCGGGAACCGCTCGAGTCCGAGCACGTCCACCACGGCCTCCAGATCGCGCACCCAGGCGTCTAGCGAGTACTCCTCGGCGTGCCAGTCGGACAGCCCGCACCCCCGCTCGTCGTACCGGACCAGCGTGCGGTGGCGGGACAGCTCGCGGAGCCAGTGACGCCAGACCGGCGAACCCCAGTCGAACTCGAGATGGCTGAGCCAGTTGGCCGCCTTGACCAGGGGCGGGCCGGTGCCGACCGTCGCGTAGGCGATGCGCACGCCGTCGGCGGAGGTGCAGAACCGGATCTGCTGCTCGGTGAGGCCCATGAGCTGTTGCGGCATGCCCGAAGTTACGCCCCGCGTGCACGGCCGACAAACCCGACTTGCCCCCGCGCGCCGGAGTGTCACATTGCAGGCGACCCCGCGCTCCGGCGGACCCGATGTACGCGCAGACCGTCGGCTCGGTCACCTACCGCTTTCCCGACCTTCGGGTGCTGCTCGCCAGGGCCACTCCGTTCCGGTCGGGCGACGCGCTCGCCGGCCTGGCGGCCGGGACGGCGGAGGAGCGGGTGGCGGCGCAGATGGCGCTGGCCGACCTGCCGCTGGAGACCTTTCTGAGCCGGCCCGTCGTTCCGTACGAGGCCGACGAGGTCACCCGCCTCATCCTCGACTCGCACGACGCCGGCGCCTTCGCGCCGGTCGCCCATCTCACCGTGGGCGGCTTCCGGGACTGGCTGCTGTCGTACGAGTGCGACGAGGCCGCGCTCGCCCGGCTGGCCCCAGGGCTCACGCCCGAGATGGCGGCCGCGGTCTCCAAGATCATGCGGCTGCAGGACCTCGTACTCGTCGCGCGGAAGTGCCGGGTGATCACCCGCTTCCGGACCACGATGGGGCTCGAGGGCCGCTTCTCGACCCGGCTCCAGCCCAACCACCCCACGGACGATCCGCGGGGGATCGCGGCGAGCATCCTCGACGGCCTGCTGCACGGCTCGGGCGACGCGGTGGTCGGGATCAACCCGGTGAGCGACAGCCCCGACACCGTCCGGGCGCTGCTCGAGATGCTCGACCGGCTGCGCGAGCGATGGGAGATCCCCATGCAGGCCTGCGTGCTCGCGCACGTGACCACCCAGCTCGAGGCGCTCCGGCGGGGGGCGCCGGTGGATCTCGTGTTCCAGTCGGTGGCGGGCACCGAGGCCGCGAACGCCGGGTTCGGGGTCAGCCTCGCGCTACTGGACGAGGCCCACGGCGCGGCGCGCGAGCTGGGGCGGGGCGGGGAGGGCGCCCATGTCATGTACTTCGAGACCGGGCAGGGCAGCGCCCTCTCGGCCGACGCGCATCACGGCGTGGACCAGCAGACGCTCGAGGCCCGCGCCTATGGCGTGGCGCGGCGCTACCGCCCGCTGCTGGTGAACACGGTAGTGGGATTCATCGGTCCCGAGTATCTCTACGACGGCAAGCAGATCATCCGGGCCGGCCTCGAGGACCACTTCTGCGGCAAGCTCCTCGGCCTCCCGATGGGGTGCGACGTCTGCTACACCAATCACGCCGAGGCGGACCAGGACGACATGGACGCGCTGCTCACGCTGCTGGCGGCCGCGGGGTGCACCTACGTCATGGGCGTGCCCGGGGCCGATGACGTGATGCTCCACTACCAGAGCACGTCGTTTCACGACGCGCTCTACGTGCGCCGGCTCCTCGGCCTCCGGCCCGCGCCCGAGTTCGAGGCGTGGCTCGAGCGCATGGGCGTGTTCGACCGGGCGGGCCGGCTCGCGCCCGGGGCGGAGCGCCTGCTCTCGGCGGGGGGCGCGCTGGCGGGCGTGGACCAGGCGCTCGGCGGGTGAAGCGCCTCGCCTGGGTCCTGGTGCTGTCCGGCGCGGTGCTGATCGTCGCGCTGGCCCAGCGCTGCGCCGGCGCCGGCCGGAGCCTGCTGGGCGGGCGGCAGCGGAGCACGATGACGCACTCGCTGGTGGTGGAGCGGATGCGCGCCGTCGCGCGGCTGGTCACCAGCGAGACGATGGTGCGCGACGTGGTCGTCTACGAGAATCGCCGGCTCGGCTCCACCAAACGGTCGCTGGTGGTGGTCACCGGCCGGGTCACCGCCGGGATCCGGCTCGAGCCGCCGCCCGAGATCAGGATCGACGAGGCACGGCAGCGGGTGGAGATCGCGCTCCCGCGCGCAGAGGTGATGGGCGTGGAGATCACCGAGCTTCGCACCTACGACGAGCGGAGCGGGCTCTGGAATCCGTTCCGCCCCGCCGACCGGGACACCATCTTCCACGAGGCCCGCGAGCAGCTGGTGCGCTCCGCCGAGGAGCTGGGGCTCGCCGGGCACGCGGAACGGAGCGCGCGCACGCTGATCGAGGCGCTCGTGGGGGCGCAGGGATGGACGGCGGAGGTGTCGTTCGCGCCGGGCGTCGCGGTGCCCCCGCCGGACTGATCGCGGCAGTCACGCAGCAACGAAACGAAGGGAGAGTTCGACGATGCGGACCAGGCTGATCGCGGTTCTCCTCGGCTGGGTACCGGGGGCCGCGTTGCAGGCGCAGGATGGCGGCACCCCGCCGCTCCGGGCCACCGGGCAGATCGCCGCGGCGGTGCTCGCGGCGCCGCCCGAGTTCCGGGCCACGGCGACGGTGCTCGGCTACGGCGCGGACGGCACGCTGCGCACGCTCCGGGAGGGCTCGGGCGGCATGATCTGTCTCGCCCCGAATCCGGCGGAGAAGGACTTTCACGTGGCGTGCTATCACCGGTCGCTCGAGCCGTTCATGGCGCGCGGGCGCGCGCTGCGGGCGCAGGGCCTGAAGGGCGAGCAGGTGGACAGCGCGCGGTTCGCCGAAGTGCGCGCGGGTTCGCTCCCCATGCCGGGCCAGGCCGCCGCGCTCTATCAACTGTTCGGCAAGCCGGGCAGCTTCGATCCGGCGACAGGCACAGCGACCGGCGCCCAGTCACTGTTCGTGATCTACGTCCCCGGCCTCACGCCCGAGGCGAGCGGCATTCCGGAGACACCGGCAGACGATGTCCCCTGGATCATGTCCGCCGGGACGCCGCGGGCGCACATCATGTTCGTGCCGAAGATGTAGCTCACGACCGGCGTCTTGCGAGCTGATGCGGCCGAAGGACCCAGGGGCCTAGAACCTCGAGCTCGCCGGCTTCACGTCGGCCCCCTCCCACGCCCGCGCGAGCCGCGCCTCCGCCTCCGCCGCCTCCGCGTGCTTGTCCTGCGCGTGCAGGCTCGCCGCCAGGCCCTGGAGCGACCACCCGTTCTCCG
>DASUAH010000287.1:0-2696 GCA_035763885.1 Gemmatimonadales bacterium
AGACGTCAAGCAAGCGAAGGCCCTTGACCAGGGTCGAGGTCCCGTCGAGTATCCGGGGGAGAGGCGTCGGTCTCACTATGTGAGATGTCATCTTAGATTTCGCCCATGATAACAGCCGCGCCCGAGCCGCGCAATTGCGAACAGTTGTAGCCCGACGAAAGGGAAGGCGACTTTGCGCGTCCGGTTCGCGGGTCGGGGGACGTCTTATGGTGCGGCGGTGGGTCGGGCGAGGGGACGCATATCCAGGGTGCCGGCCACCTCTGCGATCGACGCTATGTGGTGGCGCCGGAGGTAGTCCTCCAGCCCGGCGACGACCTCCTCGGCAACCGTGGGGTTGTCGATGACGGCCGCGGCGATGGCCACCGCGCGCGCGCCGGCGATGATGAACTCGAGCGCGTCGGCGGCGGAGCCGATGCCGCCCATGCCGATGATCGGGAGCGGGACGGCCTGCGCCACCTCCCACACCATCCGCACCGCGATGGGCCGGATCGCCGGTCCGGAGAGCCCGCCGGTGACCGCCCCCAGGCGTGGGCGCCGGGTCTCCACGTCGATCGCCATCCCCGTGAGCGTGTTGATCAGGGAGAGGGCGTCGGCGCCGCCCTCGTGCGCGGCGCGGGCCACGGCGGCGATGTCGGTCACATTGGGGGAAAGCTTGGCGATGAGCGGCTTGTCCGTGAGCGGCCGCACCCGCCCGAGCAGCGCCTTCGTCGCCGCGGGATCAACGGCGAAGTCCTGCCCGCCTTCGACGTTCGGGCAGGACAGGTTCAGCTCGATCCCCGAAACGGCGCTCTCTTTAGTGATCCACTCCACCAGGGTGACGAACTCCTCGGCGGTGTGGCCCGCCACGCTGACCACGATCGGGATGCCGAGCGCGGCCAGGAAGGGCAGATCGCGGGTGAGGAATGCGCCCAGGCCCTTGTTGGGCAGACCGAGGGAGTTCAGCCAGCCCGCGTCGGTGCGCGCCATGTGCGGGACGGGGTTGCCCTCGCGCGGCTCGACGGTGACGGTCTTGGTGATGAAGCCGCCGAAAGCAGCGAGCTTGACCACGCTCTGGGCCTCGCGGCCGAAACCCAGAGGCCCCGGCGCGGCGAGAACCGGGTTGGGGAAACGGATGCCCGCGATCTCGACGGCGAGCGCGGGCGAGAGACTCACGGGGTGATCCATCGCGTCCTTTCCGGCCTCACGGACCGGTTTAAAGGTTCGCCGTCACTGTAGCAACGCCCGCCGGGGGTGTCAACGCGCGCGAGGAGCCCCGGGGCCTCCCGGGGAAGAGGCTCTCGTGCTTCCCGACGACGTTCGCGCGGTGCTCGAGCGCACCGGCGCGGTCCGCGCCGGCCACTTCCGGCTCACCTCCGGCCTGCACAGCGATCTCTTCGTGCTCTGCGCGCAGGTCCAGCAGCATCCGGAGGAGACGGCGGCGCTGGCCGCGGCGATGGCCGCCCCGTTCCGGCGGGCGGCGGTCCAGGTGGTCGTGGGCGCCGCGGTGGGCGGCATCATCCTGGCCTACGAAGTGGCCCGCCAGCTCGGGGTGCGCGGCATCTTTGCGGAGAAAGACGGGAAGGGCGCGATGGCCCTCCGCCGCGGCTTCGCCGTCGGCCGGGGCGAGCGGGCCCTGCTGGTGGAAGACGCCTTGACCACGGGAGGCTCGGTGCGCGCCGTGATGGACACCGTCCGCGCCGCAGGCGGTGAGGTCGTGGGGATCGCCGCGCTCGTGGACCGGACGGGCGGCGCGCTCGACTTCCGGGTGCCGCTGCACACTCTCCTCACCCTCCGGGCGGCGGCCTGGCCGCCGGCGGAATGCCCGCTCTGCCGGTCGGGCCTGCCGCTCGTCGAGCCGAAGGAGGCGCGGGGATGATCACCGCCGTCCTGATCGTGCAGGGCGTCTTCTACGTCGTCACGGGGCTGTGGCCGTTCCTCCACCTGCCGAGCTTCATCACGGTGGTCGGGGCGAAGCCCGACATCTTCCAGCTGCACGTGACCGCGGGGTTGATCGTGGCGATCGGCCTCGTCCTGCTGCTCGGGGCGCGCCGGCCCGATCCCAGCGCCGCGGCGCTCGGCATCCTCGCCGCCCTCACCTTCATCGCGCTCGACGTCGCATACGATCCGGTGCTGCGGCAGATCTACTGGCTGGACGCCGCCGCGGAAGCTTTGATCGCTCTGCTCTTGATCGCCGGCGTCCTCGCACGCAGGAAGTCGCGCTGATCGCGGGCAAGTAATCCCGGCTGCGTTCCATGGCGACCACGGCCGACGCTCAATCCGCATCCCCGCGCGGGCTCTTCGTGCGCTGGCTCAACCGTCTCGCGGACATCGGGGCGCTCCCGCGTGACTCGGCCGAGGAGCGCCTTCGCAAGTCGGTCCTCACTCCGGCGTACGCCAGCTGCCTCGAGCTCATCACACACCTCCGTCCGTCATTATAGCGGGACCGGAGGAAAGGTCTCCCCCACGGCCAAATCACCCGATGTGGCCCGCACCGCGCCCTACGGCTCCTGGGTATCCCCGATCAGCACCGAGCTCATCACCGGCGACTCGATCGTCCTGTACGAGGCGATGGCCGAGGGCGACGACCTGTACTGGTCGGAGCTGCGGCCGGCCGAAGGCGGCCGGAAGGTCATCGTGCGCCGCGGCACGGACGGGCGGACCGCCGAGATCAACCCTAAGGCCTTGAACGCACGCACCCGCGTCCACGAGTACGGCGG
>DASUAH010000288.1:0-3552 GCA_035763885.1 Gemmatimonadales bacterium
GTCGTTGGTCGACTCGACCACGCGGGCGATGCGGTCCATCGTGGCCACGGCTTCGACCGCGTAGGCTCCGACAGCGGTTTCCTCGGAGAGCATCACCGCGTCCGTGCCGTCGAGGATGGCGTTGGCCACGTCCGAGGTCTCGGCGCGCGTGGGCCGGGGATGCTCCACCATGGAGTCGAGCATCTGGGTGGCGGTGATGACCGGGACGCCGGCGTCGTTGGCCTTGTGGATGATCGCCTTCTGCAGCACGGGCACCTGCTCGGCGGGCAGCTCCACACCCAGGTCGCCCCGGGCGACCATCACCGCGTCCGAGACCGCCAGGATGCCGTCGAGGGTGGCGATCGCCCCGGCCTTCTCCAGCTTGGCGACGATGGGGACCCGCGCGCTGAGGCGCCGCATCGCCCGCCGGCCCTGCTCCACGTCCTGCGGCCGCTGTACGAAGCTCATCGCCACGTAGTCCACGCCCAGCCGCAGGCCGAAGGCCAGATCCTCGTGGTCCTTCTCCGTCATCACCGGCACCCGGAGCGTCACGCCCGGCACGTTCAGCCCCTTGTGCTCTTTGAGCAGCCCGCCCCGCACGACCCGGGTGCGCACCCGGCCGGCGGCCGTGCCCTCGACCTCCAGTTCCAGGGCGCCGTCGTCGAGGAGGATGCGATCGCCCTTGTGCACGTCGCGGGCCAGGCCGTCGTAGGTGGAGGTGATCATCCGGCCGTCGCGCGCCGCCGGATCGGTGCTGATGACGAGCGGCGTGTCCTCGCGCAGCTCCAGGGGACCCTGGGGCAGCGGGCCGACGCGCACCTTGGGGCCCGCCAGGTCCTGCAGGACGGCCACGGACCGGCCGAGGGCGCGCTCCGCCTCGCGGATGCGCGCGTAGACGTCGCCGTGGAAGGCCTGCGTGCCGTGGGAGAAGTTCAGGCGGAGCACGTCCGCGCCCGCCTCGAGGAGGCGCCGGATGCCGTCGACGCTCTTGGTCGCCGGGCCGAGCGTGGCGACGATCGTGGTGCGGCGGTCCCAATCGCGCGGCGCCCGCGGGAGCTTCACATCAAAGGGGGTTCGGCTTGAGTGTCCGTCGTCCCCCTGCTACGCTTTGCACGGGGGCGATCGAGGATGGTGTGCATCCTCGGGGGCATCGGGGCACGCGCTGGGCGTGGCGCGGCGCTGCTGCTGGTGCTGTTTCTCCAGAGCATCCCTCCGCAGCATCCCGCGGATTCCTTCGTCTCGGTCCAGCCCGCCGCGGACGACTCGCGCGCGGTGGTCACCCGTTACTTCGAGACGCTGCTCGAGCCGGCGATCGAGGGACGCCTGGGCGGGGACGGGATTGCGCGCGCAATCTACCGCGAGGCCCTCTCTGATCAGACCCGCCTCCGCGTTGGCGAGGAGGAGTTCACCGCCTTCTGGACCGCCCTGGCGGCGCGGACCAGGGGCGCGCTCCTGAGGCCGGCCTTCAGCGGTACCGTGCACACGGCGCTGGAGACTGAAGTTCCCGATCAGGCTCTGGTCCCCGTCACGGTCCACGTGTCCGCCCTGGGGTTCGTCCTCGGCCTCCCCCTGCCCGCGCTCGTCGGCTGCGCGCCGATCCCCGATCCTCGCACGCCGGCCCTCGGCGCGTGCCGCCGGGAGTTGTCCGCCCTCGGGCTCGACGCCCGCGGGAACATCAACGCGCTGTACCGCGTGCACCGGGAGAACGGCCGCTGGAAGGTCGTCCTGCACGAGGGGCTGGTCGACGAGATGAACGCGCTCGCGGCGGGGATCAGCGTCCGGCGGTACACGCCCGATGCGGAGCTGCGGGAGGGCGGCCTCACGATCAGGGTGGTGGACGCCACGATGCGCTCCGACCGCGCGGAGCTCAGCCTCACTGTTGCGAACGGATCCGGCGGCGAGGTCGCCCTGCTGAACCCCCTGTCCCTGGCGTCGCTGATCGACGAGCAGGGGACCATCTACGATACCCGGCTGCTCCGGAGCCGGATCCCGGACGCCGTGCCCACCGGCTCCACGGTGTCCGCCACGGTGGCCTTCCAGCCGCTTCCCGCGACCGTGCGGAAGCTGACCCTCGTGCTGCCGGACTTCCTGCTCGGCGGGGGACCCCGCACGCTGCGGCTGCCGATCGCGCTCATGCCGCTCCCGTTCGCGTCGGTGGAGCGGCGCCCGGCCCCGGCCGAGCCCGCGCTGGTGCACCTCCTGCTCCTGCTGCGGCGCATCGTCGTGACCGACGAGCAGCTCGCCGCCGTGTACCGCACCCTCCTGGGTGAGGAGACGCGGGCGCAGATCAGCGAGGCCCAGTTCATCAGCTACCATCGAGCCGAAGCCGCGGACGGCTGGCTCTGCCGGCTCGGATTCCCTTATGACGTCGCATTCGACTCCCCGGAGTACGATGCGGCGCGTCAGGAGGCGGTGGTGCGTGTCCGGCTCCCCGGACCCGATGGCGGGGCGGGAGCGGGCGTGCTCCTGAGCTACCGGCTGCGCCGCGCGTCGGGCGGATGGAAGGCCGACCTCCCGGCGGAGGCGATCCGGCACATGGCGGAGTGGCGGCCGGTCGACTCCAGGCATGTTGCCGTGGATGTCCGTGGGAGTGAGCCGGGCATCCGGGTCGAGGTGCGGTCGGTGGACCTGAGCCGCGGTCGGACCCGCATCGTCGCCAGGATCACGAACGAGCGCGATCAGCGGATCGCGATAACCACCGAGTGGGCGAAGCTGAGGGATCGGTGGAACCGAGCATATGAGCTGCGGGAGATTCAGCCATCCCCCGACCTCGTCGAGCTCAT
Organism: Gemmatimonadales bacterium; assembly: GCA_035763885.1. Lineage (GTDB taxonomy): Bacteria > Gemmatimonadota > Gemmatimonadetes > Gemmatimonadales > GWC2-71-9 > DASQPE01. The sequence goes on from DASUAH010000288.1 coordinate 2,763, forward strand.
CCTCCAGCAGGCGACAGCGAGGATGCTCCTGGATTTCGCTCCGCTGCCGGTCGAGGCGCGCCTCGTCGTGCTGATCATCGATCCCCCCGCGGAGACCAATCTGTCCGAGGTGACCGTTCCGATCCCCCTCGGCTGTCCGTAGCCGGCCGTCTTTCCGGCCGATGAATCCTCTGCTAGAATGCTTCTGTCCGGGCCGGCGTAGCTCAGTGGTAGAGCAGCGCACTCGTAATGCGCAGGTCAGCGGTTCAAATCCGCTCGCCGGCTCCACGGTTCGTGCGGTTGTCCCCTCACGCAGTGATTACGTGACGAGATCCCGGATCGATCTCACGCGGCCGCAGATCCTTGCGTTCCGACGGCACGTCGGCGCGCTCGACGAGCGGCTCCCACCTGGACGGCGGTCGCTGCGCCGTGCGGCCTGGGCCGGTTTGCAGGACAGCATGCCCCGAGCCGCGCTCCTCTCGATCCACGCGCGGATCGAGGGGACCACACCGTCCACGTGGGAGGATCCATCGCTCGTCCAGCTCTGGGGTCCGAGGTACAGCGCCTATGTCGTGGCGGCCCGGGACCTCGCGGTCTTCTCGCTCGGGAGGCTGCCGGACGAAGCAGACGCCCGGCAGATCGCGGAAGACCTGGCCGCTCGCCTGCACGCCCTCCTCGACGGCGCCAGGATGACCTACCGGGAGGCGGGGAGGGCGCTTGGCGAACCCCCCAATCGGCTCAGGTACGCCGCCCCGACCGGCACGGTCCTGATCGGGTGGGACGGCGCGCGGCCGCCGATCGTCTGGACCGT
>DASUAH010000289.1:0-4766 GCA_035763885.1 Gemmatimonadales bacterium
GTCCTGGTTCGAGATGCCGCCCTGGCGGAACGACGGGTAGATCGCCCCGACTCCCGGCAGGGGAACCCAGAGCCACGGGGCCGCGTGCCGCAGGGGGAAGAGCCAGTCCCGGAACCCGAAGTACCCGCCATGCTCGCCACCGGTGGCGAGCGGGTGATGTCCCACGACCACGACATGGCGACCCTCGCCGGCCCGCTCCAGATCGGCGCGGAGCGAGTCGGCGACCTCGTCCTCCCGGTCGGCGCGGCAGGCCGACTCCCGGTCCTCCGGCTTGGGGCCGCTGTGCAGCCACCACTGGGTGTCCAGAGCGATGATCCGGAGCCGGGTGCCCACGTCCACCGGAACCGGGCCGGGACAGCCGTCCTCCGGCAGCATCCGGATGAGCGAGTCGCCGCGCTCGGCGATCCGCGCCGCCTGCCGCCGGATCGCGTTCCAGCCGTCCGGCCCCATGCGATCCCAGTCGTGGTTGCCGGGGACGAAGATGGCGCGCACCCCCGCTTTCGCTACCACGTCGAGCTGGGCATCGATCCGCCGCTCGGCCTCCTCCCGTCCGGACGAGGAGGAATCGGGCAGGCCGCGGGGATAGATGTTGTCGCCGAGGAAGACAACGACGCGCTCGCCCGCCGCGTTCCCCAGCGCCGTCGTCAGCGCGCGCAGCACCGGCTCGTCCCTCGCCGATGGGGCGCCCGCGTCTCCGATCAGGAAGAGGCTGCTCTCGACCTCGGCTGGATCGACGGCCGGGAGCGGCCGGTAGCCCGAGCCGGCCCCGGCGCATCCCGCGACGAGGCTCGCGAGCAGCAGCCACCGGCTCATGTCCGGAAGACGCGCTCGAAGATCCGCTGGTGGATCCGGGCGAGCGCCGCCTGGAACTGCGGGTCGGCCCGCACCGGGTCGAACAACCTCGAGTCGATCACCCGAAAATCGAAACCGGTCGGCGACAGGTTGTAGGCCCGCTCGAGCCACTCGACCGCGCGCGGCGCGTCTCTCTGCTGGGCGTAGTACCCGGCGACGATACCGACCTGAAAGATCCGGCCGTAGGAGCCGCCGCGATACGACGCGGTCGTGGAGTCGATCAGCGCCGCCGCGTCCTCGCGGCGCCCCGCCGCCTGCAGGCAGAGGGCGCGGACCTCGGGGAACGCCCCGAGACCGAGCGCGAGGCAGCGCTCCGCCTGGCCGTCGATCGCCATGGCGATGGCCTCGATGGCGTGCCCGGCGGCGAAGTTGGGCTCGAGGCTCAGCGCCCGGCGGTTCTCGGCGATGGCGATGTCGTGGCGCCGAGCGCCGAGGGCGGTGAGCGCGAGCGCGGCGCGCATCGTGGGCGAGAGGGGATCGAGCTGGACGCCTCGCTGCGCCTCGCGCAGCGCGTCCTCGTACCGTGCCTCGCGGGCCAGGCCGAGCGCGTACGCCATGTGCGCCTGCCCCGAGTTGGGGAGCATGGCCAGCGCGCGCTCGAGGTCGCCCAGCATCGCGCCGCTGGGCGCCCAGGCGAGCGACCGGACCAGCCCGCGGGAGAGGTACCCTGCGGCGAGCCCGGGATCGAGCGCGAGCGCGCCCTCGGCGCGGCGCGACGCGGCGGCGAACGTCGCGTACGGCTCCCGCCCGCCGGGGTACCCGAGGTGCACCCACTGGCGCAGCGCGTCGGCCAGTCCGGCGTGCGCGGGGGCGTAGCCGGAGTCGACACGGATCGCCTCCTCGAACGCCTCGACCGCCTGGGTGAGGGCCTCGGGGGTGGTTCGGCCGGCCCAGTAGCTGCCGCGGAGATACGGCTCGTATGCCGGGCTCATCTCGGCGCCGCCCGGCGCCCCGCCGGGGCGGCGGTCCAGCCCGGGCACCGCCATCGCGAGCGCCGTGCCCACCTTGGCCGCGATCTCCTGCCGGAGTCCGATCACGTCCTTGAGCTCGCGGTCGTACGACTCCGCCCAGAGGTGCGCGTCGCTCCGCGCGTCGATCAGCTGGAGGGTGACGCGGATGCGGTTGCCGGAGCGCTGGACCGACCCCTCGAGCACATGCTCCACTCCGAGCGTGTCAGCGATCTGCGGCACGGTGAGGCCCTTCCCCGCGAGCGCCATCACCGACGTGCGCGAGATGACCTTGAGCCCGCGCACCCGGGCGAGCTGCGCGATGATCTCCTCGGTGAGCCCCTCGCTCAGGAACGCGGAGCCCGAGTCGTTGTAGTTGGCGAGGGGCATGACGGCGAGGGACGCGGTGCCCGCCGGCGCGGTGGCCACCGCGGCCGGGGCCCTGGTCTGCCCGGCCCCCCGGTTGCCCAGCATCATGGAGAGGCCGAGGGCGAGGGCGGCGAGCGCGGCGCCGAGCAGCAGCCAGAGCCCGGTCCGGCTGCCGCGCTCGGCGTCAGCCGCGGGCGGGACCGCCTTCGCGGGGGCGGGAGTCGAGACCGCGCGGCCGGTCGCGCCGGCGCGCGCCTCGGGCGGGGTGGCATGCTCCACGACCGCGCTCGCGGCCAGCAGCTGGAGCACCTGGCCGAACTCCTTCGCGCTCTGGAACCGGTCCTCCCGCTCCTTGGCAATGGCCCGCTCGACGGCCTCCGCCACGCCCGGCGACAGCTGCGGCTGAAGCTCGATCAGCGACGGCGGCGGTGTGGTGACGTGCTGCGTCATCACCGAGCGGGCGTTGCGGCCGACGAAGGGCGGCCGGCCCGCCAGCATCTCGAACAGCACGCAGCCGAGGGAGTAGACGTCGCTCCGGCCGTCCACGTCCGGCCGCCCTTCGGCCTGCTCGGGGCTCATGTACGTCGGCGTGCCGATGGGGAGCCCGACCGCGGTGATCCCCTGCTGCGGGGGGCAGGCGTTGCAGCTCTCGATGGCACGCGCGATGCCGAAGTCGGCCACCAGCGCGTGCCCACCCGAGATCAGGATGTTCTCCGGCTTGATGTCGCGATGGATCACGCCCTGGGCGTGGGCGTACGCCAGGGCGTCGGCCACCTCGCGGGCGATCCAGACCGCCTCGGGCACCGGCAGCCGCGGCTCCCGGGCGAGCCGTTCCCGGAGCGACTCGCCCTCGACGAACGGCATCACGTAGTAGACGAGGCCGTCGTCCTTGCCCGACTCGATGAGCGTCAGGACGTGCGGGTGCTGGAGCCGGGCAGTGATGGCGATCTCGCGGAGGAAGCGCTCGACCCCGATCTGGCCGGTGACGTTCCGGTCGAGCAGCTTGACCGCCACGGTGCGCCCGAGCCTCAGGTCGCGGGCCTCGAAGACCGTGGACATGCCCCCGTGTCCGAGCTCCCGCACCAGCTGGTAGCGCCCGGCAAGGGCGGCCTGCAGCCGCTGGTAGGTGTCGCGTGTGGCGTTCGCGTGCAGCGCCATGAGACGCTCAGGCTCGGGGACGAGGGCGCGACCGGCCGCGCCTCAGCACTCCAACGACAGGCGGCAGTCCCGGGTTCCGGCCCTCAGGCGATCTCGGCGCGCACGCCCTGGGGACGCCCGCGCTCGCGCAACTGGGCCAGCAGCAGGTCGGCCGGGACCTTCTTCCGGAGCCGCACGTTGTACTCCAGCCCGGGCATGCCGTCCGGCGCCTGCACCGGCCGGCCGAACCGCCAGGCCTTGACCTGGACCGTGAGGATCGCCTCCATGCCGGGACGCACGGCCTCGGGCTGCGCGGCGTAGATCCGCAGTACCGTGTCGAGCGGCTTGCCATTCGGGTCGCCCAGATCGTCGTGGGAGCGGGCCCGGATGCGGCGGGCCCGATCGGCGAGCGCGTCGAGCTGCTCGGGCGAGAGCGACTTGAGCACCTCCCGCTCCATCACCGACACGAACATCCCGGTCCGGTTCGCGTTGGCCAGCGCCCGCGCCCGCTCCAGCCGGGCGCGGGCCCGGGCGCCTTCGAGGGCGGCGGGCATGCGCCCGAAGTCGGTCCAGGCGAGGGCCACGATCACCACGTTGAAGAACACGGAGACCGCGAGCGCGATCGGCATCGCCTGCACCCCCGATGCAAGCCCGACCACCATCGCGACGAAGATGTACACCGCGTCCTTGGTGTCCCGGAGCGTGTTGCGGAAGTTGATCGCGGCCACGATGCCCGCGAGGCCGAACGCGAGCGCGAGGCTGTTCTTCACCAGGATCACCACGCCCGCGACCACGCCCGGGAGGATGATCAGCGTCTGCACGATGGACTGGCGGAACCCCTTCTTCTGCCGGGTCATCGTGTAGATCCATGCCACGGGGATCATCAGCAGCGTGGCGCCGAACATCGCGAGCGCCGCGGAGAAGGCCGGGCTCACCGGCCCCGGCAGCACGGGCACCGGCGCGTCGAACGGCGATCCGCCCCCGAAGCCGGCCCCCCGGGCCAGATCCTCCATCCGCTCGGTGGAGAAGAAGGCGCCGAACGAGGGCACCAGCCGGACCAAGAGCGCAGACCCGGCGATGAGGATCACGTAGTACGCCGTGACCTTCGCCAGAGGCATCTCGCTCAGCCGCTCGACGAACGTCCGCGGAGCCGGCCTCGCCATGCGGTACCTCCGTGGGGTGAGAAGGGGTGGGTGTCCCCCGGGGTGATTCACCCCCCTGGTAAGGTATTATTGGGTTTCGCGTTCGGGGAGGCTCTATGGCCGGCGGGGAGACGGGCGGCCGCGGCGCGATCCTCTACTGGATCGGCTGGGCGCTGCTGGTGATCGGCGTAGTGACGGTGGCGTGGCTGGTGTTCCGGCCGCCGGGGGAGCTGGGAATTTAGCCGGACGGCCGGACGGCCAGACGGCCGTCAAAGATGGAATTCCAGCATGTCCTCCGCCGCCGGGCCGGTCCGCCGCC
>DASUAH010000290.1:0-3318 GCA_035763885.1 Gemmatimonadales bacterium
ACTCCCGGGACGCTCGACGCGATCAGCACCGGCGCCTGATGCGCCTGCACGTAACCCGCGAACGAGGAGTCCCGCTCGATCGCCGTCGAGAGCAGCGACTCGACGGTCTCCAGCCCGCCGACGGGACAAAACGTGGGGCACTGCGCCGGCGAGGTCGGGTTCTCGAAGCACGCCAGTGCCGCCAGCCCCCCGACCGCCAGCACCACGGCGCTGCGCCGCAGGTCGCGCCCGCTCATGCGAGCGCCTCCCGGGTGAATGCCTCGGGCAGGAGGTCGCGCAGCCGCCAGCGCCGCCGACTCGTGGGACCTGCCGCGATGACCTCCAGGTCGAGCCCGAACTCAGCCAGCAGCTGCCGGCAGGCTCCGCACGGCGTGGCCGGCGGCTCGACCGCGCTGGCCACCGCGATCCGCACCAGGTGCCGCTTCCCCGCCGCCACCGCAGCGCCGACGGCCATCCGCTCGGCGCAGATGGTGAGCCCGTACGACGCATTCTCGACGTTGCAGCCCACGTGGATCGACCCGTCGTCGGCCTCGATCGCCGCGCCGACGTGAAAATTGCTGTACGGCGCGTACGCGTTCTCCATCACGGCCCGCGCCCGCCGCACCAATTCGTCGCTCATGCCCAGACCTCCGGGAGGAACGACCGCCCCGCGACGAGCGGTGCGACACCGAAATACTCGCCCACCGTGGCGCCGAGGTCGGCGAACGTCGCGCGCTCCCCCACGCTCACCGGACGGACGCGCGGCCCCAGCGCCAGCACCGGCACCGCCTCGCGCGAATGATCGGTGGACGGCGTGGTCGGATCGTTGCCGTGGTCCGCGGTGATGATGATCAGGTCGTCCTCCCGCATCCGCGCCTCGAGACGTGGTATCCAGGCATCCAGCTCCAACAGCCCCTGATGAAACCCCGGGACGTCATTGCGGTGCCCCCACGTCTGGTCGAACTCGATGACGTTCACGAAAATGAACCCCGTCTCCAGCGTGTCGAGCGCCCGTTCGATCAGCCGGTAGGCGTCGCCGTTGGTGGGCGTGTGCTCGCTCGCGATGTTCCGCCCCGCGAACAGGTCGTCCACCTTGCCGATGCCGACGCGCTCCAGTCCCGCCTCCGCCAGCCGGTCGAGCAGCGTCGTGCCCACCGGCTCGATCGAGAAATCCTTGCGCCGCGCCGTCCGCCGATAGTCTCCGGGCGTTCCCTCGAACGGCCGGGCGATCACCCGGCTCACCGCGTGCTCCCCGATCAGCAACTCGCGTGCGGTGGCGCACGCCCGGTACAACTCGGCCAGCGGCACCGTGGTCTCGTGCGCGGCCACCTGAAAGACCGAGTCCGCCGAGGTGTAGACGATCCACTTCCCGCTGCGCTGATGCTCGGCGCCGAGCTCGTCGATGATCGCCGTGCCCGACGCCGCCTTGTTGCCGAGCCATCCCCGGCCGGTACGGCGCGAGAACTCCTCCAGCAGCGCGACCGGAAACCCTTCCGGATAGGTGCGGAAGGCCCGCTCCAGCAGCACGCCGCAGATCTCCCAATGCCCCGTCGTACTGTCCTTGCCGTGACTCCGCGGCAGCGCCACGCCGTGCGCCGCCCCCGGCGCCGCCGGCCGCGCCATGCCGCGCAGCGGCCGGCACAATCCCAGCCCGAGCCGCTCCAAATTGGGGAGCCGCAGGCCACCCACCGCCTGCGCCACGTTCCCCAAGGTGTCCGACCCGACGTCGCCGTAGGCATCCTGGTCCGGGGCGGCGCCGATGCCGAGCCCATCCAGGACGATGATCGCTGCGCGCTTCATTCGTACAGCCGGGGCAACCGGCGACCCAACCCCGTCAGCAGGCCGCGCGGTTGTACCCCGCTCGCCTCCGACACTTCGGTCAGGGTCAGTGCCTGCCCGTCGGCCTCGCCCAGCAGCGTGGCAACGTCGCCCACGCGCACCGCCAGATCCCCGGCGTCCACCATCACCAGGTCCATCGACACCGTCCCGACGATGGGGCAGCGCGTGCCGCCGAGCAGTACCTTCCCGCGCCCTCCAGACCCGAGTGCCGGCGGCACCCCGTCGGCGTACCCCATGCCCAGGGTCGCGATCGTCGTATCCCGCGACGCGGTCCACCGGGCGTTGTAGCCCACCGTGTCGCCGCTGTGCAGGCGCCGCACGCTCACCACGCGTGCCCGGATACTCGCGACCGGCCGGCCCGGCGCGATTCCTCCCCCCGGGGACCCTCCGTACAGGAACACTCCCGACCGCACCAGGTCGAGTGCCGCCGCCGGCGTGGTCATCGCAGCCGCGCTGTTGGCGACGTGCCGGAGCCGAGGCGGCCGCGACAGCCCGGCCAGCGCGGCGTGAAAGCGCTCGAGCTGGCGTTGCACCGACCCATCAGCGCACTCCGCCGAGTGCAGCTGGGTGAAGGCGCCTTCGAAGCGCGGCGTGTCGAGGATCTGCGCCTGCTGCGCCAGCTCGTCCCACCGGATCCCGCAGCGCGCCATCCCGGTGTCGACCTCGAGATGGAACGGCTCATCCCCTCCCTCGTCGAGCCAGCCCGCGAGGGCCGGGGCGGAGTCGAACACCGGCGTGAGCCGCGCCTCCCGGTAGTCGGCGAAGCGCTCGGGCGTCGCGGCGAGCAGCACGAGGACCGGACGTGCGATCCCCCCCGCGCGCAGCTCGGCGCCCTCCTCCACCGTGGCGACGCCGTACCCCCAGGGATCGACCGCTTCCAGCGCCCGGGAGACAGGAACGGCTCCGAGCCCGTACGCGTTGGCCTTCACGATCGGGAGGAGCCGCTTGCCCGCCGTGCGCGCCACCGTGCGGGCGTTTTCGACCACAGCCGCGAGGCTTACCTCGACCCACGCGCGGCTGCGCGGCGCACTCATTGACTCCATCAAAGGAGCGGGTATCATACCCCGCCCGGAGGCTAAATGCAAGGCGATTCAGCGCTTGGACGCGTGCTGGCGCTCGTGCGGGAGCTGCGGAAGCGCTCGCCGTGGAACGCCGCCCAGACCCCCTACACACTCCGCCCGTACCTGGTCGAGGAGGTGCTGGAGCTCGACCATGCCATCGCGAGCGGCGATCCGCTGCAGCTGCGCGAGGAGCTGGGCGACATGCTGCTGCACCTGTCGTTCCAGCTGGTGCTCGCCGAAGAGCGCAGTCAGTTCGACGCCGAAACGGTGGTGCGCACGCTGGAGCAGAAGATGCGACGGCGCCATGCGTGGCTGCTCGGCGGCCAATCCCCCGCCGGGGGGGGCCAGCGTGACTCCTGGGAACGCAGCAAGCGGGCGGAGGCGGGGGCGAGCGGCCGCAGCGCGTTCGCCGGCGTGCCGCCGCATTTGCCGCCGCTGC
>DASUAH010000291.1:0-2932 GCA_035763885.1 Gemmatimonadales bacterium
CGCCTGGGCGAGCCGGGGCGCGCGGCGCAGCGCTTCGTCGCGGCGCGCGGACGTGCCCGCGGGCCCGAGGTGGATCTGCTCGCCGTTCGCGCCGCGCTGGCCTTCGAGGCGGCCGGGCTTCCCGACAGCGCCGCGCGGTACTACGCCGCCGCGCGCAGCGGCGGGTTGCGGTCGATCGAGCCATGGCTGCGGCTGCGCGAGGCGCGCGTCTCGCGCGATACGTCCGCCGCGCGGCGATTGCTGGTCGACTTACCCCCGGCCGCCGCACGCGGAGCCGCGGCCGCGCGGGCCGGCGCGTTGCTCACCGCCGGCGATTCGGGCGACGCGCGCGCGGCATTCCGAGATGCGGGGCTGACCCTGCCGGCGCTGCGCCTCGCACTGGCCCTGGGCGACACGGCGGCGGCGGCCCGGGAGCTCTACGCCCTGTTCGCGCGCGCCCCCCAATCCGACGACGCGGCGGCAGGGGTTCCACTCGCTCATGGGCCGCTCCCGCCACGTTCGCCCGCGGATCGGGTGGCGCTCGCTCGCGTGTTGCGCGGTCACGGGGCCGCGACCGAGGCCCGTCAGCAGCTGACGCGCGCGCTCGCCGAGGGCGATTCGAGCGGGGCCACGCTCATCGTGTTCGGCGAGCTGCTGACGTCCCTGGGCCGGTACCCGGACGCCGCCGACGCCTATCGCGCGGCCGCCCGGGACACGGCCTGGACGGCCCTCGCGCTGTACCGCCGCGCGCGCGTGCTGGTGCGGATCGCCGACCCCGGCACGCCGCAGGCGCTCGCGGGCTTCGCCGAGACGTTCCCCGGCGACACCGCGGCGCCGACCGCCCTCTATCTGCTGGGCGATTTCCTGTCCGACCGGGGGGACGAGACCGGCGCCGAGCGTTGGTTTTCGGAGCTCACGCGCCGCTATCCTGCCGACGCACGGTCTTCGCTCGCCCGATTCCGGATGGCCGCCCCGGCTCGGCGCCGGGGGGACCCCGACAGCGCCGCCTACTTCTATACCGCGGAAGTATCCGTGGGCGGGGCGCAGCGCAGCGCGGCACGCTACTGGCTCGGGCGGCTAGCCCGTGAGCGCGGGGACACCGCCCGCGCCGATTCCCTGTGGCGCGCGCTGGCCCGAGAAGATTCGCTCGGGTACTACGGCCTGCGGGCACGGCGCGCCGCGGGGATGGGGCTGCTGACGCTCGCCGCCGACAGCACGGCGGCCACTCCGACCGCAGCGGCGGGTCTCGCCCTCCTCGACACCCTGCTGCTGGCCGGACTGGACACCGAAGCGCGGCTGGAGGTGCGCGAGCTGCTGGCCCGAGCGCCGCAACCGGTCAGTGACCTGCTCGCCTGGAGCGACGGTCTCTCGATGCGGGGGTGGGGCACCGCAGGGGTACGGCTCGGCTGGGTCGCGTCGGCTCGGGGGGTGAGCGATGCCCGGGTCCTGCGGGCCATCTACCCCTGGCCTTGGCGGGCCGCCGTGGAGGCCGAGGCACGCGAGTTCGGAGTCGACCCGCTGCTGCTCGCGGCGATCGTCCGGCAGGAGAGCGTGTTCGATCTCGAGGCGCTGTCGCGAGCGGGCGCGCGCGGACTCGCCCAGCTGATGCCCGGCACCGCGGCGCAGGCGGCCCGCGGTCTGGATGTGACGCTGTACCCCGAGTGGCTGACGGTGCCCGACCTCAATCTCCATCTTGGGGCGGCGCACCTCGCGACGCTGCTGCGGCGCTTCGGCGGGCGGGTGGACGTCGCCGTCGCGGCGTACAATGCCGGGGCGGCGCCGGTGAGCCGCTGGCTGTCGCGTCCGGGGGCCGACGACCCCGACGAGTTCCTCGAGCAGATTCCCTATCCGGAGACCCGGACCTACGTCCGCGCGGTGCTGCGCAACCGCGATCTCTATCGCGCCCTGTACCCGCCTGCGGGCCGGTGACCCGGCTCGCTTGACAACCGTCCGGACCCGGTGCCTTTTCAATGCCCACGCTCGCCCGATGCGAGCGGTCAATCCCGTTGTTCCTGTGGACTAGAGCAGGGAGGGTGGAGGCAATGGCACGCGGAAAGGTGAAGTGGTTCAACGACGCGAAGGGGTATGGGTTCATCGAGCAGGAGGGTGGAGAGGACGTGTTCGTACACTTCTCGGCGATTCAGATGGACGGCTTCAAGACGCTCGCCGAGGGCCAAGCCGTGGAGTTCGAGGTGAAGAGCGGCGACAAGGGCCTCCACGCCGCGAATGTGATGCGCGTGTAGCCTCCCTCTCCGGGTCGTTTGGGGTGATCCGCCCCGCTGCGAGGGTTCGCGGCGGGGCGGCTGTGTTCAGGGGTTATCTTCTCGCCCCATGGCGGGTGACTCGTCGCACGAGCGTGTCTTCCTGATCGACGGGTACGCGCTGATCTATCGGGCGTTCTTCGCGATGATCGCGCGGCCGCTGACCACGCAGCGCGGGGAGAACACCTCCGCCGCGTGGGGCGTCGTCAACTTCCTCCTCCGCCTGCTGCAGCGCCATCGACCCGCCTACCTGGCGTGGGTGCACGACCGGGGGGAATCGTTCCGCCATCGGGAATACCCCGACTACAAGGCCACGCGTGAGAAGCTCAGCCTCGAGCTGCAGCAGGATTTCGACCGTTCGGTGGAGCGGATCGAGGATCTGCTGGCGGCGTTCCGCATTCCGGTCCTCGGCGTCGAGGGGTTCGAGGCGGACGACGTGATCGGCACGCTCGCCCCGCAGGCCGCGGCCCTCGGCCTGCAGGCGGTGATCGTCTCCGGCGACAAGGACTTCTATCAACTGATCGGACCGGGGATCGCGCTCCTCAACCCCGGACGAGGCGGCCCCGGGGCGGTCGAGGAGCAATGGGTCGACGAGTCCAACGCGAGCGAGCGGTTCGGGATCCCGCCCGCCCAGGTGGTGGACTACCTCGCGCTGGTGGGCGACAGCTCCGACAACGTGCCCGGGGTCAAGG
>DASUAH010000292.1:0-2080 GCA_035763885.1 Gemmatimonadales bacterium
GGTCGAGCACCTCGGGATCCGCCGGATCGCGCTCGCGACGGGGGGCTCGCTCGGCGGCATGGTGGCGCTGCAATGGGGGCGGATCTCGCCCGTACCGGTGGACCGGCTGGTGGTGTTCGCCGCGCCGGCTGCGACGTCGGCGCAGGCGATCGGGTGGAACACGGCCCAGCGCATGGCCATCGAGGCCGACCCGGCCTGGCAGGGCGGCCGGTATCCAGAGGGGCACGGCCCGGCGGCCGGCCTCGCCGCAGCCCGGGCGATCGCGATGATCACCTACCGGTCGGCCGCCGAGTTCCACGCCCGGTTCGGCCGCGGCTCCACCCGGCAGCCGGGCCGCTTCGACGCCGAGCAGTATCTCCGGCGGCAGGGCGACAAGCTCGTGGCGCGCTTCGACGCGGCGAGCTACGTCGCGCTCACCTGGGCGATGGACCTGCACGACGTCGGCGACCCCGCGGCCGCCGCGCGGGACACGGCCGCCCGGGTGGGCGACGTCGTGGGTGTCGGGATCGACAGCGACATCCTGTACTATCCGGCTGAAGTGCGGGCGTGGGTCGACACCTACCGCGCCGCGGGTGCGCCCGCGCGGTACGTCGAGATCGCGTCGCTGTACGGGCACGACGCCTTCCTGATCGAGTGGGGACAGGTGGCCGCGATTCTGGCCGGAACTCAAAGGGAGCAGTGAGCAGGAGGTGCTCCCTGCCCCACTACGTCAGAAAGCTCTCGAGCGACCTCGCCCGGCTTACATGCCGCAGCCGGCTCAGCGCCTTCTCCTTGATCTGGCGGACCCGCTCGCGCGTGATCCCCAGCAGGCTTCCGATTTCCTCCAGCGTCATCGGCTCGGGGCCGTCGAGCCCGAAGTAGAGGCGCAGGATCTTGGCCTCGCGTTCCTTGAGCGTGGAGAGCACTTCCTCGATCGACTCGGTGAGCGCGTGCTCGAACGTGTCGGAGTCGGGGCCGGGGTTCTGGGTGTCGGGGAGGTAGTCGAGGAGCTTGTTGTCCTCGCCCGGGGTGAGCGGCGCGTCAAGGGAGAGGTGGTTCTGGGAGATGGAGAGGGTCTTCTGGACCTCCTCCATGGAGATGTCCATCCCTTCGGCGATCTCGGAGGGGGTCGGCTCGCGGCCGAGCTCCTGCAGCAGCGCCGACGACCTCTTGCCGATCCGGTGCAGCGTGCCCGCACGGTTCAGCGGCACGCGGACGATACGGCTCTGCTCGGCCAGCGCCTGGAGGATGGCCTGCCGGATCCACCAGACGGCGTAGGAGATGAACTTGATCCCCTTGGTCTCATCGAACTTGTGGGCCGCGCGGATGAGGCCGAGGTTGCCCTCGTTGATCAGGTCGGCCAGCGACACGCCCTGATTCTGGTACTTCTTGGCCACCGACACCACGAAGCGCAGGTTGCTGCGTACGAGCTTGTCGAGCGCCTCGCCGTCGCTGCGCCGGATCCGCTGCGCGAGCTCGACCTCCTCTTCCTGCGGAATCAGCGGGTACCGGCTGATCTCGCGGAGGTACTGGTCGAGCGAACCCTCGTCGAAGGACGCGCTCCGCTTGCCGGAGCCAACCTGCATGGGACGCATACTGCTGACCTCGAAACGGTGATCCTTCGCGTACCTTACCCTGCGAGCGACCGCGGCGCAACGGCCCGAGTCACTTTGTTTCGTGGTGAGCGCGCGCCCAGCGAGACGGGGATCACAGAGCCGGGATCGGGGAACCGCCTAGCGGCACAGCCACGCGGCCGCGCGCGCTGCGTACCCCACCCGGGGCAGCACCTCCGCCGACGCCAGCACCAGTCCCCAGAGCAGCGCGAGCAACGCGGCCACGTGCGCGAGCGCTCGGCGGTGCTTCCAGGCGACCGCCGCGCACCAGACCGCCGCGATGGTCAGCACTCCCACCGACGCGAGATAGAAGAGCAGGCCGGAACCGCAGGCACGCTCGTAGGGCCAGAACGGCAGCGCTGCGGCAAGCGCGAGCACCGGCAGGAGCCGAGCCCAGGTTCGTCCCCCGCCGACGGCCGCCGGAAGCGCCGCGGGGCCGCCGCCGGTGCGCGGCGCGGGCGCCGCCGGCTGCGCCGGCATGCGCTCGA
>DASUAH010000293.1:0-3678 GCA_035763885.1 Gemmatimonadales bacterium
TCGTGGACGAGTTCATCGAGTCGTACTTCCAGGCGAATCCCCACGTCGCGGTCTACCAAGGACGTCACGAGTTCGACGGCCGCTTCCCCGAGTGGAGCGCGGCGGCGTTGCGCGAGGAGATCGCGCGGCTCCACCGGATGCGCGACCAGGCCCAGGGCTTCGACACCGCCGGGCTCGATCCGGCCCACCGGTTCGAGCGCGACTATCTCCTCGCCCTGGTGGACGGCGACCTGTTCTGGCTCGAGCAGGCCGAGTGGCCGTGGCGCAACCCCGTCTTCTACGGTCAAGCGCTCGACCCGAACGTGTACCTTACCCGACCGTACGCGCCCCTCGCCGAGCGGATGCGCGCGTACGTGCGCTGGGCCCAGGCCGTGCCTCAAGCGGCCACGCACGTTCGCGCCAACCTCCGGACCCCGCTGCCGCGCGCCTACGTGGACATCGGCCGGATCCGGTTCGGGGGACTGATCCCGTACGTCGAGCGCGATGTGCCGCCGATCTTCGCCACGGTCACGGACACCGCCCTCCAGGCCGCGTTCCGCACGGCCACCGCCGGAGCAGTCCAGGCGCTGCGGGAGCTCGACGCCTGGCTCGCCTCCGAACGTGCGCGAGGAACGGACGCCTTCGCCCTCGGTCCGGACCTGTTCCGCGAGATGCTGCGGGCGACCGAGCGCGTGGACGTGCCGCTCGAGCGGCTCGAGGAGATCGGTCGCGCCGACCTCGAGCGCAACCTGCGCGCCCTGGAGCAGGCGTGCGCGCGCTACGCAGGCGGCGGCCGCTCAGTCCAGGCTTGCGTGGACAGAGCCGCGGCGCACAAACCAGCCGGCGGGGCCGTCGCCGCCGCCCGCGCGCAGCTCGATTCGCTGGAGCAGTTCGTCCGCGCCCGCGACCTCGTCGCGATCCCGGGCACCGAGCGGGCCAAGGTCGAGGAGTCCCCGCCCCACCAGCGCTGGAACTTCGCCTACATCGACATTCCCGGACCGTACGAGAAGGGGATGCCCTCCGTCTATTACGTGGCGCCGCCCGATCCGGCGTGGACGCCCGCCGAACGCGAGGCCTACATCCCGGGCGTCGCGGATCTGCTCTTCACCAGCGTGCACGAGGTGTGGCCGGGCCACTTCCTGCAGTTCCTGCACTCCAATCGCTCACCGCGGATGTTGGGCCGCGTGTTCGTGGGTTATGCCTTCGCGGAAGGGTGGGCGCACTACACGGAGGAGTTGACGTGGGACGCCGGGCTGGGCGAGGGCGACCCCGAGACCCACATCGGCCAGCTCCTGAACGCGCTGCTGCGCAACGCGCGCTATCTGTGCGCCATCGGCCTCCACACCAAAGGGATGGCGGTGGCGGAGTGCGAGCGGTTGTTCCGCGAGCACGCGTTCGCGAGCCCGGCCGAGGCCCGCCAGCAGGCCGCGCGGGGCACCTTCGACCCCGCCTACCTCAACTACACGCTCGGCAAGCTGATGATCATGCGGCTACGCGACGACTGGACCCGCTCGCGCGGCGGGGGCGAGGAGTGGAAGCCGTTCCACGATGCGTTCCTCTCGTACGGTGGTCCGCCCATCCCGTTGGTGCGCCAGGCGATGCTCGGCCCCGCGGCGGGCCCGCCGCTGTGACCACTCGAGGCTTCGCGCGGCTCGCTTGGGTCGCCGCTGTATGCGCCTACCTGCTCATCGTCCTCGGAGCCATGGTCCGCATTACGGGTTCGGGGATGGGGTGCGGGGATCATTGGCCGTTGTGCAACGGGCGCCTGTTCCCCCCGCTCGACGATCTCGGGACGCTCATCGAATGGACACACCGCCTGGCTGCCGCGGTCGTGTCGATCCTGGTGATCGCGTTGGCGGGATATGCCTGGCTACTGCGGCGGGATGCGTCCAACGGGCCGATCGCCTCCCGCCCCTTACCGCCTCCTGCCGTCTCCTACCGCCTCCTACCGCCCCTTACCGCCCCTTACCGCCCGTGGGGGGCGGCGTACGTGGCGCTGACGTTGCTCGTCCTACAGGTGGGCCTTGGGGCGATCACCGTGAAGCTTGCGCTCCCGCCCTGGACCGTGATCGTGCACCTCGGCACGGCGATGCTGCTGCTGGCGACGCTCATCGTCGCGGCACAGGGGCCGAGCCTGACCCCCGGCGCAAGCCCGGGGATGGCGGGGGCCCCCGCCTCCGGAGCCCCGCGCTCACGCGCGGGGCAATGGGCCTCAGCGAGGCTATGGGCCTCTGCGCTGGGTTTCGTGACCGTGCTGCTCGGCGCGCTCACCGCGAACCTGGGCGCCGCGTCGGCGTGCCTCGGGTTCCCGCTCTGCAACGGCCAAATCATCCCCGAGGGGAACTACCTCCAGCACATTCACTGGACTCATCGGGTGCTGGCGTACGGCTTGGCGATCTACGTGCTGGTGTGGGCGTCGCGGACGCCCGCGCGCGGACCCAAGTTGGTGCTCGTGCTGGTGATGTTGCAGGTCGGGGTGGCCGCCGCGATGGTCCTGTTGGCCCTGCCGCCGCCGCTGCAGGCGGTGCACGTCGCGGTCGGCACCGCAGTGTGGGCGGGGCTCGTAGCGGTAAGAGGCGGTAGGAGCGGTAAGGGGCGGTAGGAGCGGTAAGAGGCGGCATGGGGCGGTAGGGGGCGGTAAGGGCGGTAAGAGGCGGTAAGGGGCGGTAAGGGGCGGTAGAACGCGGATGTGCGGATGTGATGATGGGCTACGAAACGGCCCCTCGTGCGCTGCGTTCCAGGCGCCGTTTCCCGCCCAGCCGCTCGTACAAGCGCCAGGTGAGAAAGCCTGCACGGGCACGCAGGGCGCTGAGCTCCTCCCACTCGGTGCCAGTGAGAAGATGCAGATCGTTCGCAAGACGGAGAGTGTACGAAAGCTCTGAGAGAGATCCCAGCGCGATGTCGAGGTATCGAAGAAACTCACGACCACCGCGCTTCGCCGAACCTTCGGCAATGTTGGCTGCCGCTGAGAATGCCGCTCGACGTGCCTGCGCACTCAACCCGTACAGCTCGTGCGTAGGGAAGGATTGGGTGATGCGGTAAACCGCCAGCACCAGCTCGTGACACCGTTGCCAGGCGGCGAACCGTTCGTACGGGAGCACGGTTGCAGGTTACGACGTCGACGCCGTGCAGCGCAAACCAGGATTACGCACCGCGCATCGTTTTACCGCCTCTTACCGCCTCCTACCGCCCCTTACCGCCTCCTACCGCCTCCTCCCGCCTCTCTTCAAAAGCGCATCACGTCCTCATACGCCTCCCACCCCAGCAGCTGCCGCCAGTTGGGCTCGCTCCTCTCCAGCCGATCGTTGCTCCAGACGAGCGCGTAGTTGCCGAACCGGGTGAGATCCACGAAGCAGTACTTCAGCAATCGCTTCCGGGTGTACTTCCATACCTCATATGGGAGGCCGCGGGGTGGCTGCGGGCGAGCGAGCACTTCGTCGGGCAGGCCGTACTTCAGGTAGATGCGGCCGCGGTCGGTGCGCCACCCGGGGATCTGGGCGGCCCCGCCCTCGCGAAACTTACGGTTCGCCTCCGAGATGCGGGCGTAGAACCCGTCTGCGAACTCGTTGCCGGGCGTGCCGGGCGTCGGATCGCGGCGCGCCCAGAAGCGCCGCAGATAGTCGCGCTTCTCTCCGACCGAGAGCGTGGGGTATATCCCCCGCTCGTCCGCCCGCATGAGATAGAGCAGCGGGCCGTACA
>DASUAH010000294.1:0-4974 GCA_035763885.1 Gemmatimonadales bacterium
GGGCGGTGTCGGGTGGCTGGGGTGGCATGATGTACCAGAGCTTCACCGCGTCCGACCCGAAGGCGGCGTGCTCACGCACCACCGCCCGTACGACCGAGTCGCTCGTCATGTGGATCAGCTGCTGCTGGCCGGGCCGGTTGAGCCAGTGGTCGATGGTCGAGAGGAGCGGCCCGGCCGCGGCGATCCGGGGCGCCCGGGGGCTCGCGGCGTACCGCCGCCGCAGCGCCCAGGTCCACGGGTATCCGCCGACGTCGAACACCGAGGTCACCCCGGCGCACAGGTAGGCGTCGAAGAACCGCTCGGGATGCGCTTCGAGGCCGGCGATGACGGCGGGGTAGGGATAGCGGGCCCGGAGATCGGCGGCGTCCGGCCGACCGTCGAACCATCCGGTCTGGCTGAAGTGGACGTGGGCGTCGATGAGGCCCGGGATGATCCACGTGCCCGCCGCCCGTGTTCGCCGAGCCCCGGCGGGGACGGGGCACGCGGCGCGGGCGGCGGCGCAGGTAATGCGGCCGTCGCGGACCAGCACCACGGCGTCGGGGACGGGGGCCCGGCCGGTGCCGTCGATCATGGTGCCGCCGACGATCGCGCGCAGCTCCTGGGCCCACGCCCCGGGAACGAGGGAGAGCGACAGGAGCGCCCACGCGAGAACGCATGGCGCCGGCGGCCGGGCCATCAGGGCTCCGGAGCGGTAGCGGTCGCGCAGGCCGTCGGCGAGCGCAGCGGGGATCTCCGCCAAGCATGTGCCCGGTGTGGGTCGCGCCCAATTTGCCCTCCACCGGCGCTGCACGCCAGCAGCCAGCGCGGGGTCCCCTGTGCACGGGGGCAGGCAGCGGGGGCGCGCGGTCAGGTGGTGATGGGGATTCCAGACCTGGACCTGGTGCTCGCGTTCTACGGGGGGAACTACAGCGATCCGGTGCTGTACACGGCGCAGCGGGTGTACGTCCCGAGGTACGTGCTCCCGGCGCTCGGCGAGTAGCCCCTCCCGCTACGAAGCGCGAACTATCCGACGACGTGCGGCCGAATCGGTTCAGGTGCGCTCGCGGTCGTCCGCGGGGGCGGGGCGTCCGGGCGCCGCGCACACTCATGGCGACGCGGTCATGGGACCGGGCCCAATGCCGCGAGCAGCGCGGCCGGCACCACTACCGCGAGCCTCACCGGCTCCAGCACCAGCGCCCAGCGCCGGCCGTCCAGCAGCCCGCCCATCACGCAGAGCGTGACCAGGACGAGCCCGGCCCACGCAAGACGCTCCAGCGGGGGCAGTCTGTCCGGGAGAACGAGCAGCAGCGTCGCCGCGACCGCGAACGTGAGCTGCACACCCGCGTAAACGGTTCTCGCGGGGCTGGGGGCCGGCGGGACCGCGGCCGGGACGAGTCCCGCGAGCTGCTCGGGCGGGCCGAACACGGCCCGGAGCCGCCCCCGCCAATTCGGCGCGCGGCGCACCGCCTCGGCGATCAGCGCGAAGCCGTGCACGTTCGCCCACAGGGGGTTCCAGCTCTCCGGCGGGTGGACCGTGCCGTACCGTGGCTCCTCCGCCTCGGGCGTGAAAGTGCCGAAAAGCCGGTCCCACACGATGAGCACGCCGCCGAAATTCCGGTCCAGATAGTGGGCGTCCCGGCCGTGGTGCACCCGGTGGTGCGACGGGGTGTTCAGGACCCGCTCCAGCCAGCCGAGGCGTCCCACGAGTCGCGTGTGGAGCCAGAACTGGTAGACCACGTTGAGCCCGTAGCAGACCGCGGCCATCCGCCAGGGCACACCCGCCACGGCGAGCGGCAGGAAGAAGACCCACATGAAGAAACCGTGGAAGCTGCTGTTGCGGAGCGCCACGGCGTAGTTGAGCTCCTCGCTGGAATGGTGGACGGCGTGGCAGGCCCAGAGCAATGCGACGCGATGGGAGAGCCGATGCGTGAGGTACTGACCCAGATCCACCAGCAGGAACACCGCGATCCAGCCGAGCGGTCCCGCGGGCCACGCTGCCACCGGCAGCCAGCGCTGCACGGCGAGCAGGTCGGCTGTGAGCGCGTAGGTCCCCACGCTCACGGCCGTCACCGCAATGCCGACGACCTGGCTCATCGCGCCGCAGCCCAGGTCGGCGAGCGAGTCGGCGACTCGATACACCCGGCGTCCCCGCGCCTGGCCGACCACCAGCTCGAGCGCCACCACGCCGAGCAGCACGGGGATCATCACCTGGACGACGCTCACACCAGCTCCGGCTCCGCGAGCGCGCGGTCCCAGTCGAGCACGGTCTCCTCGATCGTCCCGATGTTGCGCAGCTCGATCGCGCGCAGGAAGAGCTCGGCGTCGAGCACCCCCTTCGCCTCGGGCGGGTACACCCCGCGGCGGCGCACCGAGCCGGCGGCGACGAGTTGCGCTCCGATCGCACAGGGGACCCCCGTGCCCACCGCGATGCGGCCCGCCGCCGCATAGACCAGCCGCACCGGACGGCCATCCCGCTCGCCCCGCAGCTCGGTGCGAAGCGCGCCGGTCTGCGGGACGTCGGTCATCCGCTTTCCCGCCTCGTACAGGTAGCGCGACGCGAACGCCATCGGGTCCACCGACCGCCCATCGACCTGGACCGGGTGCGGCGACCGCGCGATGCGGCCCAGCTCCACGATCATCCGGTTCACCTCGACCGGGAGGAACGTGGCCTTGTCGTCGGCGTAGCGGACGTCCTCGACGTAGCGGGCGAGCGTGAACGGCTCCGGGTGGCCGATGTGCATCACCTCGACCGGGCCGAGCTCGGGGTAGACCAGGACCTCCTTCCCGTCCTCGAAGGGCCGCACCTCCCGCATCGCCCCGTCCTCGAACACGAAGCCGCGGTGCGGCAGCGAGTACAGGAGGTGCGCAGCGAGCGCGGGGCCGCCGAGGTCCGAGCCTCGCATCACCCACGAGGTGCGCACCTCCTCGACGTGGTCGAGCCGATCGGCGCCGTAGCGGGCGAGTACGTTGGTCACGCCGGGGCTCGCACCGAGCCCGACCAGCACCGTGATCCCGGCGTTCTGAGCCTGCCGGTGCAGGTCGAGGATCTCGAGCGTGGCCTCCCAGTCGTCGGAGACGTCCACCAGCGACACGCGCGCCGCGATCGCCGCGCGAACCACCGGCACCGCGTTCCGGTAGTTGGGGCCTGCGAGGTTGCAGACCACGTCGTGCCCGCGCATGAGCGGCACGAGGGCCGCGGGGTCGAGCACGTCCACCCGGGCGACGCCCACCCGGACCGAGCAGGTGGACTGGCCGCAGGCGAACTCCTCGATCTGCTCAGGCCGGCGGGTGGCGACGGTGATCCGGTTGAATACGCCGTGCCGCACCAGGTCCGCGATCGCGGGCCGGGCCATCTCACCGCAGCCCAGGACCAGCGCCTTCATGGTGATGTCCCTCCGCCCGGCGCAGCTCGCCGGGATCGAGGCGGTAGAAGAACGCGATGTCGAGTCCCACGATCAGGACCAGGGCTGCCCAGAGCCCGCGGAACGTGGGCGCGCGGACGAGGCCGTGCTGCCAGAGCGCCAGCGCCACGCCGGCGAGCACGAATCCCACCCCGAACAGCCAGTGGTGCAGCTGCTCCACGTAGTGCGGGAGATGTTGGCGGGTGCCGCCGTGGACCCCGAACGCGAGGCCGATCCCGATGAGCAACAGCGGGAGCAGCTGGCCCCATGGCTTGCCCGCGAGCCGCCCCTGCGCGCGGAGCCATTCGATCGCGCCGGCCGCCATGATCAGGAATCCGGCGATCTTGTGCTGGATGACGTGCCGATGATCCAGCCGGGCGAACCAGTCGGCCACCCAGCCGGCAGGGTCCTGGGGAACGGCGCTGGCCAGCGTCTCCCACCAGCCCACCTCCTCGTAGGTGCGGCTCTGCGCCTCGACCGGGACGAAGAGGAAGAAGCCGATCAGGAATCCGATCACCGGCCAGACGAAGCGGGTTCGGCTCTCGGGCCGGTACGCGTGGCGCACTGCCAGCGCCCCGGTGACGGCCGCGGCGCACCCGAAGATCACGTGGACCTTCTCGGTGTGGGTCACTCCCTCACGCCTCCAGCCGGCGGGCGTACACCGCGTAGCGCCGCACGACGGGCAGGCGCATGCGGTCGAGCACTCGGCGCATCGCGTGGTTGTCCTCGTAAACCTGCGACAGCTCGCCGTAGCGATAGCCGCGGGCGCGCCCCGCCTGATCCAGCCGGCCGATGAGCTGCGCCACGGTGCCGGTGCGCCGGGCGCGCGGGAGCGCGCCCAGCGCCATCACCCGCGCCTGCGGGATGCGGCGGCGCCACTGGAGCAGCCGGGCCCAGCCGAAGGGCCAGAGCGCACCCCCGGCCCGGCGCCAGAGCCACCACACGTCGGGGATCGCGAGGAACACGGCGCAGGGTCCCTCGTGGTCCTCGGCCACGAGCGCAATGGACGGGTCGAGCACCGGGCCGAGCAGCGCCGCCAGCCGGGCGGCCTCGCTCTCGCTGATGGGCTCGAAGTGCCAGGCGCCCGCCAGCGTCTGGTTGACGAGCTGGACCACCAGGCGGGTCTCCTCGCCGAGCCGCGCGGGGTCGAGCGTCCGCACCCGCACTGCGGCGCGGGCGGCGACCCGCTCGGCGAGCGGCACCACCCCGCGGTCGTCGCGGTAGCCCGGCTGCCAGCCGTACGCTCTCAGGTAGTGCGCCGGCGTGTAGCCCGCGCTCTCCAGCAGCCGCGCGTAATAGGGCGGATTGTAGGGCGTGAAGAGCAGGGCGGGGCGCTCGAACCCCTCGATGAGGAGCCCGATGCGGTCCCGGGGCGTGACCGCCACGGGCCCATACACCTCCCGCCGCCCGAGCCCGGCGAGCCACGCCTCGGCCGCGCCGAGCAGGGCCCGGGCGATGCCGGCGTCGTCGGGGCACTCGAAGAAGCCGAAGTAGCCCACCTCGGGTCTGGCTGCCGGCGCG
Organism: Gemmatimonadales bacterium; assembly: GCA_035763885.1. Classification (GTDB taxonomy): domain Bacteria; phylum Gemmatimonadota; class Gemmatimonadetes; order Gemmatimonadales; family GWC2-71-9; genus DASQPE01. Next base: position 4,902 of record DASUAH010000294.1, read on the forward strand.
AACGCCGCGACGCGGCCGCAGGGTCGGTCGCCGTCGGCGAGCACCCAGCGGCACCACCGCGTCGCCCGGAGCG
>DASUAH010000295.1:0-4347 GCA_035763885.1 Gemmatimonadales bacterium
GCGGGGTTGGTCTCGATGAAGTTCGCGTCGATGAGGGGCAGGAGGCGGTAGAGAAGGTCGCGGGCCTCGTCCAGCTCCGCGCCGAGCGCGTGGCGCACCAGCGAGGTCATGGCGGCCGGCACCTCGTTGGATACCACCGAGATCAGGCCGTCGCCGCCGGCGGCGATCATCGCGAGCGTGAGCCAGTCCTCGCCCGACAGCACCGCGAAGCCGCCTTCCGGCCGGCCGCGGATGATCTCCATCGCCTGCTTGAGATCGCCGCTGGCCTCCTTGATGCCGAGCGCGTTCGGGTGCTCGGCAAGGCGCAGCACCGTCTCCGGCTTCATGTTGACCGCGGTGCGGCCGGGAACGTTGTAGAGGCAGACGGGACGGGTGGCGGCGTCGAGCACCGCCATGAAGTGGCGGTACAGCCCTTCCTGGGTGGGCTTGTTGTAGTAGGGCGTGGCGCTGAGGATGTAGTCCACGCCCAGCGCGCACATTCGCTTGACCTCAGCCACGGCCCGCAGGGTGTCGTTGCTGGTGGCGCCCGCCATCACGGGGACCCGGCCGTGGGCCGCGTTGAGCACGGTCGTGACCACCGCCTCGCGCTCGCGGTGGTCGAGCGTCTGGGCCTCACCGGTGGAACCGCAGGGGACGAGGAAGTCGATCCCCTCGACCACCTGCCAGCGCACGAGGTCGTCGAGGGCGGCGTGGTCCACCGCACCCGCGCGGGTGAAGGGGGTGACGAGGGCGGTGCCGCAGCCGCGGAAGCGTCTCATGGCCGGTCTCCGAAGAGCATTTCCTCGAAGGTGAACACGCCGCGCCGTCCCGGCAACCACTCCGCCGCCGCCACCGCGCCGGCGGCGAACCCGTCGCGGCTCCTGGCCTCGTGGGTGAGCGTGACCGTGTCGTACGGTCCGTCGTAGCTCAGACGGTGGGTGCCTGGGATGGCCCCGGCCCGGATTGAGGTGATGGGGAAGGCCCGCGCCGGGTCGGCCGCGGAGACGCCCTGGCGGAGGGTGATGGCCGTGCCCGAGGGCGCGTCGATCTTGCGCGCGTGGTGCTCCTCGACGATGAACGCGTCGAACCCCGCGTGACCCGCGAAGCGTCCGGCGAGGTCACGCGCCGCACGCAGGAACAGCTGCACGCCGATCGAGAAGTTGCCGGCGTAGAGCAGCGCCCCTCCCCGCGCGCGGACCAGCGCCTCGATGCGGGGCAGCTCCGCGGCCCAGCCCGTGGTGCCGCACACCACCGGCACCCCGGCCGCGATGAGCTGCTCGATGTTGACCGGTGCGGCGGCGGGAGTGGTGAACTCGACGGCGACGTCGGCGCCGGCGAGCCGCTCGCGGGTGAGCGCCCGGCCGGCCTCGTTGCCGGGGAGGTCGATCGTGGCGACGACCGAGTGACCGCGCGCCACCGCCGCCGCCTCGACCGCGTGGCCCATCCGGCCATAGCCCACGATCGCGATCCGCATCAGCAGGTGCCGAAGAACTCGCGATGCAGGCGGCGCACGACGTCCGGCCCGTCGTCCTCCTTGACGATGAACGTCATGTTGATCGCCGAGGCACCCTGTGAGATCACCTCGACGCAGGTCGGCTTCACCGCGCCGAACACCCGCGCGGCGAGCCCGGGGGCGCTCTTGAGGCCGATGCCGACCACCGCGACGATCGCGCGGCCCTCGTCGACCCACACGTCTCCCAGCTCCTCCAGCTCGCGGCGCACCAGCCCGAGGTGGCTCCGGTCCTCGATCGTCAGCGACACGCTCACCTCGCTGCTCGCGAGCACGTCGACGACGACCTCGTGCCGCTCGAAGACCTCGAACAGCTGCCGCAGGAACCCGTACGCGCCCAGCATGCGGGGCGCGCGGACGTTGAGGACCGTGATCCCCTTCTTCCACGAGATCGAGCGGATCGGCGAGTCGCCCAGCCGCTCGAGCTCCGCGCTGGATTCGATCGTGGTGCCGGGGTGGTCCGGGCGCTGGGCGTTGAGCACGATGATGGGGATCCCCTCGCGCACCAGCGGCACGGCGGTCGCAGGGTGGAGCACCCGGGCGCCGAACGTGGCCAGCTCCGCCGCCTCCTCGTAGCTCGCCACGGCGAGCGTGCGTGCGGAGGCCACCACCCGCGGGTCCGCGGTCATGAGGCCGTCGACGTCGGTCCAGATCTCCACCCGCCGCACCCGGAGCGCCGCCCCCAGCAGCGCCGCAGTGAAGTCGGAGCCGCCCCGGCCGAACGTCGTGGTCACGCCCGCGGCGGTCGCGCCGATGAATCCCTGCGTGACCGGCACCATCCCGCCGGCCAGGAGCGGGCGCAGCGTGTCGCGGGCGCGGGTGTTCAGCACGTGGGTGTAGGGCGTCGCCCGGCCGTAGCGATCGTCGGTGACCATGATCGGGCGGACGTCCACCCAGCGGGCGGCGATCCCGGCGCCCTCGAGGGCCGCCGCCACCAGCCGGGAGCTCCACAGCTCGCCCCGCGCCGACACGGCATCGAGCTCGCGCGGGAGGAGCCGCCGGCCCGCCGCCGGCTCCAGCTCCGCGCGGAGCGCGTCGGCCTCGGCCCGGATGGCGTCGAGCGCCGCGGCCCCGCCGTCGAGCTGGTGCGCGGTCTGCTCGTGGCGCCGGATCAGCGCCCTGAGGTGGTCCCGCCAGCGCGAGCCGCCGAGCTCCACCAGCTTCGCGAGCTCCAGCAGGCCGTCGGTCATCCGGGCGAGCGCCGACACCACCACGACCGGCTGCTCGGGCGAGCGCGAGCGGACGATCCCGATGAGGCGCCGGATCGCCGGGGCATCCTGGACCGACGTCCCGCCGAACTTGCAGACGATCATGCGCCGGCGTACCCCTCCGCCACCAGCAGCTCGGCGATCTGCACCGCGGCTCCCGCGGCGCCCCGGATGGTGTTGTGGCTCAGCAGCGCCAGCCGGAGATCGAGGATCGGGCAGGGGCGCACCCGGCCCACCGTCACCGTCATCCCGGCCCCGCGCTCGAGGTCGAGCCGGGACTGCGGGCGATCGGGCCGAAGGTCCACCTCGACCGGGGCGGCCGGGCTGGACGGGAGCGAGCGCACCCGCTCCGGACCCCGGAACTCCCGGAGCACGGCGATCGCCTCGTCCGGGGTGGCGCTGCGGCCGAGCCCGACCGACACCACCTCGAAATGCCCGTCGACCACCGCCACCCGGTTGGCGTGCGCGCTGATCGCGATCGGTGCCGCCTGGACCCCGTCCGGGCCCAGCGTCCCGAGAATCTTGCAGGTCTCGCCCTCCATCTTCTCTTCCTCGCCGCCGGCGAACGGCACCACGTTGCCGAGGATGTCGAGCGACGCCACGCCGGGATAGCCGGCGCCCGAGACCGCCTGCATCGTGGCGACGAAGACCTTCTCCACCCCGAAGGCGCGCTGCAGCGGCGCGAGCGCGAGCACCAGCCCCGCCGCGGAGCAGTTGGGGTTCGCGAGGATCGCCCCCGGCCAGCAGCGCTGCATCCGCTGCCGCTCCACCAGCGCCAGGTGGTCCGGGTTGATCTCGGGGATCATGAGCGGGACGTCCGGGTCCATCCGGTGGACCCGGGTGTTGGTGACCACCAGCGCACCCTGCTTCGCGAATTCCTGCTCGATGTCGCGGGCCACCTCGGCGTCCAGCGCGGAGAAGACGATGCGCGCGGGGAGCGGCGCCCTGCAGTGCGCGATTGTCAGGCCGGCGAGCCGGTCGGGGAGGGGAATGGTCTCGCGCCAGCGGACCACGTCGCCATAGGGCCGGCCCGCGCTCTGGTCCGACGCCGCCAGCGCGGTGAGCTCGAACCACGGGTGCTCGGCCAGCAGCCGCACGAACTTCTGTCCCACCGTGCCGGTCGCGCCCAGCACGGCGACCGGAACCCGTCCCGCCATCATGCCTCCCCGGCCAGCAGGTCCGAGGCGAGCCGCACGTACAGCTCCACCCCCCGGTGGAGATCGTCCTTGCGGATCCGCTCCTGGTCCGTGTGCGCGACGCGGATCGTGCCGGGCCCCAGCTGGAGCCGCCGGCCCCAGCCCTCGAGGAACGGCAGGTCGCTCGCGTAGCTCACGACCGTGGTGTCCCAGCCGGCCGGCGCCGAGCCCTTGTACGCGGGAATCTCGACGCCGACCGTGCAGCGCACCCCGGGCGCGCAGCACTGCCGGAGCTGCTCCTTGAGCGCGCCGGTGGGGCCGACCGTGCGGAACAGCACCTGGGCGCGCGCGTCAGGCGCCAGCACGTTCGGCGCCACGCCGCCCTGGATGGTGCCGACGTTGAGCGTGCCCGGCCCGAGCAGCGGATCGGAGGAGAGGGGCAGCGCCCGCACGCGTTGCAGCGTATCGAGCAGCGCCTCGATGGCCGAGCGGCCTTCCTCCGGATAGCCCGAGT
>DASUAH010000296.1:0-2960 GCA_035763885.1 Gemmatimonadales bacterium
AAGACGGGCGGCTGACCGACGGCCAGGGCCGCACGGTGAACTTCAAGAACACCGTGATCATCATGACCTCGAACATCGGGAGCCAGTTCATCCTCGAGATGCGCGGGGCCGACGAGCGTAGCTACGAGCGCATGCGGGAGCAGGTGCTGGAGGCGCTCCGGCGGCAGTTCCGGCCGGAGTTCCTGAATCGCGTGGACGAGGTCGTGGTCTTCCGCGCCCTCACGGAAGCGGAACTCGGGAAGATCGTGGAAATCCAGTTAGACGGGCTGCGGCGGCGCCTGGCCGAGCGCCGGATCACGCTCGACGTCACCGAGGGGGCGCGGGCCCACTTGGCCCGCGTCGGCTACGATCCGGTCTTCGGGGCGCGGCCGCTCAAGCGGGTGGTCCAGCGCGAGGTGGAGACCCCGGTGGCGCGGCTGATCGTGGCCGGCAAGCTTCGCGACGGCGGGACGGTACGCGCGGACGTGGCCGGCGACGCGCTGCGCGTGGAGCCCGTGGGATGAGACCGTTCGAGGGGGCGGTGGCGTCGGAGCTGGCGGGGCTCCTTCGCGCGGGCGTGCCGGCGCGCGCCGTCCGCCTCACGGTCCGGGAGCTGGTGGTCGGACGCATCGCGCAGGGTCCGCTCGGCGCCCGGGAGGTCAGCGACGCCGTGGAGGTGGTGGTGCGCGCGGCCTGCCGCCTGGTGCGGGAGGTGGACGCTCCGGACGAGCTGGTCGAGACCGTCTGCCGGGCGGCGCTCGAGGCGGTCCGGGGACACGGCGGAGAGAGCGCACGCTGGCTCGCCGAGGCCACGAGTGCGGCCTACGCGGTGCTCGATGAGTTGGCCCGAGAGGACGTGGAGGAGCCGGCCTGGCGCTGGCTCGCCTGGCGGCTGACGCGCTGGTAGGCCCGTCGGGGTCCGGACCTCGTCCGGCCGTGCTACACTGGCGGGCGGAACCCGGGACCACGGCAGCCGGGGGCGCGGCCGGGGGCCCCGCGGGGGCGACCCGCGAAAGTGGACCCGGGACGCGGAGAGCACCGGTGAGCGAAGCGTTCGTCTGCGACGCGGTCCGGACGCCGATCGGGAGGTATGGCGGGGCGCTGGCCGGCGTGCGGACCGATGATCTCGGGGCGGTGCCGCTCCGGGCGCTGGTCGCGCGCAACCCTGCAGTCGACTGGGCGCGGCTCGACGACGTCTTCCTGGGCTGTGCCAACCAGGCGGGCGAGGACAACCGGAACGTCGCGCGCATGGCCCTCCTGCTGGCCGGCCTGCCCCACGGGGTCCCGGGCACCACGATCAACCGGCTCTGCGCGTCCGGGATGGATGCGGTCGGGACGGCGGCGCGCGCGATCAAGACGGGCGAGATCGCCCTCGCGATCGCCGGCGGCGTCGAATCCATGTCGCGGGCGCCGTTCGTCATGGGCAAGGCCGAGGGCCCGTTCCAGCGCGCGGCCAAGGTCGAGGACACGACGATCGGCTGGCGGTTCGTCAACCCCGTCCTGAAGGCACAGTACGGTGTGGACTCGATGCCCGAAACCGGCGAGAACGTGGCCGAGGAGTTCCGGATCAGTCGCGCCGACCAGGACGCCTTCGCCTACCGGAGCCAGAGGCGGGCGGCGAAGGCGCAAGCGGCGGGTTACTTCGCCGAGGAAATCGTACCGGTTCCGGTGGTCGGCCCGCAGGGGGCGGGGGACGAGGTCAAGGCCGACGAGCATCCGCGCCCCGACACGACCCTCGAGGCGCTCGCGGGGCTCAAGACGCCGTTCCGCAGCCCAGGCACGGTGACCGCCGGCAACGCCTCGGGCATCAATGACGGGGCCGCGGCGATGATCCTCGCCGCCGAAGCGGCGATGAAGAGACACGGCCTCACGCCGCGCGCCCGGGTGCTCGGCATGGCCACCGCGGGCGTGCCGCCCCGAATCATGGGCATCGGGCCGGTGCCGGCCGTCCAGAAACTGCTGGCGCGCCTACAACTCAAGATCACTGACTTCGACCTGATCGAGCTCAACGAGGCCTTCGCGAGCCAGGTGCTCGCCTGCCTGCGCCAGCTCGAGGTGCCGGACGATGCCGCGCACGTGAACCCGAACGGCGGGGCCCTCGCGCTGGGCCATCCGCTCGGGATGAGCGGAGCGCGCCTCGTGCTCACGGCCGTCCATCATCTCGAGAAGACGGGCGGCCGGCGCGCGCTCGCGACGATGTGCGTCGGCGTCGGGCAGGGCGTGGCCCTCGCGCTCGAGCGCGTGTGAGGGGGCAGCGAGCGTTGAGCACCCCGCCGTCCTCCGAGCTGCTGAGACCGCTCTTCGGCTCCGCCGAGGCGTCGGCGCTGTTCACCGATCGCGCCCGCCTTCAGGGCATGCTCGACTTCGAGGCGGCGCTGGCCCGAGCCGAGGCGCGTACGGGCGTGATCCCGGCGTCGGCCGCTCGGGCGATCGCCGGGAAGTGCCAGGCTGAGCTGTTCGACATGGCCGAACTCGCCCGCGCGACGTCGCGGGCCGGCACGCCGGCGATCCCGATGGTGAAGCGCCTGACCGCGCTGGTCACCGCGGAGGATCCCGAGGCCGCCCGCTACGTCCACTGGGGGGCGACGAGCCAGGACGCGATGGACACGGGCCTCGTGCTCCAGCTCCGGCGCTTCCTGGCTCTGGTCGAGGCCGATCTCGGACGATTGGCCGCCGCGCTTGCGCGGCTCGCCGAGAAGCACAAGGGAACACCGCTCGTGGGCCGCACCTGGCTCCAGCATGCGCTGCCGGTGACCGTGGGCCTCAAGGCTGCAGGCTGGCTCGACGCGGTCGAGCGGCACAGGACGCGCCTGTCGGAGCTTGGCCCGCGGGCCCTGGTGCTCCAGTTCGGCGGCGCCGCCGGGACGCTCGCGGCGCTCGGCGGGCGCGGGCTCGAGGTGGCCGAGGCCCTTGCCCGGGAGCTCAAGCTTTCGCTCCCGGCGCTGCCCTGGCACGCGCACCGCGATCGCGTCGCGGAGGTG
>DASUAH010000297.1:0-3623 GCA_035763885.1 Gemmatimonadales bacterium
TCACATGGAGTTGGGCCGCCCTGTCTTCGCCCGCTTCGCGGAGTTGCTGACGATGGAGACGATGGACATCTACGGGCGGCCGTCCGAGCGGCTCCTGGCCCTGTTGCAGCGCAAAGCCCAGATGCTCGCGGGCCCGGGCCCGACCGTGCACGAGCGCCACGGGGGGCTGCTCCGCTTCGGCCCCCGCTGAGGCACGCCGCCGTCAGAGGACAAGCGTTCGCACGCGCTCCAGGTCGTGCCGGAGCGCCGTGTTGCGGGGATCCAGCTGGAGGGCCCGCTCCCAGAAGGGGACCGCGCGGGCGTACTGCCGCAGCCGCACGTGCGACCAGCCGAGGTTGATCAGCAGCCCAACGTCGCTGGGGGCGAGGCGCAGGGCTGTGGTCCAGATCTCGATGGCCTGCGCGTAGCCTCCTCGGTTGAAGTGTACCTGCCCCAGGCTCCGGAGCAGCGGGAGCCGTTCGCCGTACCGCCTCACGCCGTCCTCGACGATGATCTGGGCCTGTTTCAGGCGGCGCCGCTCGATGAACTTGTTCGCCGTCCAGGCGTAGGCGTCGGGGCCGGAGCGGACCGACCCGAGCAGCGTGTGCAGCAGCCGCGGCGCGTTCGGATGGGAACGGTGCCGCACGAAGAAGTCGCCGAGCGCGACGACGGTGTCTCCCAGCTCGGGATCGAGCCGTTTCGCCTGCAGCAGCGACGCAGCGGCCTTCGCCACGTTGCCGCGGACCCGGTGCGCCAGGCCGAGATAGGCGTGGGCTCCGGGATCGTCGGGATGCTCCTCGAGCAGGGCCTCGAAGTATGTGACCGCGTGGTCCACGTCGCCGTCGAGCAGCAGCAGGGCGCCCTTCTCCAGTCCCGGCGCGAAGAGGTGAGCGGTCAGCCGGGGCGTGACGGCGGCGACGATCGTGAACACGGCGAGCGCTCCGGCCGTCATGCGGACGCTGCGCAGCGTGGCCCATCGGGCGGCGCCGGCCAGAGGGTCTTCGCGCCGCACGGTAACCTCCTGGATCGTCAGGCTGCGTGTGTGCACGGTCTTCACCCAGTGGCGCGCGCGGTACCGGACGAGGCCCAGGAAGCCCAGCAGCGGCCAGCTCACCCCGAGCAGGAGGATCGCGGCGAATGTCGTCAGACGCAGGTACGGCGCGGTGGGATGACCCTCCAGCCGCAAAGCGACGAAGGGATACAGGATCGTCACGGCGAGCATCACGGGCGGCACCCAGACCGGATACAGGTAGGTGAACAGTGACGCGCCCTGGTTGGCGGCAAACAGCCCGGCGAGGGCCAGGGCGAACGTGAGCCAGATCGGCGCGGAGAGATAGACGAAGGTGTCCCAGGCGACGATGTCGCGCCGGGTGATCGCTCGCCGGAACATCGGTCCGAGGTAGCGGACCGCCACGCTCGCGTGGCCCTGCATCCACCGCAGTCGCTGCCGGAAGGCGGCAATGAAGGTGAGCGGTTTCTCGTCGTAGACGACGGCCTGCCAGCCCCAGGTCGGCCGCACGCCGGCGAGGATGGCGCGGACCTGGAACTCGAGGTCCTCCGTGAGCGCCGTGCAGCGCCAGCCGAGATCCCGCAGCAGCGGCATGGCGATGCAGAGCCCGGTGCCCCCGAGCGCGCTGCCGAGGCCGAGATGCTCCTTGGCCAGCTGGAAGAACCGGTTCGTGTAGGCGTAGCTCGCGAAGATCGCGCGCGTGATCCAGGAATCGTCCGGGTTCTTGGTGCCGAGATAGCCCTGCACGACCTGGTCGCCGCGCCGGAGGTGGGCGTCCATCTGCCGCAGGAAGTCCGGCGCCACCAGGTTGTCCGCGTCCACCAGCACAGCGGCATCGTAGGCGTCCGCCCCCCGCTCCCAGATGCGCTGCAGGATCCAGTCCACGGCCACGCCTTTCCCCCGCCGTTCGCCCTCGCGCCGCGCGAACACCTCGGCTCCCGCTTCCCGGGCGACCTCCGCCGTCCGGTCGCCGCAGTGGTCGGCGACGACGAAGATGGTGACCCGGTCGGTGGGATAGTGCTGCGCCCGGACGCTGGCAATCAGCGCGCCGATCACGGTCTCCTCGTTGTGCGCGGCGGTGATCACCGCGAACCGGGTACGGGGCTCAAGGGGCATGGGGAGGACGGGGGCTTTCCACGTCCCGAGGATGACGAGGGTCAGGTGGTACACGAACAGCCCGAAGAAGAAGGTCTGCACAGGAAGCAGCACGCGGTCCAGCGGCCGGAAGGGAGGGAGGAGCAGTCCGAGCAGGAGCGCGGCCGGCAGGACAGCACCCAGGACGATTCGGGCCTTGCTCGGCATCGTGGAAGTTGACTTACCCGCCGCGCCCCCGGATCCAAACACGGCCGCGGCCGTGCGGAGAGTGGCCTCCTCGGCGTGAGGGCATGGACTCGAGGAGGAGTGAGCGGCGATGCGGCAGGCAGTGGCAGCTGCCGTCGCGATTGCGCTGCTCGTGGGGGCCTTCGGCGCCGCGGGGCCGGCGCAGGCCCGCGTACCCGAGCAGGCGACGGCGAGGGCGATCCGCGCGGCGAACTACATCCTTTCCAATCAGGATCCCGGCGGGGCGATCCGGGACGCAGCGGATACCGCCGCCGTGAACATGGACAACAACATGAACTACGCGATGGTCGGCCTCGCCGCGGCCTTCCAGGCGACGCGCGTCCCGCGGTTCCTGGAAGGCATGCGGCGGGGGTTGCTGTGGCTGGCCTCGGTGCAGGAGGCGGACGGGGCCTGGCACTGGGGGTACCTCACGCCGCAGTACCGGCCCTTCGTCAGCGAGTACTATCGCGCGCTGGGCATCACAGACATCAAGGGCGTGGACGCTATTCAAGCGTACTACGCGTACACGCTGTTCCTCTACGTGCAGCTCTCCGGGGACCGCGACCTCCGTGAGCGGCTTCTGCCCGCGGCGCGATCAGGCATCGAGTACCTCATCGCGCACAACTACGACGGCCGCTTCTTCTACAGCTCCTGGCAGCAGCGCGGCGGGCAATGGCACCGGCTCGACCAGCAGTACTCCGCGGGCCAGGCCGACGTCTTCCTCGGCCTGATGGCGATGTGGCGTCTCAGCGGCGAAGCCCGCTATCTCGAGATGGCGCTGCGGCTCCGGCGGGATCTGCGCGTCTTCTTCCGTCAGGACGCCTGGGGCATCAGCCGGGACGATGCCAGCGGCTACCGCTTCAGCAACGGCTACCTGCCGTACGTCTTCGGCATCGCCGAGGGTCTGCGCTGGCTCGCCGGACACCAGGACGGCAGCGCGATCGCCGCGGCGTCGCTTGCGCTCGGTCTGCAGGCGAACGGCCTCCCGGCCGACGAGCCCCTCGCCGCGCTGGCCGATCTTCAGGGCCCGCGCGGCGGCGTGGCCTTCAGCAGCGACCCGGCCTTCCGCGGATACTACTACACGAACGACGCCGGGTTCGCCATCCTCGCCTGGCTGGGCGGACCGTTCACCCGCGACCTGCTGTCACAGACCGCGCCGGTCCGTTAGGGAACGCGGGCGTGGTCCTTGCCCTCGGCCGGCATCGGCGGTCCGGGGGCGGGCGTCTCGGACACATTGTCGAAAGCCGCCACACCGCCGGCCGCGCCGCCGCTTGCCTCCACGGCACCGGCTTCGATGATCGGCGTCGTCGCGTGC
>DASUAH010000298.1:0-4930 GCA_035763885.1 Gemmatimonadales bacterium
ATCCCTGACCCAGAAAAAGATGCGAACACCCGTAGGCGCGTGCTCGCCTTTGGCCAGATGCACCGCTGCATTATCCCGCCACAAGACACTGTACTCGGGCGTCGCGGTGCCGGGGTCGGCCTTGAACCCTAGAATCTTCCGGTAGAAGTCCGCGGTGGCCGGCACATCGGGGATCATGAGCAGCGGAGCGCCCTGATAGAACTGTGCGGGATTGCCCGTCGGAAAGTCTGGCATGCGCTCTCCTAAAACTGAGGCCAGCGTCAGGCGTCGAGCGTGCTGCCTAACTAGTAATTAGACTGCGTCCCCGCCGCAGTCCAGTCCACTCTCGCCGCCTAACACCGTGCGCCATATCCTGCGCCCCATGCTTCGTTACTCCACCAGCCAGCCTTCCGTCGCGGCGTTAGGCTGCAAGCCTCGCAGCCTAACACGTGCCTGCACTCCGGGCAAACACTGCGAGCTACTCCTTCGGCCTCATCAGTTCCCGGAACGGCGCATAATCCCGCAGTGAATCGAAGGCGAGATCGATGTGCAGCGTGTGGCCGTGCGGGTAGCCCTGGGCGAACGCCTCCCGGAGGAGGGCCACGGCGGCCTCCTGCTCGCCGAGCAGCGCCTGGATGCGCGCCCGCCACACCGTGTGCCGGCCGAAGACATACGGCCGCTTCACCCCCGCCATCGTGCGGTCGACACGGAGCGCCTGCTCGCGATTTCCTTGGCGCGCCGCGATGGCACCCAGGTACCCGGGATAGTCCATCTGGTCCCACCCGTCGCCCATAACAGCGACGACAGCGAGGGAGTCGCTCCGGCCAGGGCTCTCCCTCGCCGCCAGCCGCCCGAACTCGCGCTGCGCGTCAGCGAGCCGTCCCGCGGTGTAGGACACCAGCGCGACGCGATAGCGGTGCGCCTCCGATGCCGCCTCCGCAGGCGGACGGGCGGCCAGCCAGTCGCGAGCCTGGGCCAGCGCCGTGTCCGCCGCCGCGGGATGGCCGTGTGCCCGCAGCTCGACCGCGGCGAGCAGCATCACATCCGCCGGCGTCAAGCCCTGCTCAGGGGGAAGGTTCACGCTCGCCCCGAGCCGGAGAGTCACCTCCTCCGCTCGGCCCAGCGCCGCGAGGGCCCGGATCTGCGTGGTCAAGATCTGCGGACTGTCGGGAAACCGGCGTGCTCCTTCGAGCGCCTGCTTGAGCTCGCGGCGATGGTCGCCCAGCAGGTGCAATGCGGTGGTCAGGTCGTACCAATACACCCACCAGCCGCGGGTGAAGCCACGGTCGGGACCGAGCGCGACCAGGGCCTCCACCGCCTCGCGCGGACGAATGAGCCACATCGCATTCTCGGCGACCAGGTAGAGGGTCTCGGAGGCGGGCGCGAGATTCGCCATCGCACGCGCGGCCCGGAGCGCCTCGGCTCCATCACCCCGGCACGTCGCCAGCACCCACGCCAGGTAGAACCGGTCGAGCGGAGCGAGCCGCCCGGCGTGCCGCTGCAACGCGTGGCCGATGGAATCCGCCGCCGCGAACTCCCCGAGATTCATGTAGGCGTTCGCGGCGAAGATGAGGGGCAGCCGGAACGTGGTGTCTACCGCCGACGCCCGCTCGAAATGTGCGATCGCTCCCCGCATGTCGAACTGGACGAACCGGTCCAGGCCCGCGATGAACTCCTGGTAGGCCTGGAAGTTGGGCGGCTGGCTGGCGGTCATCGCCCAGCGGCTGAGCCGGGAGTCGAACAGCGTCGCGAGCGCGGCCATGACCCGCTGGCGCACCGTTTCGACGGCACTGAGCGGCTGCGCGAGGGGGCCCGCGACCGGATCGAGGGCCCGCAGCAGCTTGCCGTCTCGCGCCGCCGAGATCTGGACCTGGAACCGGACGCTGTCCGCCTGCCGGTAGTACGCCCCCGAGACGACCGTGCCGGCCCCCGTCTCCTGGCCCAGCGCGCGGATCGCGGCGGCGTCCAGGTGACCCGGGCCCTCGCCGCCCGCCGCGGCGGACGAAGTCATCGCCGACATCGACGGCACGACTTCCACGAGCCCGGTCTGCGCGAGCCCCTGCGTCACCCAGTCTGCAGCCATGTGGCCGAGATTGTCGAGCGCCGGATCCCCGGTGCGGTTCTCGATCACGGCCACCACGACGCGCCGCTCGTTGAGGTGCGGCGTCCCGCTTTGCAGGAAACGAGCCGCGGCCACCACGCCAAGCAGCGCCACCACCGCGCCGGCAAACGCCACACGGCGCCCGCGCCGGCTGGCGAAGAATCCTCGCATCGGAACGCTGGCGCGATGCCCCGCCCCGCCGAGCGCCACCGCGAACTCCCCGGCGGTGGGGAAGCGCTCCTGGGGCACAGGCGCGAGCGCTCGGGAGATGGCATGCTTCACCGCGCGGGCGACCCTGGGGCCCGCGCGCTGCAGCGTCGGCCTCGAATCGAGCGCCTGCCAGTTCTGGACCAGTCGTTCCGTCAGGCTGGGCACCGGCGGCTCACCCGCGAGCATCTCGAACAGCACGCAACCGAGGCTGTAGATGTCGGTACGGGCGTCGAGCTCGGTCATGCCCAGCGCCTGCTCCGGACTCATGTAACCAGGTGAACCGATCGCCTGCCCGGTCTGCGTCAGCGAGAGAGCGCCCGCGGCACTGATCGCACGCGCGATCCCGAAGTCGGCGACGATTGCATGGTCCCCGGAGAGCAGGATGTTCTCCGGCTTGATGTCGCGGTGAATGATCCCCTGGGCGTGGGCGAAGTGAAGCGCGTCGGCGACGTCCCGGGTGATGTGCAGCGCGTCGTCGAGCGGCAACGCCCGCTCGCGCCCGAGGCGATGCCGGAGGGATTCGCCTTCGAGGTACGGCATCACGTAGTAGAACAGCCCGCCCGCCTCCCCCGCCGCGAAGATCGGCATGATGTGGGGATGGCTCAGCTTGGAGGACAGGTCCACTTCCCGGATGAACCGCTCCCGCAACAAGCGCGTGCTGAGTTCGGGATCGAGCACCTTGATCGCCACCCGGCGGTGCGGGTGCTGCTCCACCGCCAGGAACACCTGGGCCATGCCGCCGGCGCCGATCTGGCGCTCGACGTCATAGCGGGGGGCGAGACTCTCGCGCAGCGAGTCGAGCACGTCGAACATGAGCGCAAGTTAGCGTACCGCAGCGGGGGAGGCGAGCGACGCGCCCCGGCCTACTGGCCGATTCCGGTCCCCGCGATTCAATTTCTGGGTGGACACCGGCGGTTACGTGCGGACCTCTCCCTACTTCCGACTGACGGCGTACTACGCGCTGCTCGTCCTCGGCGTGTGGGCGCTGATCGGGCAGTTCCCCGCCATCCCCCAGCTGCTCGACCGCCTCCGGGAGACATCTCTGCTCAGCGGCGTCGCCGGCCGCGCGCCCGAGCTCCAGCAGCTCGCCGGCGGCGGCGCGGTACACCTGTCCCACGGCGAGCTGGCGCTCGTCACCCTCTTGTCCATGCTCACCGCGCTCCTGCTCGTGCTCCCGGTCGCCTGGGTGTACATGCTCACCAAGCAGCGCTCGGGCTACGATCAATCCGTCGTGCAGACCGTCATCATCCTGCCGATGACGGTCGCCGGCACGGTGATCCTGGTGCAGAACAGCCTGGCGCTCGCGTTCGCGCTCGCGGCGATCGTGGCGGCCGTGCGGTTTCGTAACACGCTCAAGGATACGAAGGACGCGGTCTACATCTTCCTCGCGCTGGCCGTCGGCGTCGCGGCAGGGGTGTTCGCGCCCACCGTGGCGGCGGTGATGTCCGTGGTCTTCAACGTGGTCGTGCTGCTGCTGTGGAAGTTCAACGTCGGGAACATCTATGCCGATCGGCTCGGCGCGGATCGCGCCGCGCGCCTGGGGCCCTATCTCGAGACCGCGACCGACGGGAAAAAGAAGAAGAAACGCTTCAACGGTGCGCTAGTGGTGCATGCGGCCCGCCTGGAGCCCGCGCAACGCGCGACCGAGGCTGTGCTCGAAGAAGAGGTCAAGCGCTGGAAGCTCGCCCACATCGGTCCGGGCGACCGTGGGACCTCGACGCTCGAGTACCTGATCCGGCTCAAGGACGATGCGGTCGCGCCGGCCCTGCTCGACGCCCTCAAGGCCCAGGGCGCTCCCGATATCGTGGCCGCCGAGTTTCGCTCGCTCAAGGGGCTGGAGAAGGGCGAGGACGAGTGAGCGCAGCGATCCGGCCGTTTGCCGCCCTGATGTCCTTGTGGCTGGGGTTGCAGGGCTGCGGCTCCGGGCGCACGGCGGGCGCCACCGTCCCGCCGGTGGCCCCGGCCCCGGAGGAGGACATCGACGTCACGCTGTTTCTCATCGGGGACGCCGGCGCCCCGGCCGCGCCGCCGGATTCCGAGCCGGTGCTGGTGGCGCTCCAGGCCGCCGCCGCCACCGCACCACACCCCGTCATCGTGTTCCTCGGGGACAACGTCTACCCTCGAGGGCTGCCGGATTCGGGCTCTCCCGACCGCCCGGAGGCCGAGCGTCGCCTCGGAGAGCAGCTGAGGGTGCTGGGGGCGACCGGCGCGCGCGGGATCTTCGTGCCCGGAAACCACGACTGGGACATGCACGGACCCGAGGGGTGGAACGCCGTGCGGCGGCAAGAACGCTTCATCGCGGCGGGTGGCAGGGGGCTCGAGCTCCTCCCCCCGGACGGCTGCCCCGGTCCGGCGGTCGTCGACGTCGGCAAGGTCGTACGGCTCGTGGCGCTGAACACGCAGTGGTGGCTGCACGACGGGCCGAAGCCCGAAGATCCGACGTCGTCCTGCCCGGCCGACTCGGAGCGCGAGGTCGTCGACTCGCTGCGCGCGGCGCTCCAGCTGGCTGGAGCGCGCGCCGTGGTGGTAATCGCGCACCATCCGCTCGCCAGTGGCGGGCCGCACGGCGGGTACTTCGGGTGGCAGGACCACGTGTTCCCCCTGCGTGCGCTCAAGTCGTGGCTTTGGCTTCCCCTGCCC
>DASUAH010000299.1:0-2708 GCA_035763885.1 Gemmatimonadales bacterium
TGCGCCGGCGGGAGAAGGAGGCGGAGCGGAAGGCGCGGGAGCAGGCGCGCGCGTTCCTGCTCGAGGCGCGCCAGCGGGTCGAAGAGGCGGTGGCGCGGGCCCGCGAGGCGACCGACGAGGCGGCGGCGCGGGCGGCGCGGAAGCTCGTTGAGGAAGGGATCAGCGCGCTGGCCCGGACGGACAGACAGACGGCCGGACGGCCGGACGGTCAGACGGCCGGACGGCCGGACGGTCAGACGGCCGGTGAGTGCCCGGTGGTCGGAAGTCGCGTGCGGGTCGGCACCGGCGCCGTCGGCGAGGTGATCGAAGCGCGTCCCGACGGCAGGCTGGTGGTGCTCGCGGGATCGCTGCGCATGGTCGTGGACCCGGCGAGCGTCGCGGCGATCGGCGGGAGCGACGACCAGGCGGCGAAGCGAGTCGGGGGCTGGGGCGACCGGGAGAGCCAACCGGCCGTCCGGCCGTCCGGCGGTCGGACCGTCCCCCTCGAGATCGACCTCCGCGGCATGACCGGCGACGAGGCGGAGGCCGCCACCGTGGCGGCGGTGGATGCCGCGGTGCTGGCCGAGCACCCCTATCTTCGGATCATTCACGGCATGGGCACGGGCGTGGTCCGCGAGCGCGTCCATCGGGTGGTGCGGAACGACCGGCGCATCGCGAAGTACGGCCTCGCGCCGCGCAATCAGGGCGGCGCGGGTGTCACGATCGTGGAGTTCGCCGGATGAGTCTCATCCCCGATGAGGTCATCGAGCAGGTTCGCGACGCCGCGGATCTCGTGGCGCTGGTCGGCGAATCGGTGGACCTCAAGCGATCGGGCGGTGATTACCGGGGGGCGTGCCCCTTCCACGGGGGCACCCACCGGAACTTCGCGGTCATTCCGAAAAAGGGGATGTACTACTGCTACGTCTGCCATGCGGCGGGTGACGCGTTCTCCTATCTCATGAAGCGGTTCGGGTTGGACTATCCCACCGCGGTGCGGGAGGTGGCCCGGCGCGCCGGCATCGCCATCCCCGAGACCGGCCGGGCCGGCCCCGACCCACGGGAGCCCCTCTTCGGCGCGGTGGCCGCCGCGCACGACTGGTTCGTCCGCCAACTCGCGGAGCGCGACGAGGGACGCGCCGCCCGCGAGTATCTCGGCCGGCGCGACGTGACGGTCGAGCAGGCCGCGCAGCACGGGCTGGGCTGGGCGCCTGCCGGCCCCGCGTTCCTCGCCGCGATGCGGGAGCTGGGGCTCGCCGAGCCGGTGCTCCTCGAGACCGGCCTCGCCGCCCAGCGGGACGATGGCCGCGTGGTCGCGCGGTTCCGGGACCGGCTGCTCTTCCCGATTCACGATCTCAGGGGGCGCGCGGTCGGGTTCGGGGGGCGGCTCCTCGGCGACGGCGAGCCGAAGTATCTGAACTCGCCCGAAACGCCGCTCTTCTCGAAGGGCCGGCTGCTCTACAACCTGCACGCTGCGCGCCCGGCCATCCGCCAGCACGAGACGGTGCTGGTGGTCGAGGGGTACTTCGACGTGCTCCGGCTGGTGCTCGCTGGTGTGGAGCACGTGGTCGCGCCGCTCGGGACCGGCCTGACGCCCGACCAGGCCGGGCTGCTCCGGCGGGTGTCACCGGTCGCGATCCTCCTGTACGACAGCGATACGGCCGGGCTTCGCGCCACCTTCCGCGCCGGCGACGAGCTGCTGCGGCACGGGGTCCGGGTCCGGGTCGCCACGCTGCCGGCCGGCGAGGACCCGGACTCGCTGGTGCGGGCAGGGGGCGCGGACGCGCTGGCGCCCGTGCTGCGCGACGCGGTCGATGTGCTGGAACGGAAGCTCCAGCTGCTGGACCGGGGCGGGTGGTTCGGGGACCTCGAGCACCGGCGCCAGGCGCTCGACAAGCTGCTCCCGACGATCCGCGCGGCGTCCGACGCGGTCACGCGCGAGCTGTACGCCACGCGGGTGGCCGAGCGGCTCGGCGTCTCCCGCGAGGTGGTGCTCGAGGAGGCGCGGAGCCGGACCCCCGCGCCGGGTCCGTCGGCCGGCCCGCAGGGAGCGGCCGGGTCCGCTCCGACCGACACGCGCCCGCTCCGCCCGGCGGCGGGCCGGGTCCGCGAGAAGTTCGGCACCCGGACCGAGCGGCGGCTGGTCTCCGTGATGCTCGCCGCGCCCGAGTGGCGGAGCCGGGCGGCGGCCGAGGTGGATTCGGCGCTCATCGAGCATGCCGAGCTGCGCGCGCTCTTCGAGGCCCTGCGCGGGCTCCCGCCCGGTGACCCGGGCGAGAGCCTCCCCGACGGGCTCCCGGCGGCGACGGCGGGGCTTTGGTCCCGGCTGCGCGAAACCGCGACGGGGCTCGGCGCCGAGCAGCTCGATGATCAGTACGCCCAGGCGGTCGAGTTCCTGCGCGCGCGATCGGAGGACCGCGCGATCGATGCCATCCAGGACCTGGGCGAGCGCACCCGGCGCCGCGCGCAGTTCGCGCAGCGGTTCCCCACGTACGCCAAGCAGCGACTCCTGACGGGCGCGAAACCCGTCTCCTACCACGCAAGGACCGGTGATGCACCCTGATCTGGGCAAGCTGCTCGACCTGCAGGCCAAGGACACGGCACTCGCCGAGCTCGACGGCCGGGTTGCCGCGCTCGGTGCGGAGGTCGCCACCCTCGACGATGAGCTGAAGCGGGCCCGCGATCGGCTGGAGGCTGCCGAGCGCGCGACCCGGGACGGGGCCCGGCGGCGG
>DASUAH010000300.1:0-2150 GCA_035763885.1 Gemmatimonadales bacterium
GTCGTAGGTGCAGTCGGGTTCCGCGGGCTCCCCGGCTTCCGCGGTCGCGGGGGCCACGGGGAGCGGGCCGAGATCACGAACGAAGCCGGCGCGCATGGCGACGAGCGCGCGGTGCTGTTCGCCGGCCACCGTGCTCTCGTCCACCGCGGCCAGGCGGGACCAGACCCCCAGACGCAGCTCGTTGTGCCGCCGGGCGACCGAATCGAGCGGCGTGCCTTCGGGAGTATGGGTGCGGCCGGCGGCTGCCGTCACCTCGTAGCGGTCGCGCAGCCACCGCAGCTCCGCGTACAGCGACTCGGCAGGGGCGAGCGCCACCGGCGGCGGCGAGGTCGCGACGCGGCCGCAGCCCGCCAGTGCGACGAGCAGGAGGGGAAGCAGCCGCTGCATCAGCCGTGGACGACGGCGGGCAGGCGGGCCTCGATTGCGGCCCGATGCGGTTCCTCCCACGGAGGCAGCTTCAGCGCGCACCCGAGCCGGGCGGGATCCTCGTCGAGCGTGAACCCCGGCTGCACCGTCGCGACCTCCAGCAGCACGCCGCCCGGCTCGCGGAAGTAGATGGACTGGAAGTACTGCCGATTGCGCACCTCAGTGACCTGCAGGCCCCGGCTTACCAGCTCGGCGCGGAGCCGTCGCTGC
The DNA here is from genome assembly GCA_035763885.1 of Gemmatimonadales bacterium. Classification (GTDB taxonomy): domain Bacteria; phylum Gemmatimonadota; class Gemmatimonadetes; order Gemmatimonadales; family GWC2-71-9; genus DASQPE01. Next base: position 637 of record DASUAH010000300.1, read on the forward strand.
TCGTCGGCGTCGGCGATCGCGAGAGCGACGTGGTGCACCGTGCCGAGCCCGTTGAGGGCCGCGGGCGCGTCGGGCGCCCTGACGACATCGATCGTGCGGCCCGGTGCGTCGCCGCCCACGCTCACGCGGGTGCGGGCCTCCGCCTCGTCCAGGACCTCGAACCCGAGCACCCCGACCAGCAGCTCGAGGGAGGGCCCGGGATCCCGCACCACCATGGTGATCCCGTGCAGGCCCCGGATCGCAGCGTCCGCAGGCACCCCGCCGCCGGTCCACGGCGCGCGGGCGTCTCGATCACTGCCGATCAGCTCGAAGACGAGACCGGACCGGTCGCGCAGCCGGAGTGCCGGCTCGCCGAAGCGCGGTTCGACCTCCTCCACCGGTACGCCGCATTCCGCCAACCGCGCCTGCCACGGACCCAGCGAATCCGCCGGCACCGAGAACGACGTGACGGCAATCTGCCCCGCGCCTCCGGCGCCGACCGGAACGCCCCAGCCGGCGTAGGGAAATGTGGTCCAGATCGTCCCCGGCGAGCCGCGCTCGTCGCCGTAGTAGAAGTGGTAGACGTTGTGGTTGTCGAAGTTGACCGTCTTCTTGACCAGTCGCAGGCCGAGCACGCCGATGCAGAAATCGAGATCGGCCTGCGAGTCGCCTACCGTCGCGGTGACGTGGTGCAGCCCGACGATCGGCGTGCGCGGCGTCACGGGGCCGCCTCGGCCCGTCGCGTCTCGGCAGCCGCGGCCGGTGCCGGGAGCTCGGCGGTGACGTCGGCGGCTGCGAGCCGGCGCGCGGCGGCGGCCTCCGCGGGCCGGCGGTCGAGATAGCCCGCGAGCGCGCCTGTGAGCGGCAGGGTCACGAGGACCAGCAGGCCGGCGATCCAGAACGGCACGCCCACGCCGAACCGGTCCATCAGCACACCCGCCGCGATCGGAAACGCGACCCGCGAGACGCCGCCGAAGGTGTGCTGCACGCCCATGTAGAGGCCGCGCTCCGACGAACGGATCACCCGCGAGAGCAGACCGGTGGTGCAGGGGAACAGGAACGCCGTGCCGAGCGGCATCAGGGTGAACCCGGCGAAGAGCAGGGCGGGGCCGTGCGCGAGCCCCGTGGCGACGAGGCCGGCCGCCAGCAGCACGATCCCGATCCGCGCGAGCCGCGCCTCGCCGAGGCGGTCCACCGCGCGCCCGAGCACGAGGCTGCGGACCACGACGCCCATGCCTCCGAGGTACATCACGAAATAGCCGATATTGCGCTCGGTGACGCCGAGCCGCTCGACGAGGAGGAGAGGCACGATCTGGATCGTCCCGTAGAAGGCCCCGATCCCCACCGCATAGATCCAGATCAGCCGCGAGGCCGGCTCGCGCCAGTGCGCCAGGACGCGGGCCACGGCGGCGCGGCCGGTGGTGACGGGCGGGGCCCCGTGGCCGCCGCTGGTGGTGGTGGCGAGCCGGGGCTCCTGAAGGAACCGCCAGGCGAAGGCGGCCACGAGCAGCGAGAGCATCGCCGCTCCCACGCCG
>DASUAH010000301.1:0-2838 GCA_035763885.1 Gemmatimonadales bacterium
GCCGACGTCTACGGCAGCGGCGCGAACGAGGAGCTGCTCGGTCGCGCCCTCGAGGGCCGGCGCGAGGAGGCCGTGATCGCCACCAAGTTCGGCAACGTGCGGGCCAGCGACGGCTCGTGGCTTGGCGTGAACGGCAGGCCGGACTACGTGAAGCGCGCGGCCGTGGCGAGCCTCCGCCGGCTCGGCGTCGAGACCATCGACCTCTACTACCAGCACCGGGTGGACCCGAACATCCCGATCGAGGACACCGTCGGCGCGATGGCGGACCTGGTGAAGCAGGGCAAGGTGCGCCAGCTCGGCCTGTCCGAGGCGGGCCCCGCCACCATCCGCCGGGCCCACACGGTGCACCCGATCGCGGCGCTCCAGACCGAGTATTCGCTCTGGTCGCGCGACCCCGAGGACGAGCTGCTCGCCCTCACGCGCGACTTGGGCATCACCTTCGTGGCCTACAGCCCCCTCGGCCGCGGGTTTCTCACCGGCGCGATCAAGAGGGTCGAGGACCTTGCCGAGGACGACTGGCGCCGGCGCAACCCGCGCTTCCAGGGCGAGAACTTCCAGAAGAACCTCGACCTGGTCCGCGCCATCGAGGAGCTGGCCCGCGAGAAGCGGGTGACCCCCGCGCAGCTCGCGCTCGCCTGGGTGCTCGCCCAGGGCGACCACATCGTGCCCATCCCGGGCACCCGGAGCGTCCAGCGGCTGGAGGAGAACGCGGCGGCGCTCGAGGTCGAGCTCACCCGCGACGATCTGGAGCGGCTGGAGCGGATCGCGCCCAGGGGCGTGGCCGCAGGCACACGCTACGCCGAGGGGGGCATGGCGGCGGTCGGGCGCTGACCTCGGGCTGGAGGCGCGAGGGCGGCACCGCGATCCGCGCGAGCCGCCGAGCCGAGGGCTCCAGAGGGGCGCCTTAGAACGCAGCGAGGAGACCGGGGCGCAGTCTGCCCCGGGCTCCGACGCGTCGCGTTCGTCAGCGCCCCGGAGGAGCCCTCAGCTCGGCGCGAGCGCGGGAGGGCGCGAGCGCGGGAGGGCGCGAGCGCGGGGAGCGCGGGAGCGCGCGAGCGCGGGCGCCCTCAAACCGGCCGAAACAGCTCCGACAGAGAGAGCGCGAATGACTCGCCCGCGCCCGCGGGGTGCCAGAGCAGCCGCTCCTGCTCGAACCGCGGGAAGCTGTCGGCCGGAGTCCAGATTTCGGCCCGCCGCTCGTCGGGGTCCACGATCCAATAGAGCGGCACGCCGGCCTCCTGGTAGCGGCGGCGCTTGGTGAATCGGTCGTGGTGGGCGCTGGAGGGGCTGATGATCTCCGCCACCAGGAGCAGGTCGCGCATCTGCGACCAGTCCAGCGTTCGGGCTTGCTCCAGCGGCACGACGAAGACGTCGGGTGAGACCAGCACGTCCGGGCCCCAGGAGATGTCAGCGCGGGATCCGAGCACCTCGCCTACGGGATGTTCCCGGAGATACGTGTCGAGCGCCACGAGGAGCCGCCGCTGGACGATCTCGTGCCAGGCCCTCGGCGCCGGCGTCACCAGCAGCTCCCCGTACACGACCTCGTACCGGTTCCCGTCGTCGGGGAGCGCCCGCACCATGTCGGCGGTGTAGTAGATCGGGGCAGCCATACCCATACGATTGCGCTCCGGGCGCGGGGACCGCAAGGCGGCATCGGCCACGATGGCGCCGCACCGCCCGGCGGCCGTCACCGATATCGTGCGCTGCGGATCGCTTTTCACGAGCACGGAGAGGGCGCGGGGCGCGACCCCGGGCTCGCAGCTCGGAGGCCGCGCGGCAGGAGTACGGGTGGTGCCTGCTGCGGGGCGCTTCCTTGCGCTGGAAGTGCCGCAGGAAACGGGTGCTGGCCGCGATGGATTTCGCCGCGATCAGACGGGCTTGAAGAGCTTGGCGAGGCTGAGCTCGAAGGCGGCGCCCGCCTCCGCCGGATGCCACGTCAGGCGCTCGCGCTCGAACCGCGCGGCGGCGGCGGCGGGCGTCCAGACCTCCGCGCGCCGCTCGTCCGGATCGACGATCCAGTACACCGGCACGTCCTGCCGCTGGTACTCCAGCCGTTTCGTGAACCGGTCGGCCCGGGCAGAAGACGGGCTCAGCACCTCGACGGCGAGCAGCAGGTCCTGCATGCGGGCCCAGTCCATCGTCCGCGCCTGCGCGAGCGGGACCACGAACAGGTCGGGCTGCAGCAGCGTATCCGGCCCCCACGAGATGTCCGCCGGGGAGCAGAAGAGGTGCCCGATGCGCTCCACTTCCAGGTACGCACGGATTGCCGTCGCGAGGCGCTGGATGATCTCCTGGTGCCACGCTCGCGGCGCGGGCGTCACCAGCAGCTCTCCGCGCACGACCTCGTAGCGGTTGCCGTCGTCCGGGAGCCCGCGAACCATCTCCGCCGTGTAGTAGATCGGCGCGGCCATACCCATACGATGGGCTCCTCGGCAGACGGATGGCAAGAGCGGGGCACGCCGGATGGTGGGGACGGGCCGAGCGCCAGTGCTCATCGTCGTCACGCGGGAAAGTGCAGAAAACCGGCGGACCAGTCGAGGTCGAGCTCGCGACCATCGAGTCCTTGGCACCGCCAGCAGTCGTCTCACAGGAGTCGTGCGCTCGACCCGAAGCGCAAGCGCCGCGTCTTGCAACGCCTCGATGATCTCGCCGCCGCGACGTTCCGGCTGATCGCCCGCGAGCTCCAGATGGTAGTAGATGGTCAGACTCATGGCGGTGCCCCCTCCCGGCGCCGGCGTGGCTTTCGTTCCTCACCGCGCGAGCCGCCGAGCCGAGGGCTCCAGAGGGGCGCCTTAGAACGCAGCGAGGAGACCGGGGCGCTGTCTGCCCCGGGCTCCG
>DASUAH010000302.1:0-2033 GCA_035763885.1 Gemmatimonadales bacterium
CGGTGTGCTCGTCGTGCCCCTGCGCCTGCACACGCAGTGCCTGAGCACGGCGTTCGTCCGGGACGGCGCCGTGCTGCGCAGCCGGAGCGTCGAGTCATGCGGCTTCATGCACCTCCGCGGGGCCTTCGGCGACGCCGATCCGGTCGTGAGCATGGGGGAGGGGCTGTTCATGAGCGGCTCCCGGGCCCGGGATGTGCCGCTGGATCTCCTGGCCCGGCTGCTCGCGGAGACGCCGCGCCGGCTCGGGGACCTGATCATCCCGGTGAACTCCTTCGGCCTCGGGGGCGGGCTGGGCGTCTACCTCGCCCTGGAGGAACCGGGCGTCGTGGACATCTGCACCTCGCAGCCCGAGCGGTGGGGCTTCCACACCCTGAGCGGGCTGCTCGAGCCCGACGAGCCCAGCCTGTGCCTGATCCGACGCGACGCGGTCGTCGTGTACGGTGGCGACGGGGCGGCGGACAGGCTCCGCTCCCGCGCCGTGGAATGGGTAGAACAAGGACGTCCCGGGCTGGACCGTGTGCGGATCGAGGTGTGGCCGGCCGGCGAGGGACCCGACCGGCCGGGGAGCCGCCGGCTCCGCCGCCGCTGGTCGGACATCACGATGGGGTTCGACGCCTAGGGGTTCTGGGGGATGTAGCGGACGCCGCCGCCGACCTTGATCCGGTGGCGCTCGAAGAAGCCGAGGTTCACCTCGAGCGCGTAGCGGTAGGGCTTCGCGGGCTCGTAGATGGTGAACGGGCCCTTCTCCGGATCCGGCGCCACGGCCATGTCCTTGATGTCCACGATCTTCCACTTCTCGTCGATGAAGGCGATGGAGAGTGGGATGAGGGTGTTCTTCATCCAGAAGCCGCCCCGCGAGGTGGCTTCGAAGATGAAGAGCATGCCCGCGTTCTCGGCCAGCTGGCGGCGGTGCATCAGGCCCTGCGTCCGGGACTCCGGCGTGTCCGCGACCTCAACTTGGAGACGGACGCGGCGGTAGCTCTGGGAGAGGACGACGGTACCCTTCTTGTAGACGATCGTCGGGGATGGTCCGCTCTGGGCCCAGGCCGCCGTGGAGGCCAGGACCGCGATGAGCACGATGAGAGAAGGCAGGCGCCGCATGGTCATTACCTCATACGAAGGAAGATGGCAGGCCGTTCCCGTACATTCGCGCTCTCTTGAGGAGGGCCTTTCCGCTGTCGCGTCCTGAGTACGACGTCGTCGTGGTGGGCGCCGGCCCTGCCGGCGGGATGGCCGCGCTCTCGGCCGCGCGCGCCGGACTTCGGGTGGCGCTGGTGGAGGAGCATCCCACCGTCGGCACGCCACCCCACTGCTCAGGGAAGCTGCAGCTGCACGCCTTCCGCGAGTTCGACCTTCCCCGCCACCTCATCCTGAACACGCTCCAGGCCGGGGCGTTCTACGCCCCCGACGGCTCGGTCGCGAAGGTCCGACGGCCCGAGCCGGACTCGTACGTCGTGGACCGCGCCGACTTCGACCGGTGGCTGGCGGAGGAGGCGCAGGGAGCCGGCGCCGACCTCCTGCTGAACACCCGTCTCGCCGGCGTGGAGCGCGTGAACGGGGTGATGCGCCTGCGCGGCGGGCGGAACGGGGGCGGGTCGCTCGGAAGCCGTGGGAGGCTCGGGGGTGGCGACACCACGCTGACCGCGCGGGTGGTCATCGACGCGGAGGGCGCGCGCCCGGTCCTCCCCGCGTCGCTCGGGCTGCGCCTGCGGCGCTCCTACGTCCTGGGCCTGCAGTATCAGATGGATGGCGTGGAGCTCGAGGAGGAGGACTGCCCCGAGGTCTACCTCGGCGGCGGCTACGCCCCCGGCTTCTTCGCCTGGCTGATGCCCATCGGCGGCCGGCGCGCCCGGGCGGGTCTGTGCGTCGATCCGTATCTCGCCGGCCGCGCGCCCGTGCACTACCTCGAGCGGCTGATCCACGAGCATCCGGTGGCCTCGCGGCGCCTCCGGCGCGCGGTCGTCGAGCGCAAGCTGGCCGGCCCCATCCCGGTGCTGGGCAACCGCGGCCCTTCCGTCGTCGACCGCATGCTC
>DASUAH010000303.1:0-7486 GCA_035763885.1 Gemmatimonadales bacterium
CGCGCCGAGCCCCGCCACGAGGCCGAACGGGCGGAGCAGCCAGGCGGCCACCAGCGGCAGGGCGAGCCCGACACCGAACCCGGCGGCTGGCCCGACGCGGGCGACCGCCAGCGGCATCCAGGACCGCCCGATCGCGGCGGCGACTCCCATCCCGCTTGCGAGCCCGGTGCGCAGCGCCCACACCGCGGTCCAGAGCCGCAGGGCGTTGTAGGCCAGCAGCAGCGCCGCGATCGCCCACAGCCCCGCGCCGAGCACGACGAGGGCGAGCGCGCCGCTTACCAGGGCCGGCACCAGGCCGGCCCAGAACAGCTGGTCACCCAGCGCGCCCAGCGGGCTGCAGAGCGCGGTGCGGAGTCGCGCCACCTGCGTCCCCGGCACCGCATCGTACTCTGCGCGCACTTCGGCGCCCAGCGCCAGCCCGGCGAGGTTCGGGTTGCAGTTGAAGAACTCCGCCGACCGCACCACGGCCTCCGAGTGGCGCTGGGGATCAGCCAGCTTGAGGTCCTCGAGCAGCGGCTCGGCGGCGTAGCCCATGCCGACGCCCAGCATCCGCTCGTAGTTCCAGGTGCCCTGCACCGCGAGCAGGCGAAGCAGCGCGCGGAGGGTGCCCGTCACAGCACCATCCCCAGTGCGAGCGCGGCGCCGGCGAGAAGGCCGGCGGCCAGGAAACGGAGCCGCACGCCCCGCCCCGCGCTCCGGAGCGCTCCGCCCAGCGCCGCCGACAGCCCGGCCCCGATCAGGACCAGGGTGAGCGCCGCCGCGGTCGCGCGGTCGGGGTGCAGCCGGCCGACCAGCTCGGCCGCCGCGACGCCGAGTGCGGTGAGCAGCGCGCCCCGGAGGGCATCCCGCGCGAGGCCCCCGTACTGGAGGCGCCGGATCGCACGGCTCTCACCGGCCGCGAGCGCGGCCGCCCGCTGCTGGATGGCGCGCGCATTCCCGCGCCGGAGCAGCTGGAGACTCCACCCGCCGAGCAGCGCGAGCACGAGCGCGAGCGTACCGGCGAGCCCGAGGGTAAGCTCCCAGGGCGCCCCGGCGGCGAGTACCGTGGCCGCGACCGTGCCGGGTCCGTGGTCGGGGTAGCGCGCAGCGCCCACCGGCAGTACGTCGAGCGCGAAGAGCTCGAGCAGCGCCCCCACCCGCAGGCCGGCACCGACGTCGCCCAGCAGCAGACCCGCCACCCCGCCGGCCACGAGCGGCCGGGCGATCATCGTCTGCGCGACGCTGACGAGGTCGAGCGCCACGAGGGTGCCCCAGGCGAGAACGCCGACCAGCGCCAGCGGCTCCGGCATCATGGCAGGTCGCGCAGCGGGACGGGCACCGCGGTCGGCACGTCCTGCGCGGACACCCGGGCGCCGCGGGCTTCGAGCGCGCGCAGCTCCGCCAGCTCCTCGTCGGTGAGGTAAACGTAGGGCAGCCGCTGGCGCCGCCCGGGACGGTGGTGGATCCCGCCCAGGTTGATGTTCCGCATCGCCTGACCGTCGACGGCGTAGAGCGCCGCCATCGTGCCGACGTCACCGGTCAGGAGCAGGGTTCGGCTCTTTGCCGCCTGCCAGGCGTCGAGCTCGGCCGCCGCCTCGGGCACGGTCGCGAACCGGAGCTCGATCTCGCGCGGGACCGCCATGCGGTAGAGGTCCTGTTCCCACGGGGTGGCGGCCACCTCATCGTTCACCAGTACGATGCGATCCACCGCCAGCGGGCGCCCCCACCCGACCACCACCTGGCCGTGGATCAGCCGGTCGTCGATGCGGCAGAGCACGATCGGCATCAGGGCACCCGGATGGCGCGCTCCCCGGCCGCCACGGCGCGGGCCGCGGCCGCGTCGGGAGGCAGGTCGACATGGAACACGAAGTCCACCAGCATGGCCAGGTTGACCCCGGTCACGACCCTGACCCCGGGCGCGCCCCGGAGCTGCGCGAGCGCCGCGATGAGGCAGGAGCCGCTCGCCAGGTCCACGAAGACGACCGTGGGGCGGCCATCGACCGCCGCGAGGATCCGTTGCTCCAGCGTGCCGCGGTCGCAGTCGATGTTCGACACCGGCACCAGGACCCCGCGGACCCCGCTGATCTGCTCGGCCGCGTCCACCAGCGCGGCAGCCAGCCGCCCGTGGCAGACCACCACGCCGCGGAGCCCCTCACTCATAGTCCTCCTGGAGGTACTCGCGGACGCCGCTCTTCTCCTTCATGCGGCGAATCAGCCGCTCGTTGAACGCCGCCGCGGTATCGATACCGGAATAGCGCAGCAGGTGGTTCATGGCGACGACCTCCGACATCACGGTGATGTTCTTCCCGGGGTTGAGCGGAACCACCACCCTGGGCACCGCCACGTCGAGGATGACCGTCTCCAGCCGGGTGAGCCCGCTGCGGTCGGCGTCCCGCGCGGTTTCCCAGTCCTCCAGTTGCACGACCACCTCGATCCGCTTCTGCTGCCGCACCGCGCGGACGCCGAAGAGCGCGGGGATGTCGATCAGGCCGATGCCCCGGATCTCCATGTGGTGCGCGGCCAGCTCGTGGCCCTTGCCGATCAGCACGTCGTGGCCGCGCCGGGTGACCTGGACGACGTCGTCGGCGACGAGGCGATGGCCGCGCTCGACCAGATCCAGCACGCATTCGCTCTTGCCGATCCCCGAACGGCCCACGAACAGCAGGCCGACGCCGTAGACGTCGGCCAGCGAGCCGTGCAGCGTGGTGCGGGGGGCGAAGGCGTCCTCGACGATCGGCTTGATGCGGCGGTAGAACTCGGCGGTCTTGAGGCGGCTCCGGAGCACCGGCACGCTCCGGTTCTGGGCGAGGTCGAGCAGCTCCTGCGGCACTTCCTGCCCCTTGGTGACGAAGATGCAGGGCAGATCGTAGCCGAAGAACACCTCGAGTCGCCGGCGCCGCTCGTCGGCGTCCAGCGATCGGAGGTAGGTGATCTCGGTCTCGCCGAGCACGTGCAGACGGCCGGGCGCGAAGCGGCCGGTGTACCCCGCGAGCGCCAGGCCGGGGCTCGCGACCTCGGCGTCGGGCAGCTGGCGGTCGAGCCCCAGCTCGCCGGTGAGCGCCTCGAGCTGGAGCGGGTCGCCGCGGCGGGTCAGGAAGTCGCGGAGCCGGAGCATCAGGAGGAGGGCGTCGGGCCGGGCCGCGCGCGCCTGGTGCGCGGCCGGCCGTTGGCCCTCTCGAGCTGGCGGCGGAGCTTCGCCTCGGCGCGGTCCAGCGCGCTGCGGTGATCCGCTCCCTCGCCGGTGGCCACGAAGATCTCGCCCCGCGAGTCGTGGAGCCGGAGCTCCACGATCTGCGCCAGGCCGTCGGCGTCGAATACGACGGCGGCCTCGAGCGGCCGGGACGCCAGCGTCCCGAGCCGCCCGGCGACGACCCGCGCGCGTTCACGCAGCACGTCGGGGACCTCGCAGTGCCGGGCGGTGATCGTGGTCTGCATGCGTCAGGCTCCTCTCCCTCGAATCATGTCGCGCAAATGCTCTTCCGTCGCGTCGGCGGTCCGCGCCCAGGTATGCTCTTCCGCGAAGCGACGCGCTCCGGCGCCGAGCCGCTCGACCGTGGCCGGGTCGGCGGCCAGCTCGAGCATGCGGGCCGCGAGCGCGGCGGTGTCGCCGTGGGGGACGAGATAGCCCGTCTGTCCGTGTCGCACCGAATCGCGGAGCCCCGGGCTGTCGGAGGCGAGCGACGGCGTGGCGCACGCGCCCGCCTCCACTACGGTGATGCCCCACCCTTCCTTCGGCGAGGGGAAGAGATGGGCCCAGGCCTGCCGGAACAGCGTCACCTTCTCGGCCTCGCTCACGAACCCGTGGAACCGGACCCGGTCGCGCTGGCCGAGCCGCTCGGCGAGGGCCTCCAGCGCGGAGCGGTAATCGCCCGACCCGGCGATGTCGAGGCGGAGATCCGGCCGGACGCGGCGCGCGACGGCGAGGGCCCGAATCGCCACATCGATTCCTTTATAACGCTTCAACCGTCCAACATACAAGAACACCGGCGAGGGGGCGCGGCTCCCTGGCGCGCCCGGGGTGAAGAAGGTCGCGTTGACCCCCGGATGAATCACCCGGATCCGTTCGGGCCGGATCCCCCGGGCGACGAGATCGTCGCGGGTGCTCTCGCTGATGGCGTGGAACTCGGCGCGGCGGTACACCAGCGGCAGCGGCCGCTCGGCGAGCCAGACCGCGGCCGCGATGGGCCAGCTCGCTTCCCGGAAGGCGGTCGCCCCGAACAGGTGCGGGACGATGGCGCAGAACGCGGCGTCGGTGAGCCCGGGCAGCGCCAGCGGCAGCTTGTTCAGGTCCTCGATCAGCACGTCGGGGCGCCGCTCGCGCAGCGCACGCCGCACCGCGCCGCGCCCCACGAGCGCGAAGCTGTGGCGACCGCCGGCGCGGGTCACGTCGATGCCCCGGATCTCCGCCCGCCGCGGCGCACCCTCCCAGCCGGAGCAGACCAGCCGCACCCGGTGACCGCGCTCCGCCAGCCGGCCCAGGATCTCGAACAGGTGCAGCTCCGCGCCCCCCGCGTGCGGGTTGTGGAGGTCCTGCCAGTTCGCCACGAGAAGGTCCACGGCGGGAGCGGATCAGAGTCGGCCGAGCGTGCGGGCCACGCGATCGAGCACGCCGTTCACGAAGGCGGGGGCGCGGGCACCGCCGAACCAGTGCGCCAGCTTCACGGCTTCGTCGATCGCGGTCTTGGGTGCGACCGCGCCGGCCCGCAGCTCGAGGATGCCGAGACGGAGGATGTTGCGCTCCACCGTGCCGACGCGCCCCAGCCGCCAGTGCTCCACCGCGTCCGCCGCGAGGCCGTCCAGCGCCGCCCGGCCCTGCACCACGCCCTCGGCGAGCGCCTCGGCCGCCTCGAAGACGCGAGGCGGCGGGCAGATGAGACGCTCGACTCCCGCGGCGACCGGCGCCAGCGGCGGATGGCCCTGCAGTTCCCACGCGTAGAGCAGCTGCAGCGCCCGCGCCCGGCTCCGGGTCTCATTCCGCAGCATGGCGCTTCCGGAGCTGGGCGATGGCGTCCGCGGCCTGGATCGCAGCCGCCGCGGCCTCGTAGCCCTTGTTGCCCGCCGCCCCCCCGGCGCGGGCCACGGCCTGCTCCATCGTGTCGGTGGTGAGCAGCCCGAAGCCCACGGGCACGCGCTGCTCGAGCGCCACCTGTCCCAGTCCCCGGCTCGCCTCGCCGGCCACGTAGTCGAAGTGCGGCGTCTCGCCCCGGATCACGGCGCCGAGCGCGACGAGGCAGCCGTACCGGCCCGCGGCGGCGGCCGCGGCAGCGGCCACGGGAAGTTCGTAGGCCCCGGGCACCCACACCACGTCGATCGCCTCCCGCGCGATGCCGGCCTCGGCGCAGCAGGCGAGCGCGCCGTCGAGCAGCCGTGCGGTGACCACCTCGTTGTAGCGGCTGACGATGATCGCCACCCTGCCGATCGGACGCAGGCGGCCGGAGAGCTCGGACACGGCGGCTCAGTAGGTGAGGAGGTGGCCGAGCTTGTCCTTCTTGGCGGCGAGGTACCCGGCGTTCTCCTGGGTAGGACTGGCGACCAGCGGCACCCGCTCGACGATCTCGAGCCCGTAGCCCTCCAGACCCACGAGCTTGCGGGGGTTGTTGGTCATCACCCGGATGGACGAGAGGCCCAGGTCGCGCAGGATCTGCGCGCCGATGCCGTAGTTGCGGAGATCCGGAGCGAAGCCGAGGTGCTGGTTGGCCTGCACCGTGTCGGCCCCGGAGTCCTGCAGCGCGTAGGCGCGGATCTTGTTCAGGAGCCCGATCCCGCGGCCCTCCTGGTCGAGGTAGACGATCACGCCGCTCCCCTCCTGCGCCACCCGCTCCATCGCGCGATGCAGCTGGAACCGGCAGTCACAGCGTTGCGAGCCGAACACGTCGCCGGTGAGGCACTTGGAGTGCATGCGCACCAGGATGTCGGGCCGCCCGGCGACGTCGCCCATGACCAGAGCGACGTGCTCCGCGCGGTCCACGTCGTTGCGGTACGCGATGATGTTGAACTCGCCGAACTCGGTCGGGAGCCGCGCCTCCGCCACCCGGTGCACCAGGCGCTCGTTCTGCAGCCGGTAGGCGACGAGCAGCGCGACGGTGATGAACGTGAGCCCGTGCTGGCGGGCGATCACCTCGAGCTCCGGCCGACGCGCCATCGAGCCATCCCGATCCAGGATCTCGCAGATCACGCCCGCGGGCACCAGCCCCGCGAGCCGGGCGAGGTCCACGCTGGCCTCGGTCTGCCCGACGCGCTGCAGCACCCCGCCGGGGCGGGCGCGCAGCGGGAAGATGTGCCCCGGCCGGCGGAGATCGGTCGGCAGGGTTGCCGGGTTGATCGCGACGTGGATGGTCGTGGCGCGGTCGCTGGCGGAGATCCCGGTGGTGACGCCGAAGCGGCGCTCCGCGTCGATGCTGACGGTGAAGGCGGTGGACTGGTCCTCGGTATTGCGCTCGGCCATCTGCGGGAGGCCGAGCTGGTCGCACCGCTCGCCGGTGAGCGCGAGACAGATGAGCCCGCGCCCGTGGAGGGTCATGAAGTTGATCGTCTCGGGCGTGACCAGCTCGGCCGCGCACACGAGGTCGCCCTCGTTCTCGCGGTCCTCGTCGTCGGCGACGATGACCAGCTTGCCGTTCTTCAGATCGTCGACCGCTTGTTCGATCGTGCCGAAGGTCATGCCCGCTTGCCGCCCGCCTGAAGGAGTGCGCGCACCCATTTCCCGATCGTGTCGCCCTCGACGTGCACCCGGTCGCCGGCGCGGCGCTCGCCCAGTGTCGTCTGCTGTAAGGTAAACGGGATCAGCGACACCTGGATCACGCCCGGCGCGGGAATCGCGTTGACCGTGAGACTCACGCCGTCCACCGTGACCGAGCCCAGCGGCAGCGAGACAGCGGCGACGTCGCCGGGAACGCGGATGTCGAGCAGCCGCGCGCCCGCCGACTCCGCCACCCGCTCGACCGTCCCCACGCCGTCGACGTGTGCCTGCACCAGGTGGCCGCCGAGCCGGTCGCCGGCGCGAAGCGCCCGCTCCAGGTTCACCCGCCTGCCCTCGCCGTATCCGCCGAAGCAGGTGCGCTCGAGCGAGGTGGGCACCACGTGCACCCCGAACCAGCCCTCGCCGCGGCGCTCGACCGTAAGGCAGGCGCCGTCCACTGCGATGCTCTCACCCGGCTCGAGGTCGGCGTAGGGAGCGGCGATATCGAGCTCGACCCCGCCGGCGGCCGCGCGCGCCGTACGCACGGTGCCGACCGCAGTCACGACGCCGGTGAACACGGCTTCCGATCGAGGACCACGAGGGTATCGTCGCCCAGCGCCCGGTGCTCCACCAGCCGCCAGCGCTCGGCCGCGTCGAGCGACGCCGCGGGGAGCCCGCGCACCGCGGGCACGCCCGCCTCTCCCAGCCAGACCGGGGCCTGGATCCACTCGAACCGGTCCACGAGCCCGCCGGCCAGCAGCGCGCCGGCGAGGACCCCGCCGCCCTCCACCAGCAGCGAGTGCACGCCGTCGCCGCGGAGGGCGGCGA
>DASUAH010000304.1:0-4725 GCA_035763885.1 Gemmatimonadales bacterium
CCTCGATGACCAGGCGGAGTGCCCGCCTCACCGGCACCATGGTGAGTGGCTCGAATGAGGCGTTCAGGGCCAGACACCGCACGACGCATCCCTCGGAGCGGAAGACCTGCAACGAACACGACTTCGGACGCCGAATCGTAATCGGCCCGGCCGGCGCCGGGCAAGGGATGGTTGCCGCCCTCACGCGCTACCGGAGCATCGCCTCCAGCCGCTTCGCGACGGTCTGACGCAGGCGCTCGCTCCGGGTGATGACGAGCACCGTGTCGTCCCCCGCCACGGTGCCGATGATCTCGCTCCAGCCCGCCTGGTCCAGCGCGGCGGTCACCGCGCCGGCCGAGCCGCTGGCCGTCTTGAGCACCAGGAACGGGCCCACCCCGTCGAGGCTCACCAGCAGCGCCGGCAGCACATGCGCCAGATCGGGGCGCAGGTTGCCGTCGGTGGGGTGGGCGTAGTACGCGCCGTGTTGCGGGTCGATCAGCTTGGCCAGGCCCAGCTCACGGATGTCGCGGGACAGGGTCGCCTGGGTGACCGCGAAGCCCTCGGCCGCGAGCGCCTGGCGCAGGTGCTCCTGGTTCTGGATCCGCTGCTCCCGGACCAGGCGGAGGATGGCGGCCTGCCGCTGAATTTTCATGAGGGTTCGTGCATCGTGGCCTGATTCTAAGCCCGATCGGCACCGCCGGCCAGCTCACCAGGCGCGACGGAACACCTCGCGGCCTCCGAGATAGGTCGCCAGCAGCTGCGCCCTCTCGGCGGCGAGGACCGCCTCGGCCGGCGTGTCCGTTCCCGGCGGGATGGCGACCACGGCGGCGTCCCCCCATTTGCCGGGGGTCAGGCTGCCGATCTCATGGGCGAGCCCCAGGGTTCGCGCACCACCAAGGGTGGCGAGCTCGACGGCCGCCCCCGCGTCCAGCCGGGCCAGCGCGCGCGCCGCGCGTGCTTCCGCGAGGAGATCGAGCGGCGCGAGGCTCACCACCGAATCGGTGCCCAGGCCGACGCGAAGCCCCGCCGCGAGATAGTCGGCCAGGGGGGCGTCACCATGGCCGTGCCGGCGGTTGGCACGCGGGCAGTGCGCCACCGCCGCGCCCGCGGCGGCGAGGTGCGCCACGTCTTCCCTGTCCACCTGGACGGCGTGGATGCACAGCGTGTCGGGACCGAGGACCCCATGCTCCTCGAGCCACCGCACCGGCGAGCGTCCCCCGGGCGGCAGCGGAATGTCGCGCCGGCGCCAGGCCTCCGCGAACGGCCCGGTGCCCGACCGGAGGAACTCGGTCTCGGCGCTCGACTCCGCGAGATGCACCGCGAGCGGGAGCCCCTCCGACCGGGCCCATCGCGCCGCCGCGCGATACAACGCTCCGCTTACGGTATAGGGCGCGTGCGGGGAGACGCCGAGCCGGACCCGCGCCGACTCGAATCGCCGCAGCTCGGCCACCGCCGCCTGCAGGCCGGCGAGGCTGGTCTCGCACTGGTCGGGGTGGGGACCGAACACCTCCTGGTACGCCACGCCCGATCCGCCCATCTCGGTGAGCGCGCGCAGCACGACGGCGCGGTCGCCGGTGTCTCCGACCGTGGTGACGCCGCCCGCCCAGCATTCGGCGACGCCGCGCCTGGCCGCCTCCAGGTATTCGGCGAGCGGGCGCCGCTGCTTCAGCGCGGTGAGCCGTCCGACCCAGACGGTGAAGTCGTCGTCGGTCACCTGTCCCTCGAGCCCGGTGAGCTCGAGGTGGGTGTGCGCGTTGACGAGGCCGGGAAGCAGGGCTGCCCGGGGAAAGTCGGCCACGGGCACGCCGGGCGGACGGGGCACCTCCGCGTCCGGGCCGACCCGCTCCACGAACCCGTCGGGTCCGATGAGGACGGCGCCGGCCGGGATCGGCGGAGCATCGACCGGCACCACCCACCCGGCGCTCAGCCGGACGGCGGGCATGTCAGCGCGGCGGCCGCTGGGGCGTGGGCTGCGGGCCCGCGCCGCCCATCACCCCCCCGGTGGAGGGCGGAGCGGTCGGCCGCGGCTGGGGCGTAGGCGTGGGTGGGGGGGCCGGTGTGGTGCCGCCGAGCCCGCCGCCGACCGCCGGTGATCCGCCCGGCGGCGGCGCGGTCGGTGGCAGGGGTGCCGCGCCGCCGAGCGGATTCACCCCGCCGACGTTGAAGGGCGAGTGCACGGGGCAGAACGCCGCGGGCTCGGTGCCGGGAATGAACGACTCGATGTAGTGCGCTTCCTTGGGGCAGAACGGCGTGGCCTTGTACCCGGTGCTCCGGTCGATGTCCAGCGCCGTGAGGCCCTCGGGCCGGGGCCAGGCCGCCGGGGTGGCGCGGCGCTCGTACACCTCCTTCATCATGGCGGTCCACGCCGGCGCCACCAGGATGCCGCCCTGTGCGTTCGCCTTGATCTTCTTGGGCTGGTCGAAGCCGATCCACATGCCGGTGACGAGATCGGGGGTGAACCCGATATACCAGACGTCGAACCCGTCGTTCGTGGTGCCGGTCTTGCCGCCCGCCGGCACCGTGAACCCGCGCGCGCTCACCGCCGAGAAGGCGGTGCCGTGCCGCACCACGTCGCGGAGCGCGTCGGTCATCAGCCAGGCGTGCTCGCGATCCATGACCGGCTCGCTCCGCACCTGCGGCTGCCAGACGATCTTGCCGCCCCGGTCCTCCACCCGCAGAATCGCGGTGGGCACCGTGCGCGCGCCGAGGTTCGCGAAGGCGGTGTAGGCGGCGATCAGCTCCAGCGGGATGACGTCGGCCGACCCGATGTGGATCGAGGGGACCGGCGGGATCCGCGTGGTGAGGCCGAACTCGGCCGCCATGCCGACGACCGCCTGCTCGCCGATCTCCATGCCGAGCTTCACCGCGATGAGGTTGCGCGACAGGTAGAGTCCCCGCCGCAGCGTCATCGGTCCCTCGAACTCGAGATCGTAGTTCTGGGGCGTCCAGATCTCCTGCGGCGGCGGCAGCTCGACCGTGAGCGGCTCGTCGGCGATCACGTAGGAGAGCGGGTATCCGCCCTCCAGCGCCGCGGCGAACACGATCGGCTTGAACGTCGATCCCGGCTGGCGGCGCGACTGGGTGGCGCGGTTGAACTTGCTGTCCTCGAAGTCGCGCCCGCCCACCATCGCCCGGATGTAGCCGGTCCTGGCCTCGAGCGTCACCGCCAGGCCCTGGAGGTAGGGCGACGTCGGCGCGTTCGGGTCGTCGACGGTTTCCGCCCGGCTCTCCAGGTACTGGCGGTAGGTCGGATGGGGGAACTTGCCGTCGGCGCCGCTCTCGATGGCCTCCAGCCGGGCCTCCAGCGCGCGCTCGGCCGCCTGCTGCATCTCGAGGTCCAGCGTGGTGTAGATCCGGAGGCCGGCGCGGTAGAGGTCCTGTCCGAACCGCGCGTCGAGCTGCCGCCGCACGTACTCGACGAAATACTGCGCCACGCCGCTGAAGTCGGAGCGGGAGGAGAGCAGCAGCGGATACGCCTTCCACTGCTCCGCTTCCGGCTCGCTGAGCCCGCCGTCGTCGCGCAGCAGGTTGAGCACCGTGTTGCGGCGCTGGATGTTGAGGTTGGGGTTCTTGCGCGGGTTGTAGCGCGAGGGCGCCTTGGGAATGGCGGCGAGCGTCGCGGCCTCGGCCACGTTGAGGTCGCGCACCGACTTGCCGAAGTAGCGCTGGGAGGCGGCCTCCACCCCGAACGCGCGGTTGCCAAGGTCGATCTGGTTGAGGTACAGCTCGAGGATCTTGTCCTTGGGGTACTTGCGCTCGATCTCCAGCGCGACCTTGACCTCGCGGAGCTTGCGGCGCAGCGACTTGTCCCGCCCGCTGATGTCCTCCGGCCACAGGTTCCGCGCGAGCTGCATCGTGATGGTGGAGAATCCCTCGGCGAAGCGCAGCTTGAACAGGTTCGCCTTGACCGCCCCGACCACCCGGAGCCAGTCGATCCCGTCGTGCTGGTAGAACCGCTTGTCCTCGGTGGCGATGAACGCGGCCTTCACGTAGGGCGACATCTCGTCCAGCGGCACCACGGTACGCCGCTCGAGCCCGAGATCGGTGATCAGGCGGCCGTCCGCGGCGTACACCTTGGAGGCCTGGTTCGGATCGTACTCGTCCAGTCCGGAGATCGAGGGGCAGGTGTTGCCGGCGCAGGCACGGGTCCACGCGGCGAGCGCCACCGCCAGCACGAGGGTGACGACGACGAGCGAGCCGACGAGAAGGTTGCGGCGCAGCGCGGGGGTGCCCCGGGAGAGCGCAGCGGTGATACGGTCGAGCATCGGTCAAAGGTAACAAGGTGAGCACCGCTTACGCCTCACCGCTCACCCGCGTTACCATTGCCTCATGCAGAGGCGGACCCTCCTCGATGTCTTCGCCGCGCGCGGTTTCCTCCAGGACGCGACCCCGGGACTCGCGGCCCGGCTCGCCGCCGGCCCGATCACCGGCTACGTCGGCTTCGATCCCACCGCCGACTCCCTGCATGTCGGCAGCCTGGTTCCCGTCATGGGGCTCGCCTGGCTGCAGCGCTGCGGCGGGACGCCGATCGCGCTCGTGGGCGGGGGCACCGGCATGGTGGGCGATCCGAGCGGCCGGCGGAAGGAGCGTCCGATGCTCGGGGTCGCGGAGATCGACGCCAATGCGGCCGCGCTCCGGACCCAGCTCGCGCGGTTCCTCGCGTTCGAGGGCCGGAATGCCGCCCGCATGCGGAACAACGCCGACTGGCTCCGCACCCTCGGGCTCATGGAGTTCCTGCGGGACGTG
>DASUAH010000305.1:0-8499 GCA_035763885.1 Gemmatimonadales bacterium
GGGCTCACTCGCGAGCGGCATCGGATCCATCCAGCCCGAGCCGGACCAGCCCAATTCCATATTGTGCATCGCGGCCATACAGGCTTCCTCCGTACGCGGATGCGGCGCGAACCCGCCGCGGTGTCGGCGCGCGAGCGCGCCTGCCGGAAGTGCGGGAAGATCAAAGATAAGATGCACACCGTCGGGCCGTGTGCAAGGCTCGTCGGGGGCCTCCGGCGCTGCTATGTTTCGCCCTCCACCCGCTCGATGACGGGAACGACCCCCACGGTGTCAGAGTCCCCGCTCGACTTCCGGCCGCGCCGCGCCCTCGCGATCGCTCGCCGGGCCTGTCGCGCCGCCGTCTGGCTCGCCCCCCTCGCGCCCCTGCCGGTCGCGAGCGCGAGGGCGCAGACGGTGGCGGAGGTTCAGGTCACGCCCGAAACCATGACCCTCGAAGTGGGCCAGAAGCAGACCGTCTTCGCCGCGGCGTTCGATCGGCAGGGCAACCTCATCCCCAACGCCCGCTTCACGTTCCGCAGCTCCGATACGACCGTTGCCAGGGTCGAGCGCGAAGGGGTCGTGGTTGGGCTCGGCCCCGGGCTGGCTCGGGTCGAGGCCCGGACCCAGAGCCGGCGAGGCTCGGTAGCGGTGCTGGTAACCGGGCCGGGCGGTGCCCCGGCCGTGGCGGGGATTCCCGGACGCGCACCCGGGGCCGCGCTGACCCTGGAGCCGGCTGCCCTGCGCCTCCTCCCTGGTGAGAGCGCACGCCTGATGCCCCAGGCGGTGCGCGACGATGGCGCGCTGGTCGAGCCGGGACCGGTCGCGTGGAAGTCACTTCGGCCGGACGTGGCGGGCGTCGACGGCAGCGGTACCGTCGTAGGTGTGGCGCCCGGGCGCAGCATCGTGCAGGCCGCGGCCGCCAACGGGCTGATGGCCACTGCGCCGGTCGAGGTGGAAAGTGCCGCGGTGGTGTTGTCGAAATCCCGGGTCGTGTTGCCGCCAAACGGGGTGGACACGCTGACACTGCTGGTACCCTCCCAGGGCGGCCGCGCGCCGCTGTCGGGGGCCGAGTGGCGCTCGACCGACACGACCGTGGCGCGCGTCGGACCTACCGGCATCGTCCAGGGGCTCCGGCCGGGCACCACCGAGATCGTCGTGACCGGGTTTCACCAGGAGCTCCGGACCCAGGTCGTGGTGCACCGCGCGCCGCGCGCGCTGATCCTCACGCCCAGGGTCACCGGCGGCGCGATCCAACTTCCCCTCAGCCAGACCCGCAAGTTCTCCGCCGTGGCCGAGGCCGAGGACTCGACCCCGATCCCGGAGGTGCGAATCCAGTGGGAGGTGGGCGACACCGCCCTCGCATCGTTCGATACCTCCAGCGGCGAGCTCACGCCCCGTGCGCTCGGCACCACCAGCCTCACCGCGCGGCTGGCGGGGTTCCCCCCCGCGTCGTGGGCGCTGACGATCGTCCCCGGCCGACTCCGGATCGATCGCGCACGCATCGGTCTGCCGCCCGGCGGCCGCGCCTCGCTCTCCGGCGTCCTGCTCGACGAGCGGGACAGCGTCGTGGGACCGGCGGCACAACTGGTCTGGACCAGCAACCGGCCGGAGGTCGCCACCATCGACGCCGGGACGATCACCGCGCTGCGGGTGGGCCGCGCAACGATCTCCGCGACGACGCCCTGGGGCGTCGCCGCGCAGACGGAGGTGTTCGTTACCGGCGACTTCCTCGTCGCCTCGAACCGGACCGGCACGCTCGGGATCTGGCAGGCCCGGCTCGGCGCCCCGGATTCGCTCCTGCCGGTGCTGGTGGACAGCGCGGCCAACAGCCAGCCGGTGTTCTCGCCCGAGCGCACGAGGATCGCGTTCAGCTCCAACCGCGCGGCGCTCGACGCCAACTACGATGTCTACGTCATGAATGCCGACGGGACCGATGTTCGCCGGCTCACCACCGCCCGGGGGAACGACGGCGAGCCGGTCTGGACGCCGGACGGCCGGCACCTGGTCTTCAGCTCGACCCGCGACGGCGCGCCGCAGCTCTACGTGGTTCCCGCGGACAGCGGTGAAGCGCGCCCGCTCACCGCGGCGACCGGCGGCAACCAGTCGCCCGCGGTGGCCCCCGACGGGAGGACGGTGGCCTTCGTGTCGCTTCGCGACGGCGGCCCCCGGATCTACCGCATCGGGCTCGACGGGCAGGGCGAGGCGCGGGTGACCACCGGAGCACTTCGCGAGGGCACACCGCGCTTCTTCCCTGATGGCGATCTCGCCTACGGGGTCGAGCGCTCGAACAATGCGCGCCAGTGGCGGGTGATGCGGGCATCCGCGGGCGGCCCCGCCGTGCCCCTCTTCGAGACCGATCAGCCCCTCGTCTGGCTGTCGATCGCGGCGGACGGCGCGCACGCTCTCTACGTGACCGCGAGCAGCAACCGGCCGGAGCCGCGGACCTTCCTGCGGGCGCTCGAGCCGGGCGGCAAGGAGGTGCCTTTCCGGCGGCGCTCCGGCGAGCAGATACCGAGCGCATCGTTCTGATGCGCGCGCTCGCGCTCGACGGCGTGGGCGGCATCGACCATCTGGCCGTGAGCGAGGTGCCGGCGCCCACGATCGAGCGGGCCGACGAGGTCCGCGTGCGGGTCCATGCCGCCGCCCTCAACCATCTCGATCTCTTCGTGGTCGGCGGGCTCCCCGGCGTCGAGCACCGCTTCCCGCACGTGATCGGCTCCGACGCGGCCGGCGTCGTCGAGTCGGCGGGACCGGCAGTCCGCGGCGTCGCGCCCGGCGACCGGGTCATGCTCAATCCCGGCCTCTCCTGTGGGGGGTGCCAGGCGTGCCTCGAAGGCGAGGAGTCGCTCTGCCGCTCGTTCCGGCTGCTCGGCGAGCACGTGGCGGGCACGGCGGCGGAGTACGTCGTAGTGCCCGACGCCAACCTCGCCCGGGTGCCGGAGGGGATGCCCTGGGATCAGGCCGCCGCCTTCTCGCTCGCGACGCTCACCGCCTGGCGGATGCTCACGACCCGGGCCGGGCTGCGTCCGGGCGAGGCGGTGCTGATCTGGGGGATCGGCGGCGGCGTCGCCCAGGCGGCGCTGCAGATCACCAAGCTCCTCGGAGCGTATGCCATCGTCACCAGCGGCAGCGCCGCCAAGCTCGAGTCCGCCCGGACGCTCGGCGCCGACGCCGGCCTCGACCACACCCGCGACGACGTCGTGGTTGAGGTCCGCCGCATGACCGGCGGGCGCGGGGCGGACGTGGTGGTGGACACCGTCGGGGAGCGGACCTGGGACGCGTCGCTCCGCGCCCTGCGGCGGGGCGGCCGCCTGGTGACCTGCGGCGCGACGAGCGGGCCGAAGGCCTCGCTCGACCTCAGGCGGCTGTTCTGGCACCAGTGGACCCTCCTCGGCTCGACGATGGGCAGCCGGCGCGAGTATCGTGACATCGTGCGCCTGGCGGGGCTCGGCCGTCTGTGGCCGGTGGTCGATCGGGTCCTGCCGCTCGCCGGTGCGGTCGACGCCGTACGCCGCTTGTCCGCAGGGGAGCAGTTCGGCAAACTCGTGATCGAGGTGACCTGACGTGCGCGAGCTGTGGGAACGCCTGCTGATCGGAGCCGAGCAGATCGGCAGCGCGCTGCCCGCGCTCGCCGGCGCGGCGCTCATCCTCGTCACCGGCTACTTCCTCGCCCGGCAGGTGCAGCGCTGGGCGGACGACACGCTCAAGCGGCTCGATTTCGACCGGGTGGCCCACGCGGGCGGCCTCGACCAGATCGTCGAGCGCACCGGCTCGCGCCTGGGCCCCGTCCGCGCGCTCGCGAAGCTCGTCTTCTGGCTCGTGATGCTGGTGGTGATCCTGCTCGCGAGCACGGCGCTCGGCCTGGAGAGCATCAACGAGATGTTCGGCATGATGCTCAGGTTCATCCCGACGCTCATGGCCGCGATCGTGATCGTCATCCTCGGCATGATCGTCGGCGAGTTCGTCCGCGGGCTCATCCTCGCCTCGGCCGGGAACGTGGCGGGCGTGCCGACCCTCGCCAAGATGGCCAAGGGCGCGGTCGTGGTCATCGCGGTGTTCATGGCGCTGCAGCAGGTGGGCGTCGCCGAGGAGATCGTCACCTCGGCCTTTACGCTGATCCTCGGCGCCGTGGCGCTCGCCGTGGGCCTCGCGTTCGGGCTGGGAAACCGGGATCTGGCCGGCGAGATCACCCGGCGCTGGTACGAACAGGGCCAGCGGCGCGACCGGCGCAAGACCGACCGGCGGGCGGGCGGCCCGCCGGAGGAGCCGCCGATCCTCGACTGAAGTGAGCAGTGAGCAGTAAGCAGTGAGCAGGGGACTCCTCGGCAAACGGTGCTCCCTGCTCCCTGCTCCCTGCTCCCTGCTCACTGCTTACTGCTTACTGCTCGCGCAGCCTCACCACTGTCCTGCGCTCCCCTTCCTTGCCGACGCCGTAGATCGCGCCGCTCCCTCCAAAGCCGGCCAGCGTGACCTCCGGCGGAAGCCGGACCGCGCGCTTCCATGCCGCATCGGGCCCGTACACATCGTAGACGTACAGGGCTACATCGGGAGTGCGGGGTCGCTGCAGCCACACCTCTCCCGCGGCGGAAGCCATGCCGGCCTCGAACGGCGGCTTGTGCTCGGCGAAGGGCCACTCGAGCCGGAGACCATCCGGCAGCCCGCGGCCGCGGCCCTGCTCCCGGATGCGCTCCAGCACCCTCGCCCGATCGGCGTCGGTCACGGCGAGCCGGGCGTAGTCGCGCGGCTCGCCCCGGATCCACACGCCACCCGGGCCGCGCCAATCGACCCGGTTCTCCCGCGCGCGCGCCACCCACACCCGCCCGTCCGGCAGCACGCCGAAGACGTCGTTCGGGCCGAAGATCTTCGCCACCTGCTGGGTCTGCTCGCCGAAACGCGCGTCACCGTATTCGGGCGCGGCGAGCCGGGCGACGGTGTCCACCCGGCTGGTGGCCAGCTGGATGCGCAGCACGGCGATGCTGTCGGTGGCGACGCCGGCGCGGCCCGGCTCGGCGCTGCCCAGGAGCGCGCGATAGTCGGTCTTGTACCCGAACCCGGCATGGTCGTACGCGAGCACCGGTGTCGGGCCGCCGGCCGGCGGGATCGCGAGGGCAGCGACGGCCTGGCCGCGCTCGGTCCACAGCGTGGTCCGGATTGCGGCAAAATCCACCAGCGCTACGGTGTCGCCGGCGAGATGCGCGACCCAGCCGGGGAACTTGTACACCGACGCGGGCGCGCCCTGCGGCACCGAGTCGGCCCGCGCTCCGATGGTGTCCATCCTGCCGGTCGCAAGGTCGGCCATCAGGAAGTGCCGGTCGCCCGCGAACGCGATGCGCCCGCCGTCCACCTCGATCACGTTGCTCACCTGCGCGAACGTGACCGGAAGCTTCGCCTCGACCGTCACCTCACCGGCGGAGCCCGCGTCGGCCGCACAGGCCATGAGCAGCGCGGCCGGGATCCACGTGCAATGCACCAGGTTCATCAAGGACTCCTCGATTCGGTGATCGCGGGCACCGGATACTGCAAGAGGCGGAGCCCTGCGCTGTCGGCTTCGACCGCGAGTGCGGCGTCGGCGCTCGCCGCCAGGATACGGCTGGTGGCGGGCACCCGGATCTCCCGGAGCAGCTTGCCCCGGCGGTCCACGAGCTGATAGCTCCCCAGCGTGTCGAAGGCTGCCTTGCTCTTCTGCAGCCAGACCAGCCCGTCGGCGCTCGTGAATCCCGTCTCGAACGGCGGCTTGATGGCGGCGTAGGGGAGCCCCTCAACGGTCCGCCGGAGCTCGGGCGGGAAGGAGCGCACGAAGAGCTCCCGGTCGGCGCGGGTCACCTCGAGCACGCGGTCGGGAAGCAGCTCGCCCTCCGTCCGCTCGCCGTCCGGGCCGTACCAGTCCACGCGGTTCGGGTGAACCCGCGCGACCCAGACCGAGCCGTTGGGGAGCACGCCCCACGCGTCCTCGCCGCTGAACACGCGGCGCTCGAAGCGCCGGCCGGCTTCCCCGCGCACCTCGGCGAGATCCGGCGGCGTGAGCCGGGCCACGGTGTCGATCCGGGCGAGGTCGGACGAGGCCCGGACGACCGCGCCCGAGTCGCGCGCGCCGCTCCCGTCCCTCCCGGCCGGCGCGGGAAGCGAAAGGTAAAACTGCCCCGCGGCATCGCGGGCCCGGGGCAGCGCACCACGGGTTGCGCTGGTGGCGGCGACGGTGACCACCAGTCGGTCGGGCAGAACCCAGCCGGTCACTCGGCGGAGTCCCCAGTCAGCGACCCACAGGGTATCGCCGGCCGCCCTGAACACCGCGAACGGGTTCCGGAGGACATCGCTCTTCGGGCCGCCGAGCGGGCCGAGTCTCCCGGCGCCGAAGTCTGCCAACCCGACGACGGCGCTCCCCTCCGACACGACCGCCCAGCGCCCGGAGCCGAGCCATACCGCGCCCGCGGCGTCCTGGAACGGGGCGCGCAAGGTGTCGGCGGCGGGGGGGAGCGTGTGCGACGGTGCGGGAGGTTTCGGGCCGCCGCAGGCGGCCAGCACGACGGCCATCCCGGCGAGGCCGGGGGGGATGGGCCAGCGCATCGACAAAATCTAAACGGCTTACGGCCTCCACCAGTACGACACCTTCACGAGGAACACGTTGTCCGCCGCCCCGGCGAAGAGCCGGTCCAGTCCGTCAGCCAGCCGGAAGCGGCCGTCCAGCACCGTGTCGGACCGGCTCTGGGTCCACACCAGGAACAGGGTGGAGCCGGGGAGATACTCCCAGCGCAGGATCGCGTTCCCCCGCAGCGATGCCAGCGAGAAGTTCGGATCGTCGAACTCGAGCGCCGCGACGCCCGGCGAGGCCGGTGTTACCCTGAGCCGGTCGTCACCCACGGGCACCGCCGGCCCCGTGGCGGCGAACTCATAGCTGCGCGGGCGCGCCAGCTCCTTGTACTCGGAGTAGGCGCCCGACGAGAGCAGCGGCTGGGCGTAGACCTCGAGGCTCAGACGCGGGTTGAAGATCCAGGTGAGCCGCAGGCTGGCCGACAGCGTGGTCTGATCCAGCCCGGCGAACAGGTACCGATGGCCGAAGGTCGTCGTCGCCGCCGGGTCGTCGAACGTGTCCACGTACTGCGCCGTCGTCCGGAGATGCTCGTAGGCCGGAGCCAGGCCCAGCGTCATGCGGCTGCTCGGACGCCACTCGATGCTGGGCTGGACGCTCCAGCTGGTCTGCCGCTCGAGC
Organism: Gemmatimonadales bacterium; assembly: GCA_035763885.1. GTDB lineage: Bacteria > Gemmatimonadota > Gemmatimonadetes > Gemmatimonadales > GWC2-71-9 > DASQPE01. The sequence continues at coordinate 7,187 of DASUAH010000305.1, forward strand.
GCGTAGCGCGCTCCCTGCAGGTTGAGCCCGAACACCCAGGGCTTCCGTGCATCCGAGGCGAGCTCGCTGCGCCAGTACACCCCCTCCGGGTTCACGGTGATCGGGCCGCCGCGGGTGCGCCGGGCGTTCAGGCTGCGGGGGTTGTACTCCACCACCCCGGTCCACTGGTAGAAGTTGCGGAGCTGGAGCGAGCCGAGCAGGAAGTACCCCGCGTCGGTCATGTCACCGCCGAAGCTCCAGTTGCGGTAGGTGGCGAGATTGACCCGCGCGCTCTGGAACCGCCGGCTCGGCCGGGTCCAGCGGTGTCCCACCATGAGATGGGTGTTGATCTGATCGGCCCAGATCTGGAAGCCGAGGTCGTTCACCTCGAACCCCGGGTCGATCGCGCCGACCGACGCGTTGAGCATCCAGTCGCCCTTCTGCTTGTTGAGCAGGATCCGGCCGGCAAACCCGCCCAGCGCGGTCGCCGCCGAGTCCAGCGTCACGTGCGATGCGTCGGGCCGCTGGAAATAGTGCACCGAGCTCTGCTGCAGCTCGGTCATCCGCTCCGCCGTGCCCGCGACCCGGCTCGCGCCGGCCCAGCCGGAGAGCACCCAGACGCCCGACCGGTCGAGCGTGGTCCACCCGTCCACCCCCACGGCGAACGCCGAGGCGTTGAGCTCGCCGCGCAGACGGTCCTCGCCGAAGGCGCGCACCGTGCCGGTGCCGATGAACCCGACTCCGTGCCGGCCGGTCCCCAGCTCCTTCTGGATCCGGGTGGTGCCATACCACGTGAGGGGCTCGATCTCGGTGCGCGATCGGGTGTCGCCGCTCGCGAGACGGGCGTGCTCACGGCTGGTGAGCGCGTTGAGCGCGCCGAGACTCCAGCTGCCGATCTTGCCGCTCAGCTTCACGGCGCCGAGGATGTTGGCTCCCGCCGGGGCGGAGCTGTAGTCGGCGTCGGGCACGCTGCCCTGCGGCGCGCGGCCGATCCGCCGGCTGTAGAGGAAGTCCGCGCCACCCCAGTTGAACCCCCAGAAGTCGTTGGCGCCCCCGAACCCGAAGCCGAAGATGTTGGCGCCCTCCACGAAGAACGGGCGCCGCTCCTCGAAGAAGGTTTCCACGTCGCTGAGGTTCACGACCGCGGGGTCCACCTCGACCTGGCCGAAATCGGGGTTGACCGTGGCGTCAAGCGTCAGATTGCTGCCGAGTCCGACCTTCAGATCGGCGCCGATCCCCGACCCGAAGCGGGAGCCGTCGTTGAAGGGATCGCCGCTCGCGTGGTCGACGTACTCTGCGCGCCCGGTCACGTACGGCAGCACCTCGACGCGCGC
>DASUAH010000306.1:0-27306 GCA_035763885.1 Gemmatimonadales bacterium
CGCCTGCAGGGCAGCGGCCGCAGCGAGGCCGGCTCGGGCAACGGGATCCATCTCTGGTCGTCGTCGAGGATCCAGGTCGAGCGGAACGAGATCCGCGGGCATCGCGACGGGATCTACCTCGAGTTCACCGAGGGTGCCGAGATCCGGAACAACCTGAGCACCCGGAACCTGCGGTACGGTCTCCACTTCATGTTTTCCCACGGCTGCCGGTATCTGGAGAACAGCTTCGTCGGGAACACCGCCGGTGTCGCCGTGATGTACTCCCGGGACGTGACCATGCGGCGGAACCGCTTCGAGCGGAGCGTGGGCGGTGCGTCCTACGGGCTGCTGCTCAAGGAGCTCAGTCAGAGCGCCATCGAGGACAACCGGTTCGCGGGTAACACGGTGGGCGTCTTCGCGGAGGGCACTACGCGGAGCACGTTCCGGGGGAATCTGTTCACCGGAAACGGGTGGGCGGTGCGCCTCATGGGGGACGCGGTGGACAACCGGTTCGAGCGGAACCGGTTCCAGGGCAACACATTCGACGTCACGACCAACAGCTTCACCAATACGACCATCTTCTCCGAGAACGTCTGGGACCATTACGAGGGCTACGACCTCGATCGCGACGGCTACGGCGATGTGCCGTTCCATCCGGTCCGGCTCTTCGCATTCCTGATCGAGCAGTATGAGCCCGCCCTGATCCTGCTGCGGAGCCCGTTCGTGCAGCTGCTGGAGCTGGCGGAGCGCGCGTTCCCCGTGCTCACGCCGCCCGCCCTCGCCGACCTGCGGCCGGTCGTGCGGGCGTCGCGATGAGCGGACTCGCGACCGTGGTGCAGGACATGCGGGTGCGCTCCGGGCCGACCACCCCCCCGGGGCCCATCGTCGAGATCGAGGGACTCGGGAAGCGCTTCGGCCGCCGCACGGTGCTCCACGGGATCACCTGCGCCTTCGGGCGCGGGCGCGTGACGGCCGTGCTGGGGCCGAACGCCGCGGGAAAGTCCACGCTGATCAAGGTGCTGCTCGGGCTGGTCTGCCCGGACGCCGGGCGGGTTACGATCGACGGGATGGTGATCGGCAGCGACCCCTCCTATCGCCGCGGCATCGGCTACATGCCGCAGGAGGCACGCTTCCCCGAGAACCTCACCGGCCGCAAGGTGCTGGCCATGCTGCGCGATCTCCGTGGCGCGGCCACCCCGGTGGACACCACGCTGCTCGAGGGATTCCAGCTCGACGCGGAGCTGGACAAACCGCTCCGAACGCTCTCGGGCGGAACCCGCCAGAAGCTGAATGCGGCCATCGCGTTCCTGTTCCTTCCCCGACTCCTCATCCTCGACGAGCCGACGGCCGGGCTCGATCCGCTCGCCAGCGGCTACCTCAAGGACCGCGTGGCCGACGCCCGGGCGGGCGGTGCATCGGTCATCCTCACGTCGCACGTCATGGCCGAGGTCGAGGAGATGGTGGACGACGTGGTCTTCCTCCTGGAGGGCCGGCTCCGGTTTCGGGGCGCCCTTCACGAGCTGCGCGCTCACACCGGCGAGACCCGGCTGGAGCGCGCCATCGCGCGGCTCATGCGGGAGGCGGCATGCTGACGTCCCTGCGGCTGCTCTGGTACCAGCTCGAGGACGTGCGGCGGAGCCGGGGGGTGCTCGCGTTCACGCTGGTGCTGCTGGGGACCACCGAGCTGCTGGTGCGGTTCGGCGGGGGAGGACCACGCGTGGCGCTCAGCCTGATGAGCGTCGTGCTGCTGCCGCTTCCGCTGGTGAGCCTGCTGTTCGGGACGGTCTACCTGTACAACTCGCGGGACTTTGTCGAGCTGCTCCTCGCGCAGCCGGTGACCCGCTCCCGGCTCTTCAGCGCGCTCTACCTCGGACTCGCGCTGCCGCTCGCCGCGGGGCTGGCGGCCGGTGTGCTGCTGCCGCTGGCCTGGCACTCCGCGCTCGATGCGGAGACGGCGGGCGCGATCGGCACGCTGGTCGGAGCCGGGGTGCTGCTGGTGTTCGCCTTCACCTCGATCGCATTCCTCCTGGCCGTGTCCATCGAGGACCGGGCGCGCGGCATGGGCGCCGCGGTGCTGGTCTGGCTGCTGGCGACGCTGCTGTACGACGGGGCCGTGCTCGCGGGGATCGCCGCGTTCGACGAGTACCCGCTCGAGGCGCCGCTCATCGCCGTGTCGCTGCTCAACCCGGTGGATCTCGCACGGGTGCTCCTCCTGCTGCAGCTCGATACCGCGGCGCTGCTCGGCTACACCGGGGCCGTGTTCGAGCGCTTCTTCGGCACGGCGCAGGGCGTTGCGGTGTCGCTCGCCGCGCTCGCCGTCTGGGCGGTGGTGCCGTGGGCGCTGGCCCGCCGGCGGTTCGCGCGCAAGGACTTCTGAGCCGGCTGGCCCTACTCGAACGCCGCCCACTCGCGCGCCAGCCGTTCCTCCAACCCGACGGCGCCGAGGGCGCGGTAGGCGCCCGAGGCTTCGGCGTGGCGAGCCTCCGCTTCCTCCCTGCGGCCGAGCTGCCGCAGCGCGAGGGCGACCAACGCGGTGCAGTCCGCAGAGAGCAGCGCAACCCCGTTGGCGACGGCCGCGGCGCGAGCGGCCTCCGCTTCAGACAGGGCCGCCGCCGGCTCCCCGCGACGCAGTGCGACGAGCGCGCGAATCCGCCGCACCTCGGCGGCACCGATCTCGTCCCGGGCCGCCGTGGCGAGCCGGTCGGCTCGGTCGAGCTCCTGTTCCACGAGAGCCAACTGGCCCCGGTCCACCCGCAGCTCCGCGTGGCCGGTGACCGCGAGCGCGAGCAGGGTCCCGTCGCCGACCGCTTCCGCGTGCCGCATCGCCTCGGCGACCGCATCCTCGGCCTCGCGCCACCACCCCATCTGGCGGAACGCCAATCCCAGATTGTGCCAGGTCTCCGCCGTGCCGCGGCGGTCGCCGAGCCGCTGGTGCGAAACGAGCGCCTCGCGATAGAGGCTCAACGCCTCCTCGGCCCGGCCGCGGAGATGGTTGACCGAGCCGAGGTTGTTCGAGACATGCGCCGCCATCTGGGTATCGGCGAGCTCGCGGGCCAGCCCGAGCGCCTGGCCGAAGGCGGCCTCCGCCTCCTCCAGCCGGCCACGCTCGAACTCGATGACACCGAGCAGGTTCAGCGATCGCATGCGTCCGTCGCGGTCGCCACGGGCACGGAATCCCTCGAGCGCCCCTCGCGCCAACTCCCCGGCGGCGCCGAGGTCGCCCAGCCGGGTGGCGGCGGTCGCGGCCAGCAGCCGGAACTCCGGCGGCGGGTGCAGGCGGTCGCTCGCGGAGGCCCGGAATGTCGCCAGGGCTTCCGCGAAGCGGCCCGACCGCACGAGCTCCCGGAGCGTGCTGCCCGGGTCGCCACTCGAGGGGGTCATCGACACGGCGTGTCGCTCTCCTCAGTACGAAAGGGCGTACCGGCTGAAGCCCAGCAGCTCGGCTTCCGCCTCGTCCAGGTCGTCCAGGATGAGGGTCCCGAGCCGCGTGTAGGGCTGGCCGGGCGATTCCTGGCGCCAGATCGCGAGCTGGGCCTCGATGTCGTCGGTGATGCCTTCCGCCTCCGCGTACTCGATCTTGAGCTCGGCCGGCTTCGCCGCATTGAACACCAGCCCGGCCGGCTGCAGCTCGATCTCGAGCTTCGTGGGATCGGGTACCGACATGGTGATGTCCACGCATTCGTCCGGCCCGAAGAGCGTCCCGTCAGGCCTGCGGAGGAGCGTGTTGCTGTCGATCTTGAGCTTGGCGAATTCCTCGCCCTCGCCGCCGCTGCCGTTATCGTAGAACAGGCGGCCCTCGACCCCGCTGCCCCGGCAGGCGGTGAACGTCACCGAGTTGGCCAGCAGCGGCGGCGCCGTGCTCGCCAGGCGCACGATGTTGAGCTGGCCCGGCTGGCGCGGTTCCGGGCCGGTGGCGTCGGAGCAGGCGCCGATCGCTACACCGAGCGCGAGCAGGACAGGGCCGAAGGTGGCGGTCGTGCGCATGGATGGTTCACTCCGGAAGTGGCGCATGGTCAGGTCTCGGAATCGTCGTGGCCGGCGAGCAGCCGGAGCAGGCGCGGACGTGAAATGGCGAGCCGGCGTGCCGCCTCGCTCTTGTTCCCGCCGGTCAGCTCGACCATCCTGACCGCCGCCGCCCGGTTCAGGGTGGCCAGATCGACGGGGAACGGGAGGCCGGCACCACCGGTCCCCGGGATCCTGGCGGGATCGGGACGGAGCTCTTCGGCACGCAGCGTGCCCGGCGGCGAGAGCACCAGGGCGCGCTCGATGGCGTTCCGCAGCTCCCGGACGTTGCCGGGCCAGGGATGGCTGCGCAGGGCGGTGCGCACCTCCGGCGTCAGCGGGGGCACGGGTATGCCGTACGTGGCCGCCAGTCTGGCGACGAACGTCTCCGCCAACAGCTCCACGTCGCCGTCGCGCTCGCGGAGCGGGGGCAGCGTGAGCGCGACGACGTTGAGCCGGTAGTAGAGGTCCTGGCGGTACTCGCCGAGGCGCGCGGCGGCGGCCAGATCCATGTGGGTGGCGGCGACCACCCGGACGTCCACCTTCCGGGTCGCCTGCCCGCCGACCCGACGGATCTCCCGACTCTCCAGCGCGCGAAGCAGCTTGGGCTGCAGCTCCAGGGGCAGGTTGCCCACCTCGTCGAGGAAGAGCGTGCCTCCATGAGCGAGCTCGAAGAGACCCGGCTTCGTCGCGATCGCGCCGGTGAAGGCGCCCTTCTCGTGGCCGAAGAGCTCGCTCTCGAGCAGGTTGGCCGGAATCGCCGCACAGTTGATCTCCACGAACGGTGCCGAGGCACGCGGGCTGTGATAGTGGATGGCGCGCGCCAGCAGCTCCTTCCCGGTGCCGGTTTCCCCGCCGATGAGTACGGTCACGTCCCCATGCGGCGCGACCCGTTCGGCCTGCTCCAGGGTCCGCCGGATCGCGGGGCTTCGTCCGAGGATGGCCGCGAACCCCACCGCGCGCCGCTCGGCCTCGGCAAAGCGGTCGGCGGCGAGGCGGTCCCGCAGCGTCCGGATCGCGCGCTCGAGCGAGCGCCGCAGGAGGTCGAGATCGTCGGGCAGCGCGAAGTAGTCGGAGGCCCCGGCCTGGACGGCGCTCAGCGCGAGCCGGTGGTCCACCGCCGCGCCGACCAGATACGCCGGAGGGCCGTCCGGCGCGACGTGCGTGAGCAGGTCGAGCGCCGCCTGCTCCTCCCCGCCGGCGAGCAAGATCGCAGCGGCGGCGCCGGCGGCAGGCACCTGGCCTTCCGCCGGCGACCACTCCAGCAGGTCCGCTCCCACCTCCGCCGCGACCTGCGCGATCGCGGCGCGGAAACTCTCCGAGAGCCGGACCAGAACGACCCAGGCGTTCGGGTCGCTCACGCGCGCCCGTCAGTCGTCACGACCGTCTTCGTCCCCATCCTCGAACGCCTCGATCGAGTTCTTGATGTTCTCCTTCACCAGGCCCTCGTTGGGCTGGCCCAGGTCGGCCGTCGCCGGATCGAGCAGGCTGCCCCCGGTCTGGAACCACTGCGAGACGTCCACGAACAGGGTGAGGTCCACGGCGCCCGACTCGGCGATCGTGAGCGGCGTGGCGAGCTCGATCTCCTGCTCGATGTTGAGATCGCTGGTGAAGACGAACGGATTACCGTTGTACGTCCCCTCGACCCGGATGCTCCGGTCGTTGAACGCGGGATTGGCAGCGACGAACGCCGGATCGTCGTCATCAGTCGGCTTGTGGATCTCGAATTCGACCTGGTCGTAGGCACCTGCGGGCACATCCACCACGATCGTCTGCTCGGCGCCGGCCGTGAGCGGCAGGTCGGCGAGGATCGGCCCGAGACTCAGCTCCTCGCACGCGTCGTCGTTGAGCCCGTCGCACACGCCGTCTTCGCCGGCGCGCTCCAGCTCGATCTCACGCAGCACGACCTGCGCCCGCGTGATCACGAGAGTGTTGCTGCCGTCGCTGAACGTGCCCGGCGACGGCGAGGTCACCGCGAGCGACGCCACGCTCGGGCTTGCCACCGCCGCGGCGCGGGTCGCGAGGTTCATCTCCACGCGCCCCTGGCTGCCGGGGCCGTTCGCGTCGCAGGCGGCCGTCAGCAGCCCGCCAAGGGTCAGCAGGAGTCCACCGGTGGTCCGCATAGTCATTCGCTCCGATCAGGGGTTGGCTTGCTCAGGACGACCCCTCACAGGGCAACGGCGATGCCGAACACTTGAAAATCGATAAGCTATTGCCGTAATTACGGTTATGGCGCTGGCCCCGGCGATATCTGGAGCCGCGCCTGCTATGCGGTATTCTAGCCTGTCATGCAGTGTTACACCACGGGCGCTTTCATTAGAGTCATTCCCCGTCTGGGAGCGGAGCATGCCGGTTCGGCGCTGGGTCTGGGGCTTCGCGGTTGCGCTGGCGGCCTGTGCCGGAGAGCGGGCCGCGCGCAATCAGGCAGTGGTCGTGGCGGCGGTCGGAGAGCCGGAAAGCGTGCTCCCGCCGCTGGTCACGGAAACGGTGGGGCGGGACATCAGCGACCTGGTGTTCGAGCGGCTGGCCGACCTCCAGACGGGTGCCGCGCCGATGGACACGGGTGCGTATGCGCCCCGGCTCGCTGCGCGATGGGACCGGATCGACGCGCGCACCCTGCGCTTCCACCTGCGCGAGGACGCGCGCTGGAGTGACGGGCGGCCGCTCACAGCGGACGACGTCGCGTTCTCGTTCGCAGCGTTCGCCGACTCCGCCATCGACTCCCCGGCGCGCCCCTACCTCCAGGGGGCGGACGTCGCGGCCGACGATCCGAAGACCGTCCGCGTCACCTTCGCCACGGCGTACCCGGAGCAGCTGTACGACGCGACGTACCACGTGCGGATCATTCCCCGACACGTGTGGGACTCGATCCCGCGGGAACGCTGGGCGGCGGACACCGGCACCGCGCGGCTCGTGGGCAGCGGCCCCTTTCGGGTGGCGGCGTGGCGGCGGGGGCGGTTCCTGCGGCTGGAACGGCGGAGCCGCGGGTCGGCCGCGGGCGGCGGGATCACCGCGGTGATCTGGCGCTTCGCGGGCGATCCCGACGCGGCGCTGAACCTGATTCTCGGGCACCAGGCCGATCTCATGGAGCTGGCGGCAATACCGGCCGCAGCGCCGCGCGTTGCGGCGGACGATGAGTTCCAGCTCCTGCGATATCCATCCGCGGCGTACGGGTTCCTGGGCTTCAATCTGTTCGACCGCCAGCGAAGCCGGGGGCACGCCGTGCTCGACCGGGCCACGCGCCGCGCGCTCGCGCTCGCGACCGATCGCACCACGCTCGCGCGGTCGGTTTTCGGGCCGGAAGCCGTGGCGCCGCCGGGCCCGATGTCGCGCCTGCTCTGGATCTGGAGCGACGAGATCCGGACGCTGCCCTTCGACAGCGTGGCCGCGGTTGCGGCGCTCGAGGCTGCGGGGTGGGAGCGGGGGGGAGACGGTATGCGCCGCCGCCGCGGCGCGGCGCTCGCGCTCGAGATCCTGGTGCCGGCGACGAGCGGAACCCGGCGACAGCTTGCCACCGCGCTGCAGGCGGCCTGGCGCTCGGTGGGCGCCAGCGCGACCGTGACGGCCGTGGACTTCCCGGTGTTCCAGGAACGGCTGCGCCTGGGACGGTTCGACAGCTACATCGGCGCCTGGCTCGACGAGCCGAGCGCGCGGGGGCTGGCCGACCAGTGGACGCGCGAGGGATGGGGCGGGCTCAACTACGGGCGCTATGCCAGCCCTGCGTTCGACTCGCTGTTCCGGCGTGCGAGCGCGGAGGCCGACCCCGGGGTCGCGCGGCGGCTGTACGTCGAGGCGATGGATACGCTCAACGCCGACGCGCCGGCGATCTTCCTCTATTCGCCGACCAACTCGGCGGCGGTGAGCCGGCGGATCGCGGCCGTCCGCCTCGACCCGCTGTCATGGCTCGGCGCCCTGCCGGAATGGGAGCTGCGTTAGCGTGGCAGGCGCTTGGTGAAGACGACGAGGTCGTCTCCCGGCGCGTAGAAGTCGGGGACGCGCGCGGTGGCGGCGTAGCCTCGCGCCTCGTAGAACGCGCGCGTGGGCGCGTAGTCGGGGCGGCCTGCGGTCTCCACCACGATCAGCCGGGCCGGGCCGGCCAGGCGGCGCTCCATCTCCACCAGCAGCGCAGTCCCGATTCCGGCGCCATGGAGGGCGGGGTCCACCGCCATCCAGTACAGATCGAAGGTGCCGAGAGTGCAGGGAGTGGGACCCCAGCAGATCCAGCCGGCGAGCGCCCCGTCCACTTCGGCGCCGAGCGCGGCGTAGTCGCGCGATCCGCCCACGGCGGCATCGAATACCTCGAGCGCCACCAGCACCTCGCCGTCCCGGAAAAGACCGACGCCCCGGGTGATCGCCTCGATCCGGCCACGATCGGCCGGGGAGAGCGCCCGGAGCGTCGGAGCGAGGAGCGCTCGACTCAGGCGGCCGGCACCCCGCTGACGAGTGCCGCAGCGAAGCGGCTGCTCTGCGAGCGCTCGAGCGCCTCGTCCACGATGCGGTGCACCAGCTCGTCGTAGCTCCAACCGAATGCCTGCGCCATCCGGGCCAGGCCGGCATTGCTCGAGAGGTCGGGGCAGGGATTCACCTCCAGCACGTACGGCTGCCCCTCCTCGGTGACCCGCAGGTCCACCCGCCCGTAGCCTTCCGAGCCCGCCATGAGCTGCCATGCCTTCCGGGCGGTCTGCGCGACGCGCCGGGCGACATCGGACGGGAGGTCGGCCGGGCACACCGGGACCGTGCCCAGGTCGTCGGTGCTGCCGCTCGACCACTTGGCCGCATAGGTGACGATCGGCCACAACCCGGGCGGCATCCGGTCGAAGCGGATCTCCGAGATGGGCAGCATCTGGTTGCCCACGAACCCGACGTTGATCTCGCGGCCCGGCACGTACTCCTGGATCATGACCTCCTCGAACTGCTCGGTCATGAGCGCGACCCGCTTGCGGAGCGCCTTGCGGGTGGTGCACACGGCATTGCCGTCGATCCCGACGCTCGCGTCCTCGGCCGCCGGCTTGACGATGGCGGGCAGCGGGAACGTGGGCGGGATCTCGTTGCGGTCGGCGAGCGCGAAGGCGGGGACCGGAATGCCGTTGTGCGACAGCAGGGTGTTCGCGACGTGCTTCCGGTGGCACACCGTGACCGGCCACGCCCGGCAGCCGGTGAACGGCAGCCCCGCGAGCTCGAGCGTGGCGACCACGAAATCCTCGTACTTGGCGTGGCCGTTGATTCCCTCGCAGAGATTGATGATGACGTCGGCCTTCCGGGCGCGGGAGAGCCAGCGGAACTCGCCCAGCCGTACCGGGACGAGGTCCACCTCGTAGCCGCGGCGCCGCAGCGACGTGCGGACCTCGTGCACGTTGCTGAGCACCGCGGCCACGTCCTGCGGGCTCCACTCGCTGCTGCCGGCGTCGTAGATGATCGCTGCTCTCATGAGGCTACCTCTGCCAGGAGGGAACGGCCGCTGATCCGCCGCCAGGCGATATCCGCCACCGCGCAGATCAGCTCGTCGTACGACATCCCGGCCGCCGCGGCGGCCTTCGGGAAGCAGGAGTTGTCCCGGGGGTCCGGCAGAATACCGGGGAGCGGGTTCAGCTCGACCACCATGGGCCGGCCGGCGGCGTCGCAGCGAAGATCGACGCGGCACCAGTCGCGGCATTCCAACACCTGGTAGGCCCCCAGCGCGGCCGCGCGGACCTGCTCGGCCAGCGCCTCGGGGATCCGTGCGGGGCACTCGAAGATCTCGAGCGGCTTCCCCGGCGTATCCCAGACCCACTTCGCCTCGTAGCCGTAAATCGGGGGCGCGCCGGTCGGGAGGCTGTCGAACCGCATGCCGACGATCGGCAGGCAGCGCGCCTCGTCGCCGTTGCCGAGGATCGCCACGGTGAACTCCCGGCCCGGCAGGTACGTCTCGATGAGGACCGGCTCGCGGTAGGTGGCGAGCAGGTACTCCACCTGCCGGGTCAGCTCGGCGCGCGTGTGGCAGACGCTCTTGCTGGTCACGCCCTTGCCCGAGCCCTCGAACGCCGGCTTCACGAAGAGCGGAAACGGCAGCCGTGTGGCCCGCGCCTCGGCAACCGTGCGCGCGAGCCGGAACGGCGCCGTGGCCACTCCGTTCCGCTCCAGGATCTCCTTGGTGCGAGCCTTGTGCAGGCAGAGCCCGAGCGTGAGCGGGTCGGACGCGTGGTAGGGCACGCCGAGGAACTCGCAGATGGCCGGGACGTGACTCTCCCGGTTCGGCCCTACGAGTCCCTCCGCGATGTTGAACACGAAGTCGGGGCGGTAGTCCAGCAGCCGCTGCGGGAAATCCTGGTCCGCCTCGAGGTGGATGACCTCGCCGAGCGCGGCGAGCGCCCGCCCGACGGCGTCGATCGTCGCCGGATCGTCCCACTCGATATAGAGGTCTGGCTGAGGGAGGTCGGGCCGGAGCGCCCGACTGGGAGGTTCGTCTGCGGAGGGAGAGTCCGTCGTCGCTCCGGCGAGTGCCGGAGCCTCGGGCTTCATGTTGTAGGCGAGGCCGATTCTTATTGGCAGAGTGACCCTCTACAAAAAAAGGCCGTCCACGAGAGACGAGCCGCACGATGAACCACCTGTCCAACCCAAACTAAGAAAAAAGTTTCCGACGCACAATAGTTTTTTCGAAGGAGCGCGGTCACCGCTCACCGCTCGCCGATGTTCAAACCTTGTGGAAACCGACGCGCCCTGCCTCCGTGCCGTCCGCCGCGCGATAGACCTCGAAGTCGGCGAAGAGCGCCGGCGCCTCTCCCCGAAGCACGGCGAGACAGCCCAGTGCCATCCGACGGATTTCCTGCTCCGCTCCCTCGGCGAGGCGAAGCTCGAGCATGGTACGCCAGGCGCGGACGTTGGCGCTCACGACGATCTTCACCTCGGTCGCGTTGGGAAGCACGCTCCGCGCCGCCTCCCGCGCCATCTTCCGCCGGTGGATGCGGTCCTCTACCCACGCGTACTTCTCCATCAGCCGCTCGACGGCGGCGACGTACGCCGCCTGGGCGGCGCGCACCTGCTCGAGCCAGGCCGCCTCGAGCGCCGTGTCGCCCTGGATCGCGGGCGGCATCACGAACGCGGCGTTGGACTCGTCCACGTACCGCTGGGAGAGCTGCGAGTAGCCGAACCCCGCCCGGTGCCGCACGAGCTCGTGGCTGCACGAGCGGGAGATCCCCTCGATCAGCAGCGCGTAGACCGCGTGCTCGAACACCGAGCCGTGCCCCTGCCGGAGAATGTTCTGCAAATACTCTGCCGTGGTGCGCCCCCCCGGGTTCCGCTGGCTCATGTAGCAGAGGCGTCCGGCGTACTCGGCGAGGCGCTCGCCGTCCGACGACTCGCCCTTCCACGCGACCGGGAGGTGCGCCGGCTCGAGGAACTGGGGGCGGGCGATGAGCGTGACCGTCGGGGTGCGGATGATGTGCATGCGCTCGGGTCGGAGAGAGTGAGCCCTAGGGTCGGTCTGCCAGCCGCAGGCGCGAGGTCGCGTAGCCGCCCGTCCGCTCGATCTCGCGCAGTCCGCGCGCGATGTCGGCCGGGAGCTGCGCCGCGCCGGCGCCGACCTTGAGGGACCACAGCGGCGGCTGGCCGGAGGGAAGGATAACGCCCGGATTCAGGATTCCGGGAGGATCGAACGCATCCTTGAGCTTCCGGAAGAGCGCGACGATCTCGGGCCCGTAGACCCGCTCGAGCAGCGGCGCGCGCAGGCGACCCGCGCCGTGCTCGCCCGAGGGCACGCCCCCCAGCCGGATGGCCGCGTCGCTGACCTCGTCGAAGAGCGAGCGGACCCGCACCTCCCACCCGGCGCTCGTGACGTCGGGCAGCACGTTGACGTGGACGTTCCCGTCGCCCGCGTGGCCGAAGAGCACGACGGGTATGCCCTGCGCCTCGGCGGCCCGCCGGATCGCGGCGACGTACTGCCCGAGCCGCTCCACGGGCACGCATCCGTCCTCGATGACTTGCAAGGAGCGGCGCTCCGGCGGCAGCCCCGCCAGGATGGGGCTCGCGGCGTGGCGCAGCCGCCAGAGCTGCTCGGTGGCGGCGGGCGAGAGGGTCGCGTCCACCCCGAACGCGACGGGGCGGGCTGCGCGCACCGCGGCCTCCACCGCGCCGCGGAGCCGCTCGGGGTCGTCCGACTCGAGCTCGACCAGGACGACAGCCTCGGCGTCGGGGAGGGGCAGCTCGCCGCCGCCGCGGCGCACCACATCGAGGAACGTCCGGTCGAGCAGCTCGATCGCGGACGCCTCGAGCGCGAGCAGCGAGCCGGCGAGCGCGGGGAGGACCTCGTAATCGTCCAGCAGCAGGCGGAGGCCGGCGCGGCACGCGGGGACCGGATCGAGCCGCCACTCGACCTCCGTCACGATGCCGAGGGTGCCCTCGGCGCCGACGATCAGATCGAGCAGGTCACCGGTTCGCAGGTACTCGTGGAGGGCGTAGCCGAACGCATTCTTTCTTACCTTGGGGTACCGCGCACCGATCAGCGGAGCCGCGGCCTCGATGGCCCGGAGCACACCCGGAAGCGCCGGAGCGCCGGGCGTGCCGCCGGCCCGTCCCGGCGGTCCTGCGGCTCGTTCCGGTCCTGCCCGGCGCAGCCTGACCACCTCGCCGCCGGCGGTAACCATCTCGATGGCCGCCACCCATGGCCGAACGCTGCCGTACCGCACCGAGCGCGCGCCCGCCGCATTGGTGGAGATGGCGCCACCCGCCGTGGCCCAGCGCCCGCTGGCGGGATCGGGCGGGAGCCGGAGTCGTCGTGAGGCCGCGGCGGCCTCGAGCTCGCCCAGCGAGGCGCCCGCGCGCATGCGGGCACGGCGCGCATCGGCCGCGACGGTGACCGCAGGGCCCGCCATCGCGGTCAGGTCCACCACGACCCCGTCTCCCACATTGTCGCCGCCCATGGCGCTGCCGGCGCCCCGAGGCACCAGCGCCATCCGCTCGGCGGCGGCCCAGCGGACCAGGGCGACCAGGTCGGTGACGTCCGCCGGCAGGCAGACGGCCCGGGGGATGATACGGTAGATGCCGGCGGCCTCGGCGTAGGCGGCGCGCGCCCGCTCGTCGGTGCGGAAAGTGCCTCTGATCGGTGGCGGCGCGGACATCACGGTAAGGTAGGACCCCGCTCCCTTGCCAAGCAAAGGGCGGGCGACGAGCTTTTCCCCTTCATTATGCCCGAGCCGCAGCGCGCCCAGCTGATCCACATCGACGTCGACCGACGGCTGGGTCACGAGTGGGACGAATGGGACGGCAAGCCTCTGCCGAACCAGGGCGACTTCGATTCCCCCGCACATCTCTTCTTCCTGTGGTCGGCGGCCACGCTGGTCGTGGGCGGGGCAGTCACGGCGGCCCTCATCTATGTCCTCAGCCCCCGCCTCGCCCTGCTCTCCGCCGGGCTGCCGCGCCTGCTCTGGGTCACCTGGGGGATCGCGGGGGGAGCGCTGTGCCTCTGGTGGCTCCTGCTCGCCCTCGCCTACGCGACCCGCCGGCCGATTCTGCCGGAGCGGTTGGCGGAACGCGGACCGTTCCTCCGCCTGATGCGGCTCACCTCCGGTGTGGCCCACCGGTTCGGGCGCCGGGACTGGGTGGAGAATGCCGCCGTGAAGGTGTACAACGCACTCGCGTGCGTGCGGCACCGGAAGGTGGGTACGGGCGAGCTGCTGCTCCTGATTCCGCGCTGCCTCTCCAGGGAAACGCTGGACGGCGTGCTCGGCGTCGCGGGCAGGTACGGCGTGCCGGTCTTCGTGGCAACGCGAGGCCAGCTCGCCCGGCGCGTGATTCGTGAGCGGCGGCCGCGCGCGGTGGTGGCGGTGGCGTGCGAGCGCGACATGGTCACCGGCCTGCACGACGTAGCGGGGAAGGTGCCCGTGCTCGGCCTCACGATGACGCTGCCGGCGGGACCCTGCAAGGATGCGCGGCTCAACCTCGCGCAGCTCGAGGAATGGGTCCGCGCATACGTGGTATGACCGGCGGCGGCCGGTAGCCTTCCGTCGCCTCGGCCAGCCGCTCCGCGACCGCCAGGAGCCGCAGGTCGCGCCAGCGTCGCCCCACCACCTGTACTCCGATCGGCATTCCCTCCCGTGACGTTCCGGCGGGCAGGGTCACGACCGGATTGCCCGTCACGCTGAGCACGCTCGCGTACGCACCCAGCGCCAGCGAGTACGCCGTCCGGCCCCCGTCGACGTCGACCGGCCTGCCCATTCGCCGGTGCGTGATCGCGGGGACCGCCGCCACCGGGCAGACCCACGCGTCGTAGCGTGCGAGGAATGCCTCCAATCGGCCGATGAGCTCCGCGCGGCGGGAGAGGGCGACGGAGTAGCGGCGCGCGTCGAGCCGGAGCCCGCGGGCGAGCCCCCGGGACCACGGCCCGCGGCCGTACAACAGGCCGCGGGCACACCGCATCAGCAGCGGTGCGACCCGCGGACCCAGCGCGCCCAACTCGGGACCGCCGATCTCGCCCCAGAGCTCGAGCGCCGCCCCGTAGTCGAAGCCCTCCGGCTCCGCGCGCTCGACCGCACAGCCTTCGCGTCCCAGCCGCTCCGCGAGATCGTGGATCACCCCGCGGGTATCGTCGCCGACCGGAAAGCCGGGCCACCGATCGGCCCAGGCGATCCGCAGCCCACGGAGCGGCGGCAGCGGGGACTCGTCCAGCGCGACCGGAGGCACCTCGATGCCGCCTTCGTCCGCGCCGGCGATCACGCGAAGACACAGGCGGAGGTCGGTGACGGATCGCGCGATCGGACCGAAGCAGATGAGGTGGCGGAGCCCGTGATGCCGCCGCGCCGGGGCGTCAGCGTGGCCCAGGCTGGGGACGAGGTGCTCGGTGGGCTTGAGCCCGTACACCCCGCAGAAGTGCGCGGGCACGCGGATCGATCCCGCGATGTCGCTGCCGAGGTCCAGCGGCGAGAGGCCTGCGGCGACGGCCGCAGCGCTGCCGCCGCTGCTGCCCCCCGGCGTGCGGCCGAGGTCCCACGGGTTCAGCGTCCGGCCGTAGATCGGACTGCGGCACTGCCAGTCCAGCGCGAGCAGCGGCACGTGACGGGCACACCGTGGAGCGGCCCCCATGACTCGCCGCGGGCCAGCGCCGCGTCGGCCTCGCGCGCCCGGGCCCTGGCGCCTGGTTCGTCGAGCGCGACGATGGCGTTGAGCGCGGGATTGTCGCGGCCGATCCTGGCGAGATGCGCTTCGACCAGCTCGATGGCCGGGATGCGGCGCGCGGCGACATCGGCCGCGAGCACGGTGGCGGTGGCGAAGGGGTCGGTCACCGCCCCCCGCGGAACTCGCCCTCGTAGCGGCGGGCCAGGCGGGCCAGCACCGAGTCCACCCGAACGGCCACGGGATGGTCGGGCGCTACCGCCCGCTCCAGTTCCCGCTCGGGGAGCGATGGATCGAGCATCGGGCGGTAGACGGTCTCCACGATGAGCTCGCTGGATCCGACGCGCGCCGGCTCGACCCAGCCGCGCACCCGCACCACCCCGGTCCCGATGTCCGGCGAAGCGGCTACCCCGGTGCTGTCGAACCAGGGGGTGACGACATAACCGTCGCGGGGCTCGGCCAGCGCCACCGGAACCGAGTCCTCCCGGAGCGCTTCGGCAAGCAGGCGCGTCGCCTCGGCGCGCGGCAGCCGGACCTCTGCGTGGCGTGCCTCCGGCACCGGCTCGAACGACGGGCGCGTGGTGGCGAGCTGGCAGGCGGCGAGCGCGCCGAGTCCGGTTGCGATGGAGGTGCGCACGCGATCAGTCCTGGTGCGGCTCGGTCCCGGGTGGGTGCGTGTGCGGCCTGGCGCCCGCGGCCGGGTCGGGCGGGGCGCCCGCGGACGAGTCGACTGCCGAGGCCGCCGGCGCAGGACCGTGGTCGTGCGCTGCGCCCGCCGCGTGCTCGTGGCCCTGGCTGCGCGCGTTCACGATGGCGTGCAGCGTGCTGTCGGGAATCCCCGCCGCGTGCTCGAACACGAGCTGCCCGCCGTGGTGGCCCGTATAGGAGAGCGACAGCAGCCCGCCGAGTGCGAGAAGCAGCGCGGCGAGCCGCTCGCCGCCCCCCATCTTCTGCTCCCGCAGGAGGCGCCACAGCGTCACCGCCGCGAAGACTCCGAGGGTGATGTACGCGAGCTGCTGATGATGCTCCATCAGCTCGTGGGCGGCCCCGCCGTGCTCCACGGCATCCTCGGCCTGGAGCCCCGCCAGCACCGCGGCGCCGGCGCCGAGCGTTCCGACGATGAGCAGCGCGAATCCGGTGCGGCGCAGCTGGTCCTTCTTCAGGACTATGGCGAGGACCTCGAAGATGACTGCCATCGAGAGCAACGCCACCGGAAAGGCGGTGAGCAGGGCATGGGTGCGGGGCCAGTCGTAGCCGAACATCGGGTCTCCGGGCTGGTTCGAGGGGGGGCGAACGGTAAGCGGTCTTACCGCTTGCTGCCCACCGGGGTGGGCCGCGGCGGCTGGGTCGAGTAGTCGTAGAACCCTCGCCCACTCTTCCGCCCGTAGAGGCCTGCCGTGACCATCCGGCGGAGCAGGGGCGGCGGTGCGAAGCGGGACTCCCTGAACTCGTCGAACATGATCTCCGCGATCCGCAGCGTGGTGTCGAGCCCGACGAAGTCCAGCAGCGTGAACGGGCCCATGGGGTGGCCGCAGCCGAGACGCATCGCGGTGTCGAGATCGGCCACGGAGCCGGTGCCGGTCTCGAGCGCGCGGACCGCGTCGAGCAGGTAGGGGACCAGCAGCCGGTTCACCAGGAATCCCGGTGTGTCGCCGGAGACCACCGGCTGTTTGCCGAGGCTCCGGGCGAACGCCATCGCCCGGTCGAACGTCTCGCCGCTGGTGCCGAGGCCGCGCACGACCTCCACCAGCGGCATCAGGGGGACCGGATTGAAGAAATGCAGGCCGATGAACCGATCGGCCCGGCCGGTGGCGGCTGCCATGCTCCCGATCGGGAGGCTCGAGGTATTCGACGCGAAGATCGTGCGGTCGGGGCAACGGGCGTCCAGCTCCCCCCAGAGCGCGTTCTTCACCGCCAGATCCTCGGTGACCGCCTCGATGACGATGTCGCACCGGTCGAGATCCGCGAGCTCGGTCGTGAACGTCAGGCGGCCGAGCGCCGCATCGCGCTCGGCCGCGGTCACCGTGCCCTTCTCCACCAGCTTAGCAAGCGAGCGCTCGATCGCCGCCCGGCCCTTCGCGAGCGGGACCTCCGCGACCTCGCGCACGAGAGTCCGGTAGCCGGCCACCGCGGCGGTCTGCGCGATGCCGCTTCCCATGAGACCGCAGCCGATCACGCCGACGGTCCCGATCCCTTCGGTCATCGCAGACTTCTCCTCACTTCATCGGCGATCGCGTCGAGCAGCCCGGTCGCTGGCCTCGGGGGCTGGTGGGCGGGCCGCGCCGCGCCGCGCTCGAGGTGGTCGAGGGCCCGTTCGAGGCCGAGCAGGACCCGGGCAGGTACGGGCTGGAACCGGCGGAGCGTCGCGTAGCCGGCCGCGAGGCCGAGCGGCAGCGGTGCCACGGCCATGGCGGCGGCCGCGCCCAGCGCGAAGAGGAGGGCAGCGGCGCCCGCGCCGAGCGTCGCCACGCCGGCCGCGCTGCCGACGTAGCCGCCGCGGGCGGCGGTGACGTCCGCGGCCAGCGTCACCTGGCAGTACTCCGGCTCCAGCGGCGTGAAGGTGGCGGTCACGATGCGCGCGCGGGTGAGCATGAACGGACGCTGGCCTCCGCCGAGCGCGGCGGCCGAGCGGCGGATGGCGGCCGGAAGCCCGCCGACCGGCTCCCAGCTGATGCGCCCCGGCTGCTGGCGCTGCACGCGCAGCAACTCGTGCTGCTCCATGAAGCGCAGGAGCGCTCGCTCGGCGGAATCGACGTCACCGCGCACCACCCGGCGGGTCGCGACGGTGCCCGGGCCGGCGATGCGGTCGAGCAGGCCACCCGCCGGCTGCTGGGGGAGGCGGGTCCGCTCCTCGAGCAGCGCCTGCTGCAGGTAGTGCGCCGGGATGCCGACCTCGCGGCCCAGCGCGAGCACCTCGTCCGGCGTGAGGTGGTCCCCGATGTCGCGGTCGGCCGTCTGGAGCTCGGCCGCGCGCTGCATGATCCGCTCCAGCGCGGCGCGGTCGAGTTGCGCCGGCGGCTGCTCAGCCATGCTCACTCATGCTTGCCCGGGTCCGTGCGCTGCGCCCACTCGACCCGGAGCTGCTGCATGATGTCGGCGAGCGCGCTGGCCGGGAGGCCACCCTCGGTCACGACGCTCGGCGCGAGCACCTTCTGGATCTCCGGCGGCAGCGTGGCGGCCCCGGGAGCCGCCGGCAACGCGGGCGCCGGGACGGCGGCGGGCGCCGGGACGGCGGCTGGCGCGGGCCCCGGCGCCGAGGCGGGCGGCTGCACGAACGGGCGAAAGAGCTCGATCGGGATGGGGAAGATGGTGGTGGAGTTGTTCTCCGCCGCGATCTCGGTGACCGTCTGCAGGTAGCGCAGCTGCATGGAGTTCGGCTGCGTCGCGAGAGTGCGCGCCGCCTGCGCCAGGGTCTCCGACGCCTGCAGCTCGCCCTGGGCCGCGATCACCTTGGCCCGGCGTTCGCGCTCCGCCTCCGCCTGCCGCGCCATGGCCCGCTTCATCTGGTCGGGCAGATCCACGTCCTTCACCTCGACGGCGGACACCTCGATGCCCCAGGCGTCGGTCCGCTCGTCGATGATCTTCTTGAGCACGCCGTTGATCTTCTCGCGGTCGCTCAGCAGCTCGTCGAGCTCGACCTCGCCGAGCACCGAGCGGAGCGTGGTCTGCGCGAGCTGGCTCGTCGCGTAGAGATAGTCCTCGATCTCGATGACCGCCTTCGCCGGGTCGGTCACCCGCATGTAGAGCACCGCGTTGACCTTCACCGAGACGTTGTCGCGGGTGATGACGTCCTGCGGCGGGATGTCCATCGCCACGATGCGGAGCGATACCCGGCGCTGTCCGGCGAAGAGCGCCGGCAGGAAGATGAGCCCCGGGCCCTTGGTCCCCCAGTAGCGGCCGAGGAAGAAGGCCACCCCCCGCTCATACTGCCGGATCACGCGGAGGCTGACGAAGAGATACGCGACGACGACGGCGAGACCGATGGTGAGGATTTCCACGGCGACCCCTCAGAGCGGAAAGGCTTCGAGCACGACGGCGATGCCCTGGCCGCCGCCAATGCAGGCGGCGCCGAGCCCGAAACGGCCGCCGCGGTGACGCAGCGCGTGCAGCAGGTGGGCGACGATGCGCGCGCCGCTCGCGCCCAGCGGGTGACCGATGGCGATCGCGCCGCCGTCGGCATTGGTGCGGTCGCGACGGAGGCCGAGCTCGCGCTCCACGGCGAGGTACTGCGCGGCGAACGCCTCGTTCACCTCGACCAGGTCCATCGCATCGATCGACATCCCGGCGCGGCCCAGGGCCGCGCGGGCGGCGGGTGCGGGGCCGATGCCCATGACGTCGGGCTCCACGCCGACGGTCGCCCAGCTCACCAGCCGGCCCAGCGGCCGGACTCCCCGCCGCTCGGCGAAGCCGGCGTCCGCAACCACCAGCGCCGCGGCGCCGTCGCAGATGCCGGACGCGTTCCCGGCGGTCACCACGCCTTCGGCGCGGCAGACCGCCGCGAGCCGCGCCAGCCCCTCGAGCGTGGTGTCGGTGCGCATGTGCTCGTCGGCCTTCCAGTCCTCGGTTCGCTTGCTCTTCGGGCTTCGCACCTGCACCGGCACCACCTCGGAGGCCAGGACGCCGCTGTGCCACGCGGCCGCGGCGCAGGCCTGGCTCCGGCGCGCGTACTCGTCGCACTCCGCGCGGGTAATGCCGTATCGGTCGGCGAGCCGCTCGGCCGTCTCGGCCATCGGGAGGTCGCAATAGGCGTCGCGCAGGGCCTCGGTGAGGCTGTCCTCGAGCCGGCCAGCGGCGCCGAGCTTGAGCCCCCACCGCGCTCCGCGCAGGACGTGCGGCGCCTGGCTCATGGACTCGGTCCCGCCGGCCAGCACGACCTCCGCCTCACCCAGACGGATCCGGTGAGCGGCCTGGATGACGGCTTCGAAGCCTGAGCCGCAGAGCCGGTTGACCGTGACCGCCGGGACCGGTACCGGCACACCCGCCCGCAGGCCGACGTGGCGGGCAAGGTACGTGGCGTCGGCGGAGGTCTGGAGCACGTTGCCGACGATCACGTGCTGGATTTCGTCTGGCGCCGCGCCGGCGCGCGCGATCGCGCACCTCGCCGCGGCGACCGCGAGATCCGTGGCGGAGAGATCCCGGAGCGATCCGCCGAACGCTCCGAAGCCGGTGCGGACCCCGGAAAGAAAGACGATGTCCCGCTCAGGGGCGGAAGCGCTGGTCACGGGCGAAATATACGGGGAATTCGGCGTCCAGCTTTCGGTAGCGGGGCACTCGGCGGAGGCCGCCGCCGCTCAGACCGTGGGGAGCGCGGCTCCGCAGGCGACGCAGTGGCGCCAGCCCAGCTCCACCTCCGACTGGCACTGCGGGCACCGGGGCGTCGTCTGACTCTGCCCGCAGGAGGGGCAGAAGTTCACCTGACGTCCGCTCGGAAGCGTCGTCCCGCAGTAGAGGCACATGACGGCGACCTCGGTCGCGGCGTACGGCACCGGGGCCGGCCCGAGGCCTGCCTCCGGCTCGGGCGGCGGCTCGGGGGGCGCGAACGGGGCGTCGGCCTCCGACGCCAGGGCGCGCGCGACCCGCAGTCCTTCGAGCGTGACCAGCGCGTCGGCGTGACGCTGCAGGAGCGTGAGGTCGGGATTGGGGCTGGCGAGCTCGGCCTGAAAACGGGCCTGGACGTCGTGGGGCTCGGTGCGCGCGAACCCCCCGTCGCCGGCCGCGAGCCGGAGCAGCACCAGGTCGTAGTCCTCCACGCTGTCGATGCCGAGCGCCCGCCGGTAGATGCGATAGGGGACGATGGACTGCTGGATCTCCCCCAGGGCGATGGGCCGGTTGAGCCGGGCCGGATCGGTGGCGGCCAGGTTGGTGACGAGCTGGCCGAAGAGGCGCTCGAGGTCGGTCACGGATTCGGGGTCTGGACCAGGTTTAGGAATGCACGCGCCGGCGGGCCCATGTCAAATGCGGGGCGGGTCATTCGGCGCCGACGATCGGCACCGGCTCGGCCGAGGCGAGGCGCCGCGCCAGCGCGTCGAACGCGGCGTCGGGGTCGTAGCCCTCCAGGCGGCCGCGCTTCCGGCGGGTCGCGAGCCAGGCATCGAAGCCGGACGGCACGAGGCCGGGCGACGTCGCTCCCCGTTCCGCGGCGCCCACGGCGAGGTCGTTGGCGTACTCGTTCTTGGGGTGCCCGCGGTGCCCGCGGACCCAGGTCCACTGGACATCGTGGGCCGCCGCCGCCCGCACGAGTGCCTGCCAGAGCTCGAGGTTCTCGATCGCCCCCCGCTTGCGGCGCCAGGCCCGCGCGCGCCATGCGGGCACCCATTGGCGCATGCCCTTCACCAGGTACTCGGAATCGGATACGATCAGCACGCGTAGCGACCGGCCCTTGCGGGCGAGGAGCTCGAGCGCCACGGTCGCGCCGCGGAGCGCCATGCGGTTGTTGGTCGTGTCCGGCTCGGCCAGGAAGAAGTCGCGTCGCTGCACGCCGCTCCGGGTGCGAGCCTCGACCAGTCCCCCCGCACCTCCCGGGGTTGCGCCGTCGCGCCCATTGCCGAGGCAGCTCTCGTCCAGGTGCAGGATGGCGATGGGCGGAGTCATTGTTCAGGGAAACTCACAGGACCTGGAACCGCTCGATCTCCTCGAGGGGAAAGGTCAGCTCCTCTCCCGTCATGGGCAGCCGGCCGACCAGCGCATCGCGTGTGCCGATCGTGGTCAGCCGGACCGCTACGACGACGTACTCGGTGCCGCGCCGGGTCTCCAGGGCCACCCGGAGCCCGCGCCGAGCGGCATGCTCCAGCTGGTCCATCCGGTCAGCGCTCCAGCGGATCGGCATCGGGGGGCAAGCTATGCGTCGACCGGGCCGAGACTCCGGGCGACCCGCACGCGCCCCGCGGGTTTCTTGACGACCCGGCCGACCGTCACGGCGACGGGCGTCTGCTGGTCGCGCAGCGCCGACAGGAGGGCGGGCGCGTTTTCCGGTGGGACCGCGAGCAGCAGGCCCCCGGAGGTCTGGGCGTCCACCGCGATCCAGCGGTCGGTCTCGCCGATGTCCTCGCCCCACTCGACCCGGCCTTCGGTGGCCTCGAGGTTGCGCTGCGTGCCTCCGGGGATGAAACCGCGCGCCGCCAGGTTCCGCGCGTGCGCGAAGACCGGCAGCGAGTCGTAGGCGATCTCGGCGCCCACCCGGCTGGCGTCGCACATGCGAAGCAGGTGCCCGAGGAGGCCGAAGCCGGTCACGTCGGTCGCCGCGCTCACGCCGACCTCGAGCGCCGCGCGCGCCGCGCCCTCGTTGAGGGTCGTCATCGCGCGCACCGCGTCTGCCATGCCCGCCTCGAGCAGCGCGTCGCGCTTGAGCGCGGTCGCGAGAATGCCGGTGCCCAGCGGCTTGGTGAGCACCAGCAGGTCGCCGGCGCACGCGGCGGCGTTGGTGAGCATGCGATCGGGATGCACGTCCCCGATCACCGCCATGCCGTACTTGGGCTCGGGGTCGTCGATGGTGTGGCCGCCGATCACGAGGCACCGTGCCCGTGCGGCCACCTCCGCGCCGCCCCGCAGGACATCGCCGAGCAGCTCGAGCGGGAGCCGGTCGCGGGGCCAGCCGGCGAGGTTCAGCGCGAAGAGCGGAGTGCCGCCCATCGCGTACACGTCGCTCAGCGCGTTGGCCGCGGCGATGGCGCCCCACGTGAACGCGTCGTCGACGATGGGCGTGAGAAAGTCCACCGTCGCCACCAGCGCGCGGTCGTCCGACAGCCGGAAGACCGCCGCGTCGTCGCCGGCCGCGGCGTCCACGAGGACCCGGGGGTCCTCGACGGGGGGCAGGAGGCGCAGGACCTGCGCCAGCTCGCGCTCGCCGAGCTTGCAGGCTCAGCCGGCGCCGTGCGACAGCGAGGTGAGCCGGATCCGCTGGGTCTGGTCGCGTGGTGTATCGGACATGAGGTAACCCCCTGGGATCGGGAGAGCGATGACGGACTGGGTCGTACTGGGAACGGCCTGTACCCTGGGCGCGCGGCACCCGGCGGCGCGGACCACCCCCGCGGTGTCCGCGTTCGTGAGCGCCCGGCGCCCGGGCGGAGCGCGGCGGCTGGATTCGACGTGCGCTGGGGACTCGCGGACTCGGGGCGTGGGCGCTCCTGACCGCCCGGAAGTTACACCTCCACTCTGCGGCGGAACACCGGGGTCACGCACGCCCGTACCTGCACGCGGCGTCGCTCGTCGGGGTCGGCGGGATCGCGGTCGGGCTGGTCTGGATCGGACGGGGCGATCGGACGGGGCGATCGGGCGGGATGGTCGGGCACTACCACCCGGCCCGGATCGAATCGGCCGACAACAGCCGCCCGCGAACCATCACCCGTTCCACCTTGCGCGAGTTGCGGATGTCCGCGAGGGGATCGGCGCCGAGCACCACCAGGTCGGCCGCTTTGCCCGGCGCGATCACGCCCAGCGAGTCGGCCCCGAGCAGCAACCCGCCGTTCCGGGTCGCTGCGGCCAGCGCCTCGCCCGGCGTGAAGCCCGCGTTCACCAGCAGCTCCATCTCCCGGTGCAGGCTGAAGCCGGGGACGAGGAGCTGGTTCGATGCATCCGTCCCCGCGGCCACGATCCCGCCGGCCCGGCGCACCTCGCGCAGGAACCGGTCCTGATATGGCCGCGCCTGGCGGAACGCCGCGAAGTCCGCCGCGCTCCATCCCGCCCGCGCGATCATCCCCGTCACATCCCACCGGGCCTGCTCCGCGCCGGGCACCGCCCGGAGCTCAGGCTGCTGGGTGACGGCGGTGTCGTCCAGCCGGCTGTAGGTCTCGTGCAGCGTCAACGTGGGCACCACGATCACCTGCTGTTCCGCGAGCACCGCCGCCACCCGCGCGAGCGCCGCCGAATCGAGGCCTATCCATCCCCGCTCGAAGGCGGTCCAGCCCGGCCAGAACCCCCGGTAGTGCGCCGCGTAGAGGGCCGAGGCATCGCCGCCCGCGGCTTCGGGAACGCCGCTCAGGTGCTCGATCGCGGCGATCCCCGCGCCCGCGGCGGTCACCGCGTCGGTCAGCCCGAGATGGCCGGTCACCTTGAGCCCGAACGTGTTCGCCTCGTCCAGGATGGCGCGAAGCAGCGGCGGGTCGATCCGGGTGTAGACCTTGATGAAGTCCACGCCGGCCACCGACAGCCGGTCTACCGCTTTCCGCGCGTCCGAGCCGTCATCCACGCCGATGGCGTCGGCGTAGGTGGTGGGCCGCCCGTCGATCATGGCGCCCGCACTGTAGATCCGGGGGCTGGGGAGCGCCCCGTCGGCGGCCCGCTGGCGGATAGCGAGGATCGTGTCCCGCTGTCCGTGGACGTCGCGCACGGTCGTGACGCCCCAGGCGAGGTAGCGGCCCAGCGCCCAGGGCGCGACGTGGCCATGCGCATCGATGAGGCCCGGAATCACCCATTTGCCGGCGATGTCCATCTCGGTCGTGCGGTCCGGCAGCGTGAACCCGGCACGCGGCACCACCGCCTCGATGCGCGGGCCGCGGATCACGATGGCCACATCGGCCCGCGGCGGGCCGCCGCTGCCGTCGATCAGCGTGCCACCCACGAGCGCGACCCCGGTGGGGGCGCGATCGCCGCAGGCCGCGACCGCGCTGAGAGCCGCCAGCCCGAGCGGGAGGCTAGCGCGGATCGCTCGACGTATGGTCGTGGAGGATCTTCCAGCCATCGGGGCGTCGCTGCATGACAAGCGTGAAGGGACCGCTCGACACCGTGGCGCCGTCGCGGAACAGGACGTAGCGCGCGGTGACGAGCGCGAAGTCGATGCCGAGCGGACGCGCCTCCACGTTCTCGAAGCGAAGGCTGTCCCGGCGCGCTCCTTCCGCAAAGAGTGGAGCGTACCGGCCTCGGATGAAGTCGTAGCCCCGCTGCACCCGCCCTTCCGCCACGAAACCGGTGGCGGCCTCCCGCGCGTAGTCGGCCATGAACCCGTCGAGGGCGCCCCGGTTCCAGTCGGCGGCGGAGCGCGCGAGTTGCGCGGTGAAGGTGTCGGCAAGCGCGGAACGGCCGGCCGGCGCCGGTGCGGAGCGGCAGGACGCGGCGAGCGCCGCCAGAGCGAACAGCCGAAGTAGCGTCATGGACCCGGGCTGGAAGTGCTGGAAGCTGGACGAAGCCCGGGGGCGATGCAAGATGTCACCCGCGCCGTGCTATGTTACGCCGCGGAGAGGAGGACGTGGCTCGGTGACCCAGCAACCCGTCTCGGCGTACGGTCTCATCGGGGACATGCGGACCGCCGCGCTGGTGGGGCTGGACGGCGCGATCGACTGGTGCTGCCTGCCGCGGTTCGACAGCGGCAGCGTCTTCGGCGCGCTGCTCGATCCGGAGCGCGGGGGGACCTTCTCGATCCGCCCCGCGGAGCCGTGGACCTCCACCCAGCGCTACCTGCCTCGCACGAACATCCTCGAGACCACGTTCACCACGAGCGCGGGCGCCACGGTGACCGTCACCGATTTCATGCCAGTGACTGCCGACGGGCGGCCGCACGGGCAGCACCCCGAGATCCACCGGCGGGTCCGGTGCGGCCGGGGCCGGGCCCGGATGCGGATCGTGTTCCTGCCACGCTTCGAGTACGGCGCGCGCACAACCCGGCTCGAGATACTCGGCGCGGGCGTCTTCGCCACCGACCGCACCGACCAGGTGGTGACGCTCGCCAGCGCGCGCCCGTTCGCCTGGGTCATGTCGCAATCGGCCGCCGTCGCGGACTTCGACATCGAGCGGGACGACGAGCGGTGGCTGATCCTGCGCTACGACGACGACGATATCCATCCCGTCGACCGCTACGAGACCCGGGAGAAGCTCGAGGTCACCGAGGCCTTCTGGCAGCGCTGGGCCTCCGGGGTCGAGTACACCGGCCCCTGGCGCACGATGGTCAAGCGCTCTGCGCTCGCCCTCAAGCTCCTGACCCATGCGGAAACGGGCGCCATCATCGCCGCGCCCACCACCTCGATTCCCGAAACGCTGGGCGGCACCCGCAACTGGGACTACCGGTTCGTGTGGTTGCGCGATGCCGCCTTCACGCTCGCGGCGCTCGGGACCGTCGGGCACCAGAAGGAAGCCGACGCGTTCATGCGCTTCCTGAAGAAGGTCTGCCGCCACGAGGGCGGCGGGCACCTGCAGATCATGTACGGCCTCGACGGACGCCGAGACCTGGTCGAGCGCCACCTGGATCACCTGAGCGGCTACCGGAATTCCCAGCCGGTGCGCGTCGGGAACGGCGCGGTGGGACAGCTCCAGCTCGACGTCTATGGCGAAGTGCTGGAGACGGCAGACCTGTGGCGGCGCGACCATGGGATGACCGAGGGGACCTGGCGGGTGCTGCGGGGCCTCGTGGACTGGGTCAGCCACAACTGGCACCTGCCCGACTCCAGCATCTGGGAGGTGCGGGGCGAGACGAAACACTACGTGTTCAGCAAGGTCATGAGCTGGGTCGCCCTGGATCGCGGCGTCCGGATGGCGGAAGAGCTGCGGCTGGACGGCGATGTGGTCGGTTGGCGCCGCGCGAGGGACACGCTGTTCAGCGAGATCATGACCCGTGGATGGAGTGAGGCAAAACAGGCGTTCACCCAGGCCTACGACTCGGACTGGCTCGACGCCGCCGCGCTCGCCATCCCGATGGTGCGGTTTCTTCCCTGGGACCATCCGAGGGTGCGGAGCACGGTGCGGGCGGTGGCGCGCGAGCTCACCAGCGCCGATGGCGAGCTGGTCTACCGGTACCGCTCGCCGGACGGGCTCGAGGGTGAAGAAGGCGCGTTCTCGATCTGCACCTTCTGGCTGGCGCAGGCGCTGGCGATGATCGGCGAGGTGGACCGCGCCCACCGGCTGGTGGAGCGGATGCTCCGTCACGCCAATCACGTCGGTCTGTTCTCGGAGGAGATCGACCCGCACAGCGGCGAGTTCCTCGGCAACTTCCCGCAGGGATTCACCCACATCGCGCTGATCAACTGCGCGGTGGCGCTCGCCGAGGCCAGCCGCCGCCAGGCAAAGCGCCCCGCCTGAGGCGGGGCGCTCCGGACGGAGGGTGACCGCGGCTACCGCCGCCGGCCGGGCTTGCGGGCGCGCTTGCGGGCGGGGCGGCGGGCGGCCTTTTTCGCTGACCGCTTGGCCGGACGCCGCGCCGCCTTCTTCGCGCCCTTCTTGGCGGCGCGCCGCGCGGCCTTGCGGGCCGGGCGCCGCGCGCCCTTCTTCGCGCCCTTCTTGGGTTTAGCCGCCTTGGCGGCCTACCGCGCGCTTGGCTTC
>DASUAH010000307.1:0-6570 GCA_035763885.1 Gemmatimonadales bacterium
GCCGCATCATGGCGCTGGCCGCGAAGCCGCAAGTCTGGTGAGCGACTTCGCCGAGTCGCTGCAGCAGGCCCTCGGCCCGGGCTACCGCATCCTGCGGGAGCTCGGTGGCGGCGGCATGAGCCGCGTGTATCTCGCCGAAGAGGTCGCGCTCGATCGGCGCGTGGTGGTCAAGGTGCTGCCCCCGGAGCTCGCGGAGGGGGTCGCCTCGGGGCGGTTCCGCCGCGAGATCCAGCACGCGGCGCAGCTCCAACATCCTCACATCGTGCCGCTGCTCAGCTCGGGCACGGCGGGCGGGCTGCTGTACTACGTCATGCCCTACGTCGAGGGCGAGACGCTGCGCGCGCGGCTCGCGCGCGACGGTGCGCAGACGGCCCCCGAGGCGGCGCGCGTCGCGCGGGACGTGGTCGAGGCGTTGACCTACGCCCACAGCCAGGGCGTGGTGCATCGGGACATCAAGCCGGAGAACATCCTGCTCTCCAGCGGCCACGCGCTCGTCCTCGACTTCGGGGTGGCGAAGGCGCTGCGCGCCGCGGTCGAGCCCGGCCACGGCACCACGGCGGGCGTGGCGCTCGGCACCCCGCTCTACATGTCCCCGGAACAGGCGGCCGGCGGCGAGGTGGACGAGCGCGCGGATCTCTACGCCCTCGGCGTGGTGCTCTACGAGCTGCTCGCGGGCCGGCCGCCGTTTCAGAGCGACTCGGCTTACGACGTGATGGCCGCGCACATCGCCGACCGGCCCGACCCCCTGCGCAAGCATCGGCGGGACATCCCACCGGGGCTCGAGGCGGTGGTCATGCGGTGCCTGGCGAAGCGAGCGGACGATCGGTTCCGCACCGCCGGCGCGCTGCTCACGGAGCTTGATGCGTTCGCGACGCCCGCCAGCGGAAGGGTGGCGAGGGGGCGGGGGCGGAGGCGGAGGCGGGGGCAGGTTCAGTGGGGGGCGAGGCGCGGGCGCGTCCTCTACGCCGCGGGGGCGCTCGGCGGGACGCTGGCGGCGCTCGCGGGGCTGTGGCACACGGGGGTGCTGGGCGGGCGCACGCTGGTCGCCGAAGGGGCGCTCGGAGAACGCGAGCGCGTCATCGTCGCCGATTTCGCCAACCGCACCGGCGACTCCACCCTCGGGCAGGTCGTGACCGAAGCCTTCCGCCTGGACCTCGCGCAATCGCGCGCGGTCAGCGTGCTCCCGCCGGCCGCCGTGCGCCAGGCGCTGGTGCGGATGCGACGGGACTCGGTCCCCACGGTCGGCTTCGAGCTCGCCCGCGAAGTGGCGCTCCGGACCGGGGTGAAGGCCGTCGTCGGGGGCGAGGTGGCGGCGGTCGGCGGCGGGTTCATCCTGTCGGCCCGGATCGTGAACGCCGAAACCGGGGAGGTGTTGGCCGGTTTCCGGGAGACCGCGGGCGGACCGACCGCGATCATCCCGACGGTCGACCGGGTCTCAAAGCAGCTGCGCCGCCGGATCGGCGAATCGGTGGCCGCGCTGGCAGACGCACGTCCACTCGAGCAGGTGACCACCGCGTCGCTCGATGCGCTGCGGCGATACTCGCAGGCCCGGCAGGCGATGCACGCAGGGCAGTACGACCGCGCCGCGCTCCTCCTGGAGGAAGCGATCCAGCTGGACAGCGCGTTCGCGAGCGCATATCGCGCGCTCGGGGTGGTGTACGAGAACTGGAAGCAGGAGCCGGCGCGGATGGTCGACGCGCTGCTTCGGGCCTACGAGCTGCGCGACCGGCTGCCCGACCGGGAGCGGCATTTTGCCGAGGCGCAGTACTTCTCGGAGCTGGACTACCGGCCCGAGCGCGTCGCGGCGGCGTACGAGGCCGTGCTGCAGCGGAACCCGGACGACGCGGTCGCGCTCACCAATCTTGGCAACCTGTTCCGCGACCTCGGCGCAGTGGACAAGGCGCTGCCCCTGCACCGCCGGGTTCTCAGCCAGAGCCCGGCCGCGATGTTCTTCATGAATGTCGCGTACGACCAGGCGGTGCAGGGCGACGCCGAGGGCATCAACTCGACGCTGGCGGCGTGGGCATCGGCGGATTCCGCGAACCCGTCGCTGGTGCTGTACCGCGGGTACCACGCGTTCACCGCGGGCCGGTATGACACGGCGGGGGCGCGATTCCGGGAGGTGGCCGACCGGCAGGCCGAGAGCTTGACGTTGACCGCCTTGGCGCACGAGGGGCTGGCGAGCGTGGCGCGGGTGCGGGGGCGGCTCGCGGAGGCCGAGCGCCATCAGGCCGAGGCAATCCGCGCGCGCGCCGCGGGGGACTCCGCGGCGCGTCTCGTATCGCTGCAGCGCGAGATCATCCGGGCGGGGCACGATATCCTGATCCGCGGGGGCGCGGCGGCGGGCGTGCGCCGACTCGACGCCGCGCTCCGGATCACGCCGCTCGACAGCCTCTCCCCGGCGCTGCGGCCGTATCTCGAGGTCGCCTACCTGTATGCCGTCGCGGGCCACGCCGCGGCGGCTCGCCGCACGTTGGGCGAGCGGGTCCGCGAGCTTCGCCGCCTCGGGCGGGGCGGCGCGGCGATACTGCTGCGGGACGGGCACGAGCCGCAGCCGCTCGTGGTGCAGGGACGGATCGACGCGGCCGAAGATCGGCCGGACGAGGCGCTCGCAGTGCTGCGCCGCGCGGAAAGCCGCCGCGAGACGCTGGTGGCACTCCCCGATCTCGGCGCCGTCCACGACCACGCCGGCCAGGCGGACTCCGCGATCGCCGCCTACGAGCGGTATCTCGCCCGGGGATGGCTCGCCCGGCACGAGACCGACGGCTGGCACCTCCCGCGCATCCTGTTCCGGCTGGGCGAGCTGTATGAGACCCGCGGCGACCGGGTGCGGGCGGCCGATTACTATTCACAGTTCGCCGAGCTGTGGCGGGAGTGCGATCCCGACCTGCAGCCGCGCGTCCGCGAGGCCCGCCGTCGCCTCGCCGCACTCACCACCGAGGCGGGAAGCCGATGACGAGCCTGCAACACGAGCTCCAGGGTGCGCTCGGCAGTGCCTATCGCATCGTCCGCGAACTCGGGGGCGCCGGGATGAGCCGCGTCTACCTCGCGGAGGAGGTCGCGCTCGGCCGGCAGGTCGTGGTCAAGGTGCTCCCGCCGGATCTCGCCGCGGCCATCAACCTGGAGCGGTTCCGGCGGGAGATCCAGCTCGCCGCGCGGCTGCAGCACCCGCACATCGTGCCGTTGCTCTCGGCCGGCCAGGCCGGCGACGTGCTGTACTACACGATGCCGTTCATCGAGGGCGAGTCGCTCCGGGCCAGGCTGGCGCGGCAGGGCGAGCTGCCCGTAGCGGAGACGGTGCGGCTGATGCGCGACGTGCTCGACGCCCTGGCGTACGCCCACGAGCAGGGGGTACTGCACCGCGACATCAAGCCGGGCAACGTGATGGTCAGCCGGCACCATGCCCTGGTCACCGATTTCGGCGTGGCCAAGGCGCTGAGCGAGGCCGCGGGCGGGCCCCACGGCGGGACGTCCGGCCCGACGACGCCCGGGGTGGCGATGGGGACCCCGGCGTACATGGCGCCGGAGCAGGCGGCGGCAGACCCCACCATCGACCACCGCGCAGACATCTACGCGGCCGGGATCATGGCGTACGAGATGCTTGCGGGGCACCCGCCGTTCGCCGGGCGTACCCCGCAGCAGCTCCTGGCGGCGCAGGTGAACCGCACCCCGGAGCCGCTGGCGGCCGTCCGGGCCTCGGTGCCGGCCGACCTGGCCGCCATCGTGATGCGCTGCCTCGAGAAGCGCCCGGCCGACCGCTGGCAGAGCGCCGATGAGCTGCTGCGGGCGCTGGAGGGGGTCCAGACCCCGGGCGGCGGCACGCTGTCGCCGCCCGGCACGGCGCTGCCCCCCCAAATCGCCGTCCGGCGCCGGTGGCTGGCCGCCGCCGGCCTGGGCGTGCTCGGCGTCGCCGGCGCGCTGCTGGCGCTGCGGACCGCCGGCCTGTTCGGCTCGAGCTCACTGGTGGACCAGGGCGTGCTCACCGAGCGCGAACGCATCATCATCTCCGATTTCCGCAGCCCCCCGGTCGACTCGGCGCTTGGCGGCGCCGTGACCGAGGCCTTCCGCGTCGATCTCGCGCAGTCGCCGGCGGTGACGGTGGTGCAGCCCGAGTACGTCCGGCAGACGCTGGAGCGGATGCAGCGCGATCCGAACGCGCGGCTCGATGCCGCGCTGGCGCGCGAGGTCGCCATCCGCAACGGCATCAAGGCGGTGGTGACCGGCGACGTCGCGCACGCAGGCAGCGGCTACGTGATCTCCGCGCGGCTGATCTCCACCGCCAGCGGGGAGGCGCTCGTGGCCCTGCGGGAGACCGCCGATGACTCGACCCGCATCCTCCGGGCGATCGACCGGCTGAGCCACGCGCTGCGCCGCCGGGTCGGCGAGTCGCTCCGCACCATCGACGACAGCGAGGGGCTCGAGCAGGTGACCACGCCGTCGCTGGAGGCGCTGCGGAAGTACTCGCAGTCGAACATGGCGAACGCCCAGGGCGACAGCGAGCGCGCGATTGCCCTCCTGCGAGAGGCGATCGCGCTCGACACCGGCTTCGCGATGGCGTACCGCCGCCTGGGGGTGCTCATCGGCAATACCGCCGGCCGCCGCAGCGAGCAGGTGGACGCGCTCACCCGGGCCTACAATCACCGCGACCGGCTCACCGATCGCGAGCGGTATCTCACGCTCGCGACGTATCACATGCAGGTAACCGGTGAGCGGGAGCAGGCGATCACGAATTACCGCTCGCTGCTCGAGCTGTATCCGAGCGACGTGGTGGCGCTCAACAACCTGAGCATCATCTACAGCGAGCTGGGCAACTACGGCCAGGCGGAGGAGCTGGCCCGGCGGGCCATCAACGTGCAGCCGGCCAACCCCACCTTCTGGCTCAATCTGCTCAACCCGCTGGTACTCCAGGGCAGGCTCGACAGCGCGGTGGCCGCCGCCCAGGCGATGCGGGAGGCGGTGCGGTCCCCGGCGTACACGGCGCAGGTCGAGCTCGGGCTCGCGGTGCACCGGCGTGAGTACGACAGCGCCGAGGCGGTGCTGCGGCGGCTGCAGGAGAGCCAGCGCGAGAGTCTCGACTGGCAGACCGCGGCCGCCGGCCAGCTCGCCCAGCTCGCGGCCCTCCGCGGCCAGCTCGCCGAGTCGAAGGGGCACCTCCAGCGCGCGGCGGAGGGCAGCCTGGCCAGGGGGCAGCCCGAGCAGGCGCTGTTCTTCGAGCTGCTGCGCGCGGCGGTGGACCTGTGGTTCCGGGGACAGGCGGCGGCCGGGCTCCGCGAGGCGGAGGCGGCGCTCGCGCGCCGCCCACCCGGCCAGTTCGACCCCCGCGACCGGCCCTATCTCGCGCTGGCGATGTTCTACGCCGAGGCGGGGCGGCCCGAGCGGGCCCGGGCCCTGATGGCAGAGTACGACCGCGTGGTTCCCGCCGGCGACCGCCGGATCCACGAGCAGGCGCGCCACGGAGTCCTGGGCGCCATCGCGCTGGCCGAACGCCGGCCCCAGGACGCCATCGCGCAGTTCCGCCAGCAAACCGAGGCGCCGGCGCTGGAAGCCGCGCCGAACCTCGGACGGGCCTACGACCTCGCCGGCATGCCCGACTCGGCGATCGCGTCGTACGAGCGCTACCTGTCCACCCCCGTGAGCAACCGGCTCGCACCCGACGCGATCTGGCGGGCCCGCACGCTCTACCGCCTGGGCGAGCTGTACGAGGACCGCGGCGACCGCGCGAAGGCCGCCGACTACTACGCCGAGTTCGTGACGCTGTGGAAGCGCGCGGACCCGGAGTTGCAGGGCAAGGTGAGCGAAGCGAAGCGCCGGCTCGAGACACTCTCCGCCGAGCGCCCAACGACCTGACCGGGCCGCCCGGCCGGCTGCAGCCCGAAGGAGGCGTGCTGAGCGGCCGCTCAGGCCTTGGCCCGGAGCAGCCGCACGCTACCGGACCCGGTCTCCACCCGCACGCGGCCCTTGCCGTCGCCGATCGCGCCGCTCAGGTGGTGCCGTCCGCTGCGGGCGACCGAGACCGGAAAATCGGACTCGATGTCGCCGCTGCCGGTCTCGATCGACAGCTGGGCGCCGATCTCGGCCGGCGCCGTGATCGCCACGTCGCCCGATCCGGTCTCGACCTCGAGCACGTGGACACCGCTCCCGAGCTCGAGCGTCACGCCGCCGCTTCCGGTCTCGACGGTCACGTCGGTGGATTGGATATCGGCGAGCCGGACGTCGCCCGAGGCGGTGGACACATGCAGGTCTCCCCCACCCCCCGTCACGGTGACCGGCGCCGCCGCCGTCCGGATGCGGAGCCGTCCGTTCACGTTGGCCGCCGAGACGCGGCCGACGGCGAGATGCAGCTCGAGCGCGCGCCCGGCCGGTACCCTGATGCGGAGGTCGGCGTGAGCTTCGAGATCCCCGGCGTCCGCTCCGCCCGGCACGACTTCCACCTGGACGGCGTCGCCACTCCCGCCTTCGATTTGGACGGTGCCCGCAAGATTGTGGATCGCCACCTCGGGGCCGCGCAGCTCGTGCCGGGAGGGGCTCTGGGCGGCGAGCGGGAGGGCGCCGGCCAGCGTCAGGATCAGG
>DASUAH010000308.1:0-24357 GCA_035763885.1 Gemmatimonadales bacterium
CCTCTCGCAAACTCGGGGTCGTGACGCGACGACGGAGAGTGAGATGGCTCGACCGGCCGGAAGGTTGTGGCGCGCGGCAGCGACAGCTTGCGCGGGCGGGCCGCGCCCGCGACTATAGCCTATCCCGGCTCCCGAGCGTCCCCCATCCGGCGCGATCTTCTGCCCGTCATCCAAGCCGCCCTCGGCGACCGTTACACCCTCCACCGGGAGATCGGGCGGGGCGGGGCGGCGCGCGTGTTCCTGGCCGAGGACCGGGCCGGCAACCGCGTGGCCCTGAAGGTGTTGCACCCCGAGCTACAGGTGAGTGTGACCGCCGAGCGGTTCCTGCGCGAGATCAAGTTCGCGTCCCGGATCGATCACCCGCTGGTGGCGCGGGTGCTGGACTCGGGCGAGGCCGACTGGCTGGTGTATTACGTGATGCCGTTCATCGAGGGGCCCACGCTGCGTACCCACCTGGACCGGGTGCGCCGCCTCCCGGTGGACGACGTGGTCCGCATGGGGCGCGACCTGCTCGGGGCACTCGGCGCGGCGCACCGTCTCGGGATCGTCCATCGCGACGTGAAGCCGGAGAACATCGTGCTGTCGGCCAACGGTGCGGTCCTGCTCGATTTCGGCATCGCCCGGGCGATCGAGGCGGCCGGCAGCGGCGGGCTGACCCGATCGGGCATCACGGTAGGCACATCCAGGTACATGAGTCCGGAACAGGTGCAGGGGGCGAGCGACATCGACCATCGGACCGACCTGTACTCGCTGGGCTGCGTGCTGTTCGAGGCGTGCACGGGGCAGCCGCCGTTCCGTCATCCAAACGAGGTCGTGGTGCTCCAGATGCACATCAACGACGCACCGCCGGATCTGCGCGCCCACCGGCCCGATGCGCCGGACGCGCTGGCCGCGGCGATCGGGCGGGCGCTGGTGAAGGAGCGGGAGCGGCGCTGGCAGTCCGCGGACGAGATGGCGCGTGCCCTGGAGGAACGGCCCGCGGAGATGAACCGATGAGCTAGGGGACTCCCAGCCGCGCCGCGTAGTCGGGCCGCATGATCAACTCGCCGTTCTGGATGATCTCGCGGTCCCACGGCAGGATGATGAAGTTCTCGGTCTCGAAGGCGGCGTAGTCCGGCGCGTAATCACCGGTGCGGAACGAGACCGCAGTGCGAACTTCCGCGGGCCGCAGGGCGCGCACCTCGTTGAGCGCCAGCTTCAGCGTCTGGCCCGATTCGCAGGTCTCGTCCACGATGAGCACGCGCCGGCCCCGGATGCTCGCGGGCGGCCCCGCAACGAGCACGGGATTGGCGTCGCTCTCCTGCCGCGTGACCACCATCGACGCGAATTCGCACTGCAGAATGGACGCGACCACCACGCCCGGGATGACCCCCGCCTTGGCGATGCCCAAGACGACCTCCGGCTGGTAGTCGCGGGCGACGCGCAGGGCGAGCGCGCGGCACAGCTCGCCGAAGAAGGGCCAGTCCACCTCGAGGACGCCGCGCGGCTGGGTGGGGGATCGACGCATGCCGAGAACCTAACCCGCGCCGGTTCCGAGGAGCAACTGCGTTGCACCGCTCCGCCGCGTGGACTATTATTGCGCCTCAAGGCTAATCTCCACTCCGCAAATGACTTCCCTCGGCCTGCCCGGGTTCCGATGAGCATTTGGCGACGGCTGTTCGGCAGCAAGCCGAAGGAGGACCCCCGCTCCCAGCGCCTGGACTACCTCAACGAGGGGCTGGCGCTCGAGCGGCAGGGTGATTTCGAGGGGGCGCTGACCTCCTATCGGCTCGCGTTCCGCGGCAACCCCTCCGACTCCCGCATTCTGCTCAACATGGCTATCGCGTTCACCAAGACGGGACAGCCCGAGGAGGCGATCCGCCATTACAAGCGCGCCCTGGAGCTGGATCCCTCGCTCGGCGGGGCGCACTACGGTGTGGCCTTCCTGCTCCTCAAGCGTGGGGATACCCAGCAGGCCGCCGAACACCTTCGCGCGTTCCTCGCCCGCCCGCCCAAGGGTCCCGATGCCGAGCGCTGGGTGCGGCACGCGGAGACCGCCCTGCGCGACATCGCGAGCTCGCCGGCGCCGGAGACCCTGTGACCCCGCGCCGCGCCCTGCTCGCGCTCGCAGCGCTGGCCGGATGCGGCAATCTGACCGAAGCAGGCGGCGTCGCGGGGCTCGAGGTCCGGGTCCCGCGACCGCCCGAAGTGGAAGTCGCCCAGACGCTCGTTCTCCAGGCCAAGGCCCTCGACCGCCAGGGAGACAGCGTCGCGGTTCCGGTGACCTGGCTCACGCCCGATACGACGGTCGTTCTCACGAGTGATGGACGGCTCACCGGCCGGACCGGCGGCACGAACGCCCGGGTGCAGGCGCAGGCCGGCGCGCTCGTGTCCGATTTCGTCACCTTCGCGGTTCGCCCCCGCCCCGACACGCTGGTTCTCGGCGCCGACTCCATCCAGACGGTCGCGGCGGGGGTCGCCGCGTCGGGACCGCTCGTGGTCACGGTCCGGAGCTTCGCGCCGCCCGAGCCCCTCTCGGGCCGCACCGTCACGTTCAGCGTGGCCGAGCCCGCGTTCGCCGATCCGGCGCAGCGCACGGTCGAGCTTCCGGGTGGCGTGCTCACGCTGGCGGCGACCACCGGCAGCGACGGCACGCCCGCTCCCGCGGTGACCCTGAGCCGCGTGGCCGGGCAGCCGGCACCCGACAGCGCCGTCGTGACGGTCGCCGCGACGACCGCCACCGGGGCCCTGGTGCCCGGCTCGGGCCAGCGGTTCATCGTCCGATTCGACTAGCAGAGGGCAGCATGGCCGATCCGCGCACCCTGAACGAGCTGTTTCTGACGGCGATCGACCAGTTCGGCGCGCGCCCCGTGGCGATGCGGCGCAAGACGGGGGGCCGGTGGGTGGATCTCAGTTACGCCGAGCTCCGCAACCGGGTGCTCGACGCGAGCCTGGGCTTCCGCGAGCTCGGGCTCGGAGCCGGCGACCGGATCGCCATCCTGTCGGAAAACCGGCCCGAGTGGGCCATCGTGGACTTCGCCACCTTGCTGATGCGGGCCGCGAATGTCCCCATCTACCCCACCCTTCCGCCGAAGCAGATCGAGTACATCCTGAGGGACTCCGGCTCGGCCGCGATCTGCCTCTCGTCGGCCGCGCAGCTGGCCAAGGTGCGGGAGATCCGCGCCGGGCTGCCGGGGCTCAAGTCGGTGGTGGCGTTCGACGACGACGCAACCGGCCCCGGCGTCCTGTCGCTCGCGGAGCTGGAGGCCAAGGGTCGGCTCGCGCGGCCGCGCTACCCCGAATGGCGAGACGAGGCACTCGCCGTCCGGGCCGACGATCTCGCGACGATCATCTATACCTCCGGCACGACCGGCGAGCCGAAGGGGGTCATGCTCACGCACGGCAACATCGCGTCCAACGTGGTGACGTGCAGCGCCGTCCTGCCGTTCGGCCCGGAGGACGAAGCGCTCTCGTTCCTGCCGCTCTCGCACATCTTCGAGCGGATGGTGGGGCACTACTCGATGTTCGGCGAGGGCGTGCTGATCAACTACGCCTCGAGCCATGACAGCGTGGCGGCCGAGATGGCCGAGGTACGGCCCACCATCATGGCGGCGGTGCCGCGGTTCTACGAGAAGCTGTACGCGCGGGTGGTGGACAGCGCGATGACCGGCTCCCGGGTCAAGCGGCGCATCTTCCTGTGGGCGCGCAAGGCCGGGGAAACCTGGGCCGATTGGGTGCTGGCCGGCCGGCCCGTGCCCGCGACCCTGCTGCTGCGGAAGCAGATCGCGGACCGACTCGTGTTCTCCAAGCTCCAGGCGCGTACCGGCGGGCGGGTCCGGTTCTTCGTGTCCGGCGGCGCCCCCCTCAACCCCGACATCGCCCGGTTCTTCCACGCCGCGAGCCTGCCGATTCTGGAAGGCTACGGGCTCACGGAAACGTCACCGGTGATCGCGGTGAACACGTTCGAGCACACCAAGCTCGGCACCGTCGGCCGGCCGATCCCCGGGGTCGAGGTGCGGATCGCCGACGACGGCGAGATCCTGACCCGCGGCCCCCACGTCATGGTGGGCTACTACAACAAGCCCGAGGCCACCCGGGAAGCGATCGACCAGGACGGCTGGTTTCATACCGGCGACATCGGCCTCGTAGACGCCGACGGATTCCTCAAGGTCACCGATCGCAAGAAGGACCTGATCAAGACCGCGGGCGGCAAGTTCATCGCACCGCAGCCGATCGAGAACATGGTGAAGAGCAGCAAGTTCGTGTCGAACGCGGTGATGCTGGGCGACCGGCGGAAGTTCCCGATCATGCTGGTGGTCCCGAACCTCGACAACCTGAAGGCGTGGGCGGTGCACAAGCGGCTGCTCGCACCGGACGACCAGAGCCTGCTCCTCCTGCCGGAGGTCGAGGCGAAGATGGACCGGGAAGTGCGCAAGACGCTCCGGGACCTGGCGCAGTTCGAGATGCCGAAGAAACTGCTCCTGCTGGCCTCGGACTTCAGCATCGAGCACGGGGAGCTCACGCCGACGCTCAAGGTCAGGCGCCGGATCGTGGAGGGGCGCTACAAGGAGCAGATCGATCGGCTCTATGGGGAGGAACCGCAGGAGGCGGGGTAACCCGCGTTCCCGTGGCGGCCGTGGAGCTACGCGCGCCGCGCCGCGACCCAGCACCCGCCCGCGCTCGCAAGCAGCTCGAGCTCGCTCACGGCGGGGTCGGGCCCGCGCGCCACGACGCGGAGCCCGGGCAAGGTGACCCGCGCTGCCTCGCGCACCCAGCGCTCGTCGCCGGCAAGCTCGGCACCGAGCACGACGCCGCGCATCGAGCGGGCCCGGAGCGGCAGCATCGGGGCCCGGAGCACGCTCAGCACCGGCGCGGCATCGGCAACGCCGATCGGGGGGTTGACCGCCACCAGCGCCACCCCCGGGTTCAGCTCGGCGAGCTCGCGCCAGGGGACTGCGGCGCTCCCCGCTAGCACCGCGTAGCCTCCCGGGCCCCCCAGACCCAGGAGCACGTGCGCGGTATCGGCGGGCAGCGGCTCGCCCGCCCGCCGCACCGGGCGGCCACCCAGCTCGGCCACGCCCTCGACGATCGGGAACGTGCGCCCGCAGACGGGACAGCCGAGCTGACCCTCGATCACGGCGCGGGCCTCGACCCGGTGGGGCAGCAGGACGAGATGCGCTTCCACGTGATCGGCGGGACAGCGGAGGTGGTCGGTCAGCTCGATAAACACGGCCGGTGCGCGGTGGCGACCGTCAGGGTTTGAGGATCACCCACGTCAGCTTCCCCGCCTCGACGGTCACCCGCCGGTACACCCGTTTGCCCCCGATGTCGACACCGACGACATAGGTGCC
This sequence comes from Gemmatimonadales bacterium, assembly GCA_035763885.1. GTDB lineage: Bacteria > Gemmatimonadota > Gemmatimonadetes > Gemmatimonadales > GWC2-71-9 > DASQPE01. The sequence goes on from DASUAH010000308.1 coordinate 5,331, forward strand.
GGGGGGGACGTCGCTCACGGCGAAGTTCTCGTCGTATAGCGGATGGGGATGTGCGCGGTCGCCGTACGTCTCCGCAAACGAGTACGGCGTCTCCCGCGGCTCCGACTTGGCGAGACCGTACACCCGCGCCATCGGCACCGGCCGATCCGCGGCGTCGACGACCCGACCGGCGACGATGCCGGTGCCCGGCAGGGGCTGGATCCACAGCTCGGGATTGGTCGTGTAGGGCGGGAACCGCTCCAGCGAGTCGACCACCGCCCGGCCGGAATCCGTGGGCGCCACGTGCACCTCGAGGTGCAGGTGATCGTTGGTGACCCGGCCGGTGTTGCCCACGCGCGCAATCCGCTCGCCCGCGGCGACGCGCTTGCCGACCTTCACGTTCAGCGCCGCATTGTGGTAGTAGGCGGAGAAGACGGCGCGGCGCTTCCCGGCGACCGCCAGGGTACTGTCGTGCCGGATCGCCACTGTGAGCGCGCCCTGCTCCGCGCGGCCGGCATAGACCACGGTCCCCGGGCCGATCGCGAGCACCGCCGTGCCGTCGGCGTTGTTGAACTCGATGCCCTGGTGCTGCTGGAAATTCCCGCCCATGGTCGAGCCGTAGCGGTAGGTCTGGTCGATGTAGGCGTTGTCCGCCGGATCGATGGGCCGCCGAAACCAGGTGGTCCTCGGCTCGCGCGGCGCCGCGGCGGCCGCCGGCGCCCGCCGGAGACAGGGCAACGTGTCCGTGGCGGGGCGGAACCCGCAGGGGGTCCCCCGATACACCACCCGGCCAACCACGAGGGCGTTGGGCGAAGTGTAGGGCGCGGCGCCGACCGGCTGGCTCTGCCATCCAGCCGCGGTCCGCCGGAGCCGCTGACTGCCCCGAACAGTGGAGGCGAGCCAGCCGCGGGAGTCGACCGCAAAGCGCCGGACGTACTCGCTCGCGAGGATGCGGATCGCCGTATCGGCCGGGCCGCGGGACGGCGGTCCCGTGGAGTCGATGAGCGCCGCCCAGTGCGCCCCGTCGTCGGCCGTGACGAGCAGCCCGTCCGCAGTGGCCACGATGGTGGTGTCGCCCCGGGTGGCGATGCCGTGGGGCACGACGTACTGCCACTCGGGGCCCAGCTCGGCGACGCTCCAGTTGCGCCAGGTGCGCCCGCCGTCGAGCGACAGGCCCCAGCCGTTGCCGAGCGTGCCGTACCACACCTGGCCACGCGGCCCGAACGCGAGGGCGTGCACGAAGTCCCACGAGAGCGCGCCCGGGGCGCTGTCGCGGCGGATCTGCTCCCACGCCGGGGCGCCGGGCGGCAGCCGCAGGATGCCCTCACCGTACGTGCCCAGCCAGATGGTGCCACCGGGATCACGCGCGGCGGTGAGCACATGCACGCCCCAGCCCGAGCGGTCGGGAAGCGGGGGCAGGCCTGGCGACGGCGGCGCCTGGGCCCGCACGGGCATGATCGCGGGCGCGGCCAGAGACAACCACGAAGACACCACAAGCGACAGAAGGTGGCGTTCTGCGTGCGGTCGTGGCTCAGTCATGATGCCGGATTGATCCGCAGCCAGTCGATGTGCACGTGCGGCGGGCGGGTCACCACGAAGAGCACCGCCTCGGCCACGTCGGCCGGGCGCAGCATGTCCGCCCGGCGGATGAACCCCGCCCGCTCGTCCGGTCGCACCGGGTCCCAGACCGCGGTGTCGGTCGGCCCGGGGGACACCAGCGACAGGCGCACGCCACTCCCGCGGTACTCCGCCGTGAGCGTCTCGTGCAACCCCCGCACGGCGTACTTGGTGGCCGCGTACGCCGCGTTGTCGGCGAACGGGGCGTGATCCACGATGCTGCCGATGGTCACGAACACACCGCGCCCCGCTCCGCGCATCGGGGGCAGCAACGCGCGCGCCAGGTGGAACGGCGCCCGCAGGTTGAGCGCGATCTGCGCATCGAGCTCCGCCGGGGTGGTGGCCTCGAGCGCCTTGAGGAGGAAGAGCCCCGCGTTGCTCACCACGACCTCCGGCGGGCCGTGATCGGCGAGGATCCGCGCCGCCGCCCGCTCCAGCGCGGCGGGATCGCCCAGATCGCAGGGGACGTCGTGGAAGCCGTCGTGAAACCCTTCGGCGATCGAGCGGGCAATGCGGATCACCCGGGCGCCCGCGCCCCACAGCGCGACCGCGATCGCCGCCCCGATCCCGCGTGACGCACCGGTGACGACCGCGGCACGTCCGCCGAGGGCGCTCACTCGCGGTGGTTGTAGTGGGCGAGGCGCAGGAACTCGGCCCGCGTCTTGGAGTCGTCGCGGAAGATGCCGCGCAGCGCGCTCGTCACGGTGCGCGAGTTCTGCTTCTCGACCCCGCGCATCATCATGCAGAAGTGCGCGGCCTCGATGACGACGCCGACGCCGTGGGGGCGGAGCACCTCCATCACGGCGTCGGCGATCTGGTCCGTGAGCCGCTCCTGCACCTGCAGCCGGCGGGCGAAGACGTCCACGATCCGGGCCGCCTTGGAGAGGCCCATCACCTTGCCGTGGGGGACGTAGGCCACGTGCGCCCGCCCGAAGAACGGCAGGAGGTGGTGCTCGCAGAGCGAGTAGAGCTCGATGTCGCGCACCATGATCATGCTCTCGTGCGACTCGTCGAAGATCGCGTCGCCCACCGCGTCCCAGACCGTCTGGTTGTACCCCTGGGTCAACCAGCGGAGCGACTTCTCGACGCGCTCGGGCGTCTTGAGCAGCCCTTCGCGCCCCGGGTCTTCGCCCAGCGCGGCGAGCATGTCGCGCACCAGCGCCGTGAAGCCCTCCAGATCCGCACCGAGCTCGGGCCGGGGTCGCGCAGCGCGCTCGGGCCAGACGTCGTCCGACGTGATATCAGCGCCCATCGTACTCCACGTAGTTGCGGGGGGTCTCCCAGAGCCGCACCCGCAGGGCGAGTCCCGCGGGCAGCGCCGGGCAGAGCTGGCGCCAGCAGACCACCGCGATGTTCTCGGCCGACGGGATCAGGTCCTGGAACCAGGGTACGTCCACGTTCAGGTTGCGATGATCGAGATGCCGGATGATCCGCTCCTCGGTGAGCTTGTGCAGCAGCGTGAGATCGAACACATAGCCGGTCTCCGGCTCGATCTCGCCCTCGACCGTCACCTCCAGCTCGTAGTTGTGGCCGTGGAAGTTGGGGTTGGCGCACTTGCCGAACGTTGCGCGGTTCCACTCCTCGGAGAACTTCGGGTTGTGGAGGCGATGCGCGGCATTGAAGTGCACGCGCCGCGTCACACTGCAACGTGGCATCGGGCGGTCCCGGAGATGTCCTTGGAAGATGGGCGGGGCCACCGGTGGGTCAAGGACCGCGGGCACGGGTCCCCAACGCGCGATCGCCGGCCCCGAGGGGCCGGCGACCGCATGAACGTTAACGACAACGGGGAGGTTTATTGAAGCCCAATGAGAATGCTCGGCGCCCTCGCCTTGACGTCCGTCTTCCCCCGCGGGGCATGACGTCTGCCACGGTATGTGGGCCCATCACTGGACCTGTTGGCTCAATAACGGGGTCCCCGCTGCCGCTAACCGGGCATTAAGATAGGAGCCCGTACCGGAGCCGTCAACCGTTTTCTCCAGAGGATACGATGCTGCTCACGCTCTTCGGCGCGCTCGGCGCGCTTGCGCTCTGGGTGGTGCTCCTGGTGGCGGGCCCGGCCAGCGGATGGATCCACCTGCCGCTGGCCGTCGGGACGACGCTGTTGGTGCGGTGGATCGCGCTGCGAGGGTGACCGGGGAGCGTCCACTTCACCGCAGCAGCACCAGGCACCCCACGCCCCAGAGCAGCGTCGCCACGGTCACGGGTACGCCGGCCCGCGCGTATTCCCAGTAGCCGAGCCGGACCCCGCGGGCCTCGGCCCGCTCGGCCACGATCAGGTTGGCCATCGAGCCGATGAGCAGCAGGTTGCCCGCGAAGGTCGCGCTCAGCGCCATCACCTGCCACACGAACCCCGGATCGGGCAGGGTGGGCACCGCGTCCCGCCAGAGGAGCACCGCGGGCACGTTCCCGACCAGGTTCGAGAGCGCGAGCATGGTGCCGCTCACGGCGAAGGCCGTGCTCCACGGCCCGCCCAGCCGAATCGCGCCGGCGCCGGGTCCCGCCGCGCCAGGGCGAGCATCAGTGCTCCCGCGCCGAGCGCGACGAGCGGCAGGTTGCCGCCCGCCAGCCAGCCGACGAGCGCCAGTCCGAACAGCGTGAGCGCGGTGGCCACCAGCGGACGGTCGAGCGGAGGGAGGGGGGGCCGGACCACCGCGCCGAGCGGGTGCGCAAGCTCGCGGCGGTAGATCCACAGCAGGAGCGCGGTGGCCAGCACGAGCCCGCCGAGCACGGGCAGCAGCATGCGGAGCGTGAACGTCCCGAACCCGATTCCGCTCCAGAGCCCGATCAGCATGTTCTGCGGATTGCCCACGATCGTGAGCGCGGAGCCGACGTTCGAGCCGGTCGCCAGGGCCACGAGATAGGGAGTGGGCCGCGTCTGCAGCGGCGCGACGGCCGCGAGCAGCACCGGCGTGAGCACGAGGCACACGGTGTCGTTGACGAAGAGCGCCGAAAGGGCGCCGCTTCCCACCACGACCGTCGCCAGCAGCGCCCGCGGCGAGCGGGTGCGGCGGAGCAGCCAGTCGGCCGTGGCCTCGAAGAACCCGCCCAGCTCCAGGTAGCCGACCAGAATCATGAGGCCGAGCAGGAACACGAGCACGTCGAGGTCGATCGCCGCGTAGGCCTCCCCCAGGGGCAGGCCGCCCACGGTCACCATCCCCACGGCGCCGAGGAGCGCGGCGGCCGGCCGGTTGAGGTGCAGCGATCGCACGCGCTGTACCGCGATGAAGAAGTAGGTGGCGGCGAAGATGAGCAGCGGAGCGGTGCGCGGCAGCTCAGATCTCCCAGTTGGAGAGCACCACCCCCGCCCTCGGGCCCGGCTGCGCGTAGCCCCGCAGGATCATCCGCAGGTCGGTCCAGTGCACCCGGAACCCCTGCTCGATCAGCCGCAGGTAGGTCTCCCAGAACGCGGTCTGACACCGGAGCGAGACCCGCCGGACCCGCTCCTGCTGCGCGGCCCGCTGGACCGCGTCCACCACCCGGTCGAGCGCGTCGAGCGACTCGGCGACCAGCTTGAGGATCCGCACCTCGTCCTTCATGCGGCCGGCTGCGAGCGGCGCGGAGTGCCACAGCGCGAAGCCGGCGAGCCGCCCGTCGCGGCGCACCAGGCTGGTGTCGCCGATGCCCAACTCGTGGGTGAGCACCAGCTCGCGGGTGAAGTCGATGCCCGGCGCGAGGCTGGTGGTGAGCGCCTGGCACTCGGCGATGTGCCGGTCGAAGGCGGCGCCGCTGGCCGACAGCGGCTCACCCGCTTCACCGAGCCGGCGACCCACGTCGCGCACCAGCGTGATGGTGAGATGGCCGGGCACGAAGCCGAGCCGGCTGTAGAAGCCGATGTTGTCCACGGTGCGGGGCATCGTTTCCAGCCCGATCGTCCGCGCGCCCTCGGCTTTCAGCCAGTCGATCCCGGCCTGGACCATGGCGGAGCCGAGCCCCTCGCCCTGGCGGTCGGGACGGACCGCGATCGGCCCCATCCAGCCCTCGGTGCCGGACCGGTGCACCATGTTGAAGCCGGCGAGCTGCCCCTCGACGTCGCGCCAGATCATCGCGCCGGCACCGGCATCCTCCAGCGCGTAGCGCCAGATGGCCGGGTTGAGCTGCGGCACGCGCACGCCGACCAGCCCATCGCGGCTGTAGCGGTCGGTGAAGGCCTCGGCGAAGACCCGGTTCAGCGACTCCACGTCGCGCACGGTGGCGCGCTCCGGCCCGCGCAGGCTCCGGTCAGGCCGCCACATCCTGCCCTCCCGGCGTATCCTCGTGCACCACCGTCACTCCGCGGCTCACGTCGTAGCCCACGCGGATCACGCGGTCGAACCCCTCGCGCACCGAGTCGATGTGGGTGATCAGGATGACCTGGGGGAACCGGTCGGCGAGGCTGCGGAGGAGCTCCACCACCGCCATCCGGCGGTCCTCGTCGAGCGAGCCGAAGATCTCGTCCAGCACCAGCAGCGAGAGCGGCTGGCCGGCACGCTCCGCGATCATCTGGCTGATGGCGAGCCGGAGCGCGAGGTTGGCGACGTCCTCCTCGCCGCCCGAGATGACCATCTTGGGGTCGCCGTCGTCCAGCAACGTGGCGAGGTAGGCCTCGTCGAGCTCCAGCTCGGCGTAGCGGCCGCGGGTGAGGTCGGCGAGGAAACCGGAGGCCAGCTCGGAGAGGTCGGGGCGGAGGGTGGCGTTGAGCTCGGTCCTGAGGTCGCTCAGCGCGCGATCGAGCTCCTGGTGCAGCGCCAGGTCACCGGCTGCCTGCCGGGCCTCGTCCTCGCGCGCGGCCCGCTCCGCCCGGCGCCGCGCGACGGCGGCCACCGCTTCGGCAGCGGAACTCGCCTCCGCGCGCGCCGCGACCAGCGCGAGCTCGGTCTCGCGCCGCGCAAGATCGGCCGCCTGGTCCGCGTCGCGCGCCGCACGGAACGCGGCCTCGTCGTAGCCGAGCGCGGCCACCTCCGCCCGGAGCTGCGCCGCGCGGGCCGCCGCGGCGCCGAGCGCGCCGCGCGTCTCGGCCAGCTCCGCCGCCACCGCATCGCCGCGCTCGGCGAGGAGCCGCTGGCGCTCGGCCTGGATCATGAGCGGCTCGAGGGTACGCACCCGCGCCTCGATCTCCTCGAAGCGCTGCTGCTCGTGGGCGGCCGGCAGTCGCCCGAGCTCGGTCTCGAGTGCCGCCACGCGCTCAACCAGCCGGGCCGCGTCGCGCTCCAGCGCGGCCCCGTCCTGGACCTGCTGGTTGAGCCGGCCCAGGTCGGCAGTGGCCGCCGACAGCTCCCGTTCGATGTCGATCTTCCGCCGGTCCGCGTCGGTGAGCTCGGGCGGCTCGGGCTGCAGCTGCTCGATGCGCTGGCGATAGAAGTTGCCGTTGAACAGCACCGCCTCGAGCTGCCGGTCGAGCAGGGCGAGGACGGTGGCGAACTCGGCGCCGAGGGGGCGCGCGCAGGTGGGGCAGACCCCGTCGGGGCCGGCGTGCACGATCCGCTCCCGCTGCTCCTTGAGGTCGCGGTACTGGTCCAGCAGCCCTTCCCGCTTGGTCCGCGCGTCCTGGGCGTCGCGCACCCACGCGGTGCGCCGCTCCTCGGCCTCGGTGGTGCAGGCGGTGTGCGAGGCGCGCAGACCGTTGACGCGCGTGCTCGCGCCCGCGAGCGCCGCGGGGTCGGGCAGCCGCGCGATCCGCTCGCGCACGCCGGCGAGGCTCGCGCGCACCTCCTCGAGCTGCGCCGTGACCCGCTGGCGCGCGACGAACGCACCGGCTTCGCGCCGGAGCCGCTCGGCTTCCTCCCGCAGCGCCGAGAGGGGCTCGAGCTGCCGCCACAGCTCCTCCAGCCGTTCCCGCGCGCCGGCCGCATCCGCGACCTGACGTTCCAGGCGACCGGCGCGCTCCGCGGCGGCCTCGTGCTCGTGCTCCGCCACGCGGAGCTCGCTCTCGAGCGCGAGCGCGCGCTCCCGCAGCTGCTGCAGGCGCTCCCAGCGGGGCCGGTGCTCCGCCAACCGCGCCGACGCCTCCTCGAAGGCGGCCGATGCCGAGCGCGCGGCTTCCTCACCCGAGGCCTGCCGTGCCCTCGCGCGGGCCTCCTCGCCATCCAGCTCGGCGGGATCCGGCAGGCCGGCCCGCAGCGCATCGAGCCGCGCACGGAGCGCCGAGCGCCGCTCCCGCAGCCGGTCCTGCGCCGTGCGAATCCGCTCGTACCCGAGCACGCGGGAGAGGAACTGGGCGCGCTCGCCCGGTCCCATCGCCGCCATCACCGCCAGCTCCTTCTGGCCGGTGAAGTAGGTGTTGAAGAACTCGTCGCGGGTCATGCCGAGGAGTCGCGTGACGCGCTCGGTGACGGTTCCCAGGCTGTTCGCGATCGGCGTCGCCTCACCGTCGCAGTAGAGCTCCGCGGTGGTCAGGCCGCGGACCACGCGGTACTCGTGCGGGCCCAGGGTGAACTGGAGCTCGACCTCGACCTTGGCGCGCGGCGGGGCATTCCGGCGCCGGATGGTGTCGCGGCTGCCGCGCGCCGCCGGCATGCCGTACATCGCCCAGGCGATCGCCTCGAGCAGGGTCGTCTTCCCCGCCCCGTTCGGCCCGATGATGCCCGTGAGGCCCGCGCCGAGCACCAGCTCGGTGAGCTCGTGCTGGCGGAAGTTGACGAGGCGGAGACGGTGGATCTGCATCAGCCCCCCGCCGCCGCGTCGCGCTCGACGGTGTCGATCAGCTCCCCGCCCGCACGCACGAAGGTGTCACGGTCGATGTCGGCCGGAAGCGGGCGGCGCGCGAGGTAGGCCCGCACGAGGTCCGGCAGCGTCTGGCGCCGCCCGGGCGCCCCGACGCCGACCGTGCGGTTGATCTCGGGGCGGCGGAGATCGAGGTGGAGGTGCAGCGCCTCCGCCTTGAAGCCGCGGATGGCGGCGTGGTTCAGCGCGCGCGCCACGTGTCGCGGCACGTCGTAGACCCGGAGCCGCACGATCTGGTCGGCGATGCCGCCCGGCACCGCGCGAAGGCGCTGCGCGATGGCGACGTCGAGCCCGGCGGCGTCCAGCCCCTCCGCGCGGACCGGCTCGAGGTCGAGCACCCGGCGCGCCGGGCGCACCGGGCGGGGCTCGACGACCCCGGCATCGAGGTCCACGAGCAGCCATCCCTTGCCCGGGACCCCGAGCGCCGCCTCGTCGGCCACCTCGCCCCAGAGGTTCGGGCCCACGTACTCGAGCGAGCCGGCATACCAGGCGCGCGCGGCAATCCGGTGCTGCACGTGATAGTGGCCCAGCGCGACGTAACCCCACTCATCCGGCGCGAAGTCGCTCTCCCGCAGGAGCGCGCCCCCGTACTCGACCGCGGAGCGGTCGCCGGGAAGCACGCCCTCGACTTCGCCGTGCACGACGAGCACCCGGCGTCGCTCCGCTCCCGGCGGACGCAGCGACGGACGCACCTCGGCGAGCAGGGCCTGGTGCGGCACGGCCAGCACGCCCAGCTCGAGGGGCGGGTACACGAAGTAGCGCGCGTCGTCCACCGCCGTGTCCACCCCGAGCTCGGCGAACAGCCGCAGGATCGAGCCGGTCTCCGCCGACCGCGGCGTGTCGTGGTTGCCGGCGATGAGCACGATCGGCGCGGCGGGCAACGCTTCGCGCAGGCGCTGAAGCTGGCGGAAGGCGAAGACGATCGCCGCGTTGGTGGGCCGGACGCTGTGGAAGAGATCGCCCGCCACGACCACGGCGTCGGGCCGCGCCTCGATCACGCCGTCGACCGCGGCGCGGAAGGCGTTGGCGACGTCCGCCTCGCGCTGGTTGATCCCGGCAGGGGTCTGACGGTGGTATTGGCGGACGCCGAGGTGGGGGTCGGCGATGTGGGCGAGCCTCACTCTTGTAATCTCGCCTAAAGTCATTGCGAATCAAGACATTAGAGAGCGCGCGGCGGAGACCGACCGCGCGCCGGGGCGCGTGCGTCACGAGCCATGAGCCCGGTCAGCCAGTCGCGCGCGAGCGACTGCAGCCAGAGAGTGGGCTCGGTCTGGAACACGCGGTGGGGGCGATCGCCTAGGGCGCGTAGGGGTCGTCGGTGCCCTTGACCGCCGGTATGCCGCGCCGGACCGTCACGACCTCGCTTCCGACCCGGCGTCCGAGACAGCCGCGGAAGAACGCCTGCACGTCGGCGGGTCGCTCCCGCCGCGTGGCCGACAGCGCGCGGCGCACCTCGTCTTCCCGCCGCCCCTCCACGAGGCTCCGCACCGCTTCCACGGACACGTGGCGGTCCATCCCGCGGAGCTGCCGGCCCACTGCATCGGCGAAGGGAAGGTCGGGCGATGGTGGGAATCGCTCCACGCCCTCCCGGCCGCCCAGCACCGCGGGCCGCGGGAAGCGGACGAAAATCGGCTGCGTGAAGTGCGGATGGCGCAGCATCAGCTCGCCCTTGGGGAGCGTCGCGAGCCTGATCTTCGTCGCCGGTGAGAGAGTCGCGTAGTTCGGCGTGGCGAGCTCGTCCACGTCCAGCCGGCCGAACATGGCGGTGCCGGCGTTGCCGGTGACCCGCCGCAGCACCTGGGAGCGGAACTGCTGCGCCGAGAACAGGACGAGCCCCAGGTAGCGGCCGCGCTCCGACAGGTCGAGCAGCATGCGCCGGACGTAGGTGTCGGCGCCGTCGGCCGGCGCGTACTTGCTGAGCTCATCCACGAACACGATCACGTGGTCCACGCCGAGATCCCGCCGCTCGAGGTGCTCCCGCAGCTTGGAGAGCACGCGGGCGAAGACCAGGTCCTGGGCCAGTGGATCGAGCCCGGCGACGTCGACGACGTAGAGCGCCCGGTCGGCGAAGCGGCCCCAAGGCAGGTCGTTGGGCGCCCCGTCGTCGATGACCAGCCCCTTGGAACGGGTGCAGATGTTGCCGAGGCGGTTGCGCACCTTGCGGATCGTGGCCAGATGGTGGGTGCGCCATACCTCGCCGCCCTTCCCGAGGATCTCCATGAACTCGAAGACGCAGCGGAAGAACTCCTCCAGGTCGGCGAAGCTCTGCACCCGGAACGGCTCGCGCCGGAGCATCTCGTCGCGGTACTCGCGGCCGACCACCCGCTCCGCGAGAAAGTCGATGAATGCATCGGCCTTGGCGTCGATGTCATCCCGGTTGAGCAGCACCTCGGCGTAGTCGAGCACCTCGCGGAGCCCCCACACCAGCGGCTCGGTGCGATCGGCCAGCGCTTCGTGGGTGCGCAGGGTGTTCAGGTTGACCCCGTCCGGCTTGAGGGGAGCGTAGTAGCGCACGTCGCGGAAGGGCTCCGGCACCAGCCCCAGCCGAGCGTACAGCCGGCGGTCCTCCTCGCCGATCTCGCCGGGCTGATCCAGAAAGCAGAGGTCGGGCCCCTTCACGTTGAGACAGACCGCCGCCACCGATCCCTTGTGCCGCGGAAAGGTCTGGAAGATGCTCGCCAGGAGGAATTCCACGGCGCTGGTCTTGGTGGCCAGTCCCGACACCCCGCTGATATTGAGATGGGCGGCCTCGGGCCCGAGCAGGAAGTCGGCGTCGAGGTACACCGGCGCCTCGAGTCCGCCGGCGGCGTACACACCCACGGGCACGCCCGTGGGGCGTGCCCGCCCGGTGAACGCGTCCATGCGGAGCGCGAGCGCCACGTCCTCGTCGCCAGCCAGGTGCACGGCACCCAGGGGCACCGGCTGAACCGGCTGCTCCGGAATCTGCCGCAGCACGGCGGCGAGGAAGAGCCGGACCTCGATCCGTTCGGACGGCGCCCGATCCGGGGCGGCGGGGTCGCCCTCGGCGCCGATGACGCCGTCCAGCGGGGTGGGAAGATCCGAGTAGGCGAATCCGTCGGTCACGACCGCGTAGACCACACGGTCGGTCGCGTCCACCCGCACGATCGCGCCGATGCCGACCGGGCTGTCGGTGGCGGTCCAGAAGTAGAACTGATGCGGGGTGGATGGTTTCAGCTCGGTGGCGACGACCCGGCCGACGGGCAGTGCGGCATTCATGGGCAGAAGATAGGCGCGGGCGCGGCGGACCGGCAGACGGAAGCCGGACGGCCAGACGGCCGGACGGCCGGACGGCGTCTAGCCTCCCAGCTCCTCCTCCGCGGGGAACGGCGGCACGTCGGTCAGCCAGAATCCGGCGACGTCGCCCCTGCGGTCGAGCTCGATGAGGAGGTGATCCGCGACGCGTACGACGTCCGCCTCACGGCGGGGGCCGACACACAGGTGGAAGAGACTCTCCGAAGGGTTGGTCTGCACCGAGAGCGTGGTATCGACTTCCACCGACGCGACGCCGGGCCGCGAGGGACGCTGTGGCAGCACCACCCGCCCATCGGTGAGCGTGGATGGGGTCCGCAGATCGGGCACGGTGCTCACCTCGGGCCAGACGACGACGTCGAGGCCGCAGATCACGCCGTTGTTGACGTCGAGCACGGCGATCGACCCGGCCGCGTCGGCGAGCTCGATCGTGCCGGTGAGCCCGCTCGCCGTCCGGGTGCCCTTGAACGACCCGGAGAGAATGTCGGTCTCGGGGTCCCACCGCCAGGAGAGCTTGGGCAGCGGGCCGGCCAGCGGCTCGATCCGGGCCTCCATGCTGAGCGGCGGCTCAGGCCGCTCGCGCCGAGGCGAGCGACTTGGTAAACCTGACGATGCGGTCCAGGGCAGCCTCCAGCTCCTTCTCGGACACCCCGTAGCTGAGCCGCACCCAGCGGTCGTCGCCGAAGGCGGCGCCCGGCACCAGCGCCACGCCCTCCTGGTTCATCAGCTGCTCGCAGAAGGTCGAGCCTGCCACCGGCTCCTTCTCCCGGATGCCGTCCACCCGGAAGAAGAAGTAGAACGCGCCGTGCGGCTCCACGAACTCCATCCCGGGCAGCTCGGTGCGGAACCGCTCGACGATGTAGTCGCGGCGGCGGCGGAACGCCGCGACCATCCGTTGCACTTCGGCCTCGACCTTCTCGTCGGCGAACGCGGTGGCCGCGGCCCACTGCGCCGGATGATTGGCGCCGGTGGTCGTGTGGGACTGGAGCGCGGCCATCGCCTTCGCGACCAGCGGCGGCGCGAGCGCGCCGCCGATGCGCCAGCCCGTCATGGCGTAGGCCTTGCTCGCGCCGTAGATGAGCACGGTGCGCTCGAGATACTCGTCCGGCAGGTCGAGCACGGAGGCCGCCGGCCCGGGCCCGTAGTGAATGACCCGGTAGATCTCGTCCGAGATCAGCCAGATCTCGTGCTTGCGCGCCCACTCCGCGATGGCCTTGAGCTCGGCCGCGGTGTACACGGAGCCGGTGGGATTGCACGGCGAGCACAGGATCAGGCCGCGGGTGCGCTTGGACGCGGCGCGGTCGAGGTCGCGCACCCCCACCTTGAGCCCCCAGTCGAGCGCGCCGGGCACCAGCACCGGCTCCGCGCGCGACAGGTGCACGATCTGCGGATAGGAGACCCACGCCGGGGCGGGGATGAGCACCTGGTCCGTCGGCCCGAACAGGGTGAAACACGCGTTGAACAGCGACTGCTTGGACCCGGAGCTGATCACGATGTTGTCGGCGTTGACCGGCCGGCCGCCGGAGAGCACCGACAGCCGCCGCGCCATCGCCGCCCGCAGATCGGGAATGCCGATGTTCGGCGGGTAGCGGGTCATCCCGCGCTGGATCGCCTGGATCCCCGCCTGGGCTACGGGTGCCGGCGTATCGAAGTCGGGCTCGCCGACGCTCAGGTCGAGCACGTCCTCGCCCGCCGCGCGGCGCCGCTTGGCCTCGTTGCTGATCGCCACCGTCTCGGAGGCCCTGAGGTGCTGGAGATTGAGCGAGAGCCGGTCGGGCATCGGGGACATGGGGCTGGGGTGACGTCGAGTGACCGGGGGGAAAGGTTCTTCACGGGCAAGGTGATGTCAACAGTTGGCGCTGCGGCCGGGCCCGGCTTAGCTTGGCGCCCATGACCGCCCCCGACCTGGAGCGCCTGCAGCTCACGCCCGCCGCCGCCGACGCCCTCGCCCACCTCGGCTGGAGCGCCGACGATCCGCGCGTCCGCGGCGCCGCGCCGACCGCGGCGCGAGGACACTCGGTCGTGGTCCTGGCCCCACCCGCCGCCGCCTACGCCGCTCCGGCGCTCGCCGGGCTGGTGAGCCGCCTCGCCGACGAGGGCGGACGCGCGCTCGTCGTCTGCCCCACCCCGGAGCTCGCCGAATGGGGGGCGCTCGCGCAGACGCTGAGCCGGGCGAGTGCCCTCCGGGTGCAGGCGGCGCAAGGTGTCGCCCGCGCGGCGCGCCGGCTCCGGAGCGACTCGCTCGATCTGCTGATCGCCCCGCCGGACACGGTCAGCGCGCTGCTCCATCGCGGCGCCCTGAAGAGCCAGGCGCTGACCGCCGTGGTCCTCGCGGGGCCCGAGCGATGGGCCGGTCTCGAGGCGCTCGAGGAGCTCATGCCCGACGTGCCGAAGGAGAGCCAGCGCATCCTGATCACGTCGGATCCCGCCACCGCCGCGGCGATCGGGCAGCGCTACGCCTGGCGCGCGCTCGTGGTGGGCGGTCCGGCCGCCGAGGCGCCGCCGCCGGAGCCGACCGGCCCCGTCCGCACCGCCGCCGTCGCGTGGGAGCGGCGCCCGGCCGCGCTGGCCGAGCTGCTCGAGCTGCTCGACCCCGCCTCGCTCACGGTCTGGACCGCGGACCGCAGCCGCCACGCCGCGATCGCGACGGCGCTGCCCGCCGGCGATTCGGCGATCCGCGTGGTCACCGGCGACGTGCCGCGCGCGGAAATCGTCGTGGCGTTCGATCCTCCCGACGCCGAACGGCTCCGCCTCCTGCTCGCGGCCGGCGAGGTCGTGTTGCTGGTCCCGCCGGGAACCGAGCAGTGGGCGGCACGCATCGCAGCGCCGCGCCGGCCGCTCCGGCTGCCCGGCCTGGTCGAGGCCGCGGAAACCGCGGCGGCGACCCGTCGCCGCGCCATCGTCCGCCAGATGGAGTCGGCCAGCCCCGAGCGCCCGCTGCTCGCCCTCGGCCCCCTGCTCGAGCGCTACGATGCCGCGGCGGTCGCCGCGGCGCTCTACGACCTGTGGAGCGGCGGCGGAGCGGCGGCGGCCCCGGCACCGGCGCCGGCCGAGGAGGCGGCCGCACGCGCCCCGGCGGCGACGGCGAAGGTGTTCGTGGGGCTCGGGCGCAACGACGGCGCCACGCCCAACGACCTGGTTGCCGTGCTCACGAAGGAGGTCAGGGTGCCGCGGGAGCGGATCGGCCGGATCGAGCTGCGGGACGCCTACATGCTCGTCGAGGTGCCGGCGGGAGAGGCGGAGCGCATCGCGGCCGGCCTGACCGGGAGAGAGATCCGGCGCAAGCGGGTGGTGGCGAAGGTGGACCGCGGCCGCCCCGCGCGCCCCGGCGCGGCGCCCCGCCGCGCGCCGGGGCGGCGGAAGCCGTGAAGGCCCCGCTGTCGATGGGGGCGGTTAGCTCCTGCGGCCCACCAGCTCCTTGAGCGCCTTGCCGGCGCGGAACGCCGGGGCGATCGAGGCCCGGATGGTGATGTCCTTGCCGGTCCGCGGGTGGCGCCCCCTCCGCGCCGCGCGGCGGCGCACCTCGAAGTTGCCGAACCCGGCGATCTGCACCCGGCCCCCGCGGCGCAGCTCTCCCGCGATGATCCCGTCGGCGGAGAACAGCGCATCCACGACCTCGGCGGCCCTCGCCCGGGGCAGCGTGAGCCGGCGCGCCACAGCCTCGACCAGTTCCTGTTTCGTCACGATGAGGGCCACCGGGGACAGGGGCGGACAATATGCCCGCCCGCTGCGGCGCCGGGCAAGTCGCGGTCGCCGCGCGCAGCGCGCCGGTTAGATTAGCCCGGATGTATCACGCCACGCGCTCCGGCTGGATCGAGGTCATCGCCGGGGTGATGTTCGCGGGCAAGAGCGAGGAGCTGATCCGTCGCGTGCGCCGCGCCGTCATCGCCCGCAAACAGGTGCAGGTCTTCAAGTCCCACCTCGACAGCCGCTATCGGGGACTGTACAGCGTCTCGAGCCATGACGGCGGCGCGCTCGACGCCGCGCCGGTGGATTCGGCCGCGGAGGTGTTCCGCCTCGCGCGCCCCGACACCGAGCTGGTCGCAGTGGACGAGGTCCAGTTCCTGGACCGCGGCATCATCGACGTGGCGACGGCGCTCGCCCAGCGCGGCGCACGGGTGGTGCTCGCGGGCATCGACACCGACTTCCGCGGGGAGCCGTTCGGGGCGATGGGCGACCTGCTCGCCATCGCCGAACGGGTGGACAAGCTCCAGGCGATCTGCGTGCTCTGCGGCGATCTGGCGACCCGCACCCAGCGGCTGGTGGACGGGCGGCCGGCCCGCTATGACGCGCCGACGATCATGGTCGGAGGCACCGAGAGCTATGAGGCCCGGTGCCGCCGGTGTCACGAGGTGCCCCGCGTGGACGAGGATCAGGGCAGACTGCCGCTCGGGGGCGAGCGGTAAGCGCCGGATCGATGCTCCACATCGGGCTCACCGGGAACATCGGCTCGGGCAAGTCCACCGTGGCCGAGCTGTTCCGCCGCTGGGGAGCGACGATCATCGACGCCGACCGGCTCGCGCGCGATGCGCAGCAGCCGGGGACGCCGGTGCTCGCCGCCATTGCCGCGCGGTTCGGCGGCGACGTGATCCGGCCCGACGGCGAGCTCGACCGCCCCGCGCTGCGGCGGCGCGTGATGGGCGATCCGGCCGCGCTGGCCGCGCTCAATGCGATCGTGCACCCCGAGGTCCGCCGCCGCTCGGCCGAGCTGCTGCGGGCCGCGGCCGCGCGGGGCGATCGCGTCGTGGTAACCGACATCCCGCTCCTGTTCGAGGCCGCCGACCCCGGCGCATTCGACGTCGTGGTGCTGGTGGAGGCGCCGGCGGCGGTCCGCCGCGCCCGGCTCGCCGCCGCACGCGGCCTCTCCACCGAGGAGGCCGATCGCATGATCGCCTCCCAGCTCCCGCCGGAGGCAAAGCGCGCTCAGAGCGACTTCGTCATCGAGAACGCCGGGACGCTCGAGGACCTGGAGCGCAAGGCGAGGACGGTCTGGGAGCGACTCACGGCCGAGAGCGGGTAGCTATGGGCTATGAGCTATGGGCTATGGGCTCTTGGCTATGGGCCGTTCGCTATTAGCTTGCTCCCCGAGGCGCTTGCCCGCGGGCTCGCGTGCGGCGCACAGCACACAGCCAACAGCCCATGTCCCACATCCCCTCCGACCTCAGGTACACCCGGGACCACGAATACGTCCGTGCCGGCGGCGACGGCGTCGTCACGGTAGGGATCACCGACTACGCGCAGGCTGAGCTCGGCGACGTGGTCTTCCTCAACCTTCCGAAGCCGGGCGACCGGGTGACCGCCCACCAGCCGTTCGGCACCATCGAGGCGGTGAAGGCGGTGTCCGAGCTGTTCAGTCCCGTCACCGGCGTCGTCACGGAGGTGAACGGCGCGCTGGAAGGCGATCCCGCGGCCGTGAACCGCGATCCCTACGGGGCGGGGTGGATGGTCCGCCTGCGCCCCGACGACGCCGGCGCGCTCGCCGGTCTGCTCGACGCCGACAGCTACCGATCCCACATCGGGGAATAGTTCTTGAGGGCTTCCATCCCGCGCCCCGAGCGCTTCACCTACCGCCACATCGGGCCCCGCCCGCAGGACATCGAGGACATGGTGAGCACGTTGGGCTACGACACGCTCGACGCGCTCATCGATGCGGTCGTCCCCGACGACATCCGCCTTCGCCGGCCGCTCGCGCTGCCGAAGGGGCGGACCGAGCGGGACGTGCTCCGGGACCTCCGCGCGCTCGCCGGCCAGAACGAGATCTTCCGCTCGTATCTCGGCATGGGCTACTATGGCACGTTCACGCCCCAGGTCATCCAGCGGAACATTCTGGAGAACCCCGGCTGGTACACCGCGTACACGCCCTATCAGGCCGAGATCAGCCAGGGCCGGCTCGAGGCGCTGCTCAACTACCAGACGATGGTGGCGGACCTCACCGGGCTTCCGATCGCCAACGCATCGCTGCTCGACGAGGCGACCGCGGCGGCGGAGGCGGTCTGGATGACCGAGGGCGTGGCCCCCAAGAAGGCGGCGCCGCTCTATCTCGTGGACGAGGCGTGCCACCCCCAGACCATCGCCGTGGTGAAGACCCGGGCCCGCATGCGCGGCATCACGATCCGCGTGGAGCCCGCAGAGCAGTTCGGGTTCGGCCCCGAGGTGATCGGGGCGCTGGTCCAGTATCCCACGACCGAGGGACGGATCGCGGACTACCGGGAGCTGTGCGAGCGCGCCCATGCGGCGGGGGCGCTGGTCACGGCCGCCACGGACCTGCTCGCGCTCACCCTGCTCGTGCCGCCGGGGGAGTGGGGCGCCGACATCGCGGTCGGCAGCTCGCAGCGGTTCGGGGTCCCTATGGGCTACGGCGGGCCCCACGCCGCATTCTTCGCCACCAAGGACGCGTACAAGCGGCACATGCCGGGGCGGATCATCGGGGTGAGCCGCGACGGGGACGGGCGCCCGGCGCTGCGGATGGCGCTGCAGACGCGGGAGCAGCACATCCGCCGGGACAAGGCCACCAGCAACATCTGCACGGCCCAGGTGCTGCTCGCGGTGATGGCGAGCATGTATGCGGTCTACCACGGGCCCGAGGGGCTCCGCCGGATCGCCGACCGGGTGCACGCGCTCACGCTCACCCTCGCGGCGGCGCTGCGACGCCTGGGCTACCGGCTGGTGCACGAGGCGTTCTTCGACACGCTCTGCATCGAGGTCGAGCGCTGGGCGCTGCCCGGCATCGTGGATGCCGCGCGGAACCGGCGCATCAATCTCCGGATCCTGTCCCCCACCCGCCTCGGCGTCGCGCTGGACGAGACGGTGGCCCTCGCCGACGTGGCCGATCTCATCGCGGTCTTCGCGCTCGACGAGATGCTCCCGTTCATGATGGACGAGGTCCGGAGCGAGGCCGTGCCGGCGATCCCGGACTCCCTGCGGCGGACCAGCGCGTTCATGACCCACCCCGTCTTCCATCTCAACCGCTCGGAGACGGAGATCCTCCGCTACATCAAGCGGCTGGAGGCGCGCGATCTCTCGCTCACGGCCGCGATGATCCCGCTCGGCTCGTGCACGATGAAGCTCAACGCGACGACCGAGATGATGCCGGTAAGCTGGCGCGAGTTCAACCGGCTTCATCCATTCGCGCCCCGCGACCAGACCTCGGGCTACCTCCGGCTGTTTCAGCAGCTGCGGTTCCAGCTCGCCGAGATCACCGGGTTCGCGACGGTGTCGCTCCAGCCGAACGCCGGCTCCCAGGGCGAGCTGGCGGGACTCCTGGTGATCCGCGCCTACCACGAGGCGCGGGGCGAGCCGCACCGCAAGGTGTGCCTCATCCCCATGTCCGCCCACGGCACCAACCCCGCGAGCGCCGTGATGGCGGGGATGCGTGTGGTGGTGGTGAAGGTGGACGCGCACGGCTCGATCGACCTGGCCGACCTGCAGGCCAAGGCGGCGGAGCACGGCGACCGGCTGGGCG
>DASUAH010000309.1:0-10867 GCA_035763885.1 Gemmatimonadales bacterium
CAACCGCGACAAGGACGCGCCGATCTTCAAGGTGGCGGACTACGGGATCGTCGGCGATCTGTTCGAGGTCGTGCCCAGGCTGACGGAGGAGATCCGCAGAGTGAGAAGTGAGCAGTGAGCGGTGTGCTCACTGCTTGTCAGTTCCGTCGCGCCTTCGCCAGGACGCCGCTGAACCGCTGCAGCAGCTCCTCGAGCGCCACCACCTCCGGGTGCTCCGCCGACATCGCGCCCCGCTCGAGGTCGGCGGCGATCTTGCTGTTGATCTCCAGCGCCCGCCGGAGCCGGTACCGCTCCAGCGATTGAGGTGCGTCCTCCCGGTTACCGGCCGCCATGATGGACCAGAGCCGGAGCCGGAGATTGTCCACCTCGTTCTTCAGGTCGTTGAGCCCCTCGACCGGCAACCCGCCCCTGCCGATCTGCGCGTCGATCATCTGCAGAGAGCTGCGCATCGACCGCACATGATCCGCCGTTGGCTCCGTCATCTGTGCCCCCTTTCGCGCACCAGCTCCTGGATCCGTCGGGCTCCCTCCCGGACCTGCTCCTCCTCCGCTCCGAACGAGAACCGCACGTAGCTCCTGAACCGCGACGGCCGCCCGCTCCGGCGCTTGCCCGGGTTCACGTCGAAGAACTCGCCGGGGACACAGATGACCTGGCGCTCCAGCAGCGCGCGGAAGAGCGACATTCCGTCGTCGAGCCCCTCCGGAAACCCGGACACGTCCGCCCAGCAGTAGAACGTTCCCTCGGGCTCCAGGTCGAACCGTGCTCCCGCGGCCTGGAGCCCCTCGAGGAGCAACGCGCGCTTCCGGCTGAACGCCCTCTGGATCGCGGCGGTCTCGGCGCAGGCGACCTCCGGCGAGACCAGCGGCACCGCGGACCGCTGGAGCGGCTTGCTGCCGCCGCCGTCGAGAAACGACCCGCTGCTCGACACCGCCTCGATCACCGCCTGGGGCCCCACGATCCAGGTGCAGCGCCAGCCCGGGTAGCGCCAGTTCTTGGTGAACCCGTCGAACAGCACGACCGGATCGGCGTCGACGTCCTCGACGTAGCGCGCGGCCGACACGATCTCGCCCCCCTCCTGCGCGCCGTCCCAGACGTAGTGCGAGTAGAACTCGTCGATGAGCAGCGAGCACTGCAGGTCGCGCGCGGTCGCCACCCAGGCCTCGAGCTCCGCCCCGCGGATCACCCGTCCCGTCGGGTTGCAGGGGTTCGAGAAGAGCAGCGCCGACAATCCGCGCCCGGTGATCTCCCGCCGCAGCTCGTCGAGGCTGAAGTGGTAGCCGCGCGCCGGGTCGAGCAGGATCGGGATCGCCGTGAAGAGCCGGAAGATGTCGAGCAGCTCCTCGTAGGCGGTGTAGTCGGGCAGGAAATGCCCCAGGTTCACGTGGCCCAGCGCCGCCACCGCGCGGGTGAGCGAGGCCCGTCCGCCGCCGCAGATACAGACGTTGCGCTCGGTGTACTGCGACGGCTTCCCCTGGCGGAAGAGCCGATTGTACAGCTCCGCCACCGCGCGCCTGAGCTCCCAGATGCCGGGCACCGGGGCGTACTCCTGGTCGTCCGGCTTGATGTCGACGTGATGGACCCGCGGCGGCGATCCCGGCAGCGGCCCCGTCTCCGGCATGCCCTGGCCGAGGTTGCACCAGTCGGGATGACCGTGGCGGAAGCCACGCCGCGCCGCCTCCGCCATGACGTAGATGACGCCGGTGAACGGGACGGGGCGGAAGCCGGGAATGGGAGGAGGAGTCATCGATGAGAAGGGTACATCCGTGAGGGTTGAGCGGTAAGCTGTAAGCTATGAGCTGTAAGCTATGAGCTGTGAGCTGTGAGCTGTGAGCTATGAGCTATGAGCTGTGAGCTGTGTGCGGGCGCGCGTCCGGGCGGTGGGGGCTTCGAAGAGGCGCTCACCGCCCGGCAAGCGCCACCTCAGCTTGACCGATCAGGTCCCCGTCCACACAACCCGGCGCCTCACCCGCCGCACGTACTCCGCGTATTCGGGGTGCCGCTCGCTCAGCCAGCGCTCCTCCACCTTCGCCTTGGCCTCGAAGAACGCCGCCGCGGCGCCGGCCACGACGAGCGCGAGGGTCCAGTTGCTCCACACCAGGGTCCATCCGGCGAGCATCGCCACCAGCCCCAGATAAATGGGATGGCGCACGACCGCGTAGGGACCGCTGCGCGCCAGCGGCGCGCCCGGCAGGGGCTCGGTCGCCGGGGTGAGCGCCGGCCCGAGGGTTCGCACGCCCCAGGCGGCGAAGGCGAGTCCGGCCAGCCCCACCGCCACGCCGGCGAGCCGGAGGCGCCACGGGTCGATGCGATTGAGCGGAACGTCCAGGGGGCCGAGGCTCGCGAAGCGCGGCAGCAGCGGCGGCATGAGCGCCACCGCCAGCAGCAGCACGGCCTGTGCGCGCACCCACCGGTCGCGCGCCGCATTCGCCAGCTTCATGGCCGTATATATTCCGTCGCTTTCGCCGATCCGCCATCCCGCCGCCGCCGAAGGGAGCCGCCGTGGCCGTCCTCCCCGTCCGTCACCAGCGCGACCTGCCTCTGAATCGCATCCTCCGCCGCGACCCACCGGCGGCAGAGGCGATCGAGATGGACGTGCTGATCGTGGGCGCGGGCCCCGCCGGCCTCGCCTGCGCGATCGAGCTCGCGGGGCTTGCCAAGCACGCGGGGACGGAGCTTCAGATCGGGGTGCTGGAGAAGGCCGGAAGCCTCGGCGAGCACAGTATGTCGGGCGCGGCGGTGAATCCGCGCGCCTTCCGCGAGCTGTTCCCGGAGCTCACGCCGGACCAGCTCCCGTTCCGGCAGAAGATCGACGCCGACGGCACCTACTTCCTGACCGAGACCCGCGCGATCCGCATGCCGACGCCGCCGACCATGCACAATGCCGGGTTCTACACCGCGTCGATCTGTGAGATCGTCCGCTGGCTGGGCGAGCGCGCGGAGGAGCTGGGGGTGAATCTGTTCCCCGGCTTTCCGGTCGAGTCGCTTCTGGTGCACGAGGCCGCGGTGCGCGGAGTGCGTACCGCGGCGGCCGGGCTGGACCGGAACGGCAACCCCGGCCCGGCTTACAGCGAGCCGACCGATCTCAGCGCGAAGGTCACGGTGCTCGCCGAGGGCACGCGCGGCATGCTGTCCCAGGCGTGGATGGCGTGGCAGCAGGTGGTGTCCCCCAACCCGCAGATCTACGCGCTCGGCGTGAAGGAGGTCTGGGAGGTTCCCCGTCCGCTCCCTCGCCTCGTGCACACGCTGGGGTGGCCGCTGCCCAACGATGCCTTCGGCGGCACGTTCTTCTACCCGCTCGGCCCGAGCCAGGTGTCGCTCGGGCTCGTGGTCGGCCTCGATTACCACGACGCGACGCTGGACGTGCACGAGCTGCTCCAGCGCCTGAAGCTGCACCCCCTCTTCCGGAAGGTGCTCGAGGGGGGCCGGCTCCTCGAGTGGGGTGCGAAGACCATTCCGGAAGGCGGATACCACTCGCTGCCCGAGCGCATGCATGGCGACGGACTTCTGCTGGTGGGTGACGCGGCCGGGTTCGTGGACGTTCCCTCGCTCAAGGGGATCCACTACGCCATGCAGTCCGGCATCCTCGCGGCGCGCGCGGCCTTCGACGCGGTGAGGGAGGGCCACGGCGGGGCGCACGCGCTCGCCGGCTACGAGCGCGCCGTCCGGGCGAGCTACATCGTCGAGGACCTGCGCCGCACGCGGAACATGCGGCTCGCGTTCCGCGAAGGCTTCTACGCCGGCGGCGCGAAGGCCGGGCTGATGGCGCTCACCGGCGGGCGGTTTCCCGGCCGCAAGGTCGACATGCCGGCCGACGCTGAGGTCGCGCGGCGGCCCGGCCGGGCCGCGCCCTTCCGCCCCGACGGCAAGCTGACCTTCAGCAAGCTGGACGCGGTGTTCAAGGCGGGCAACGCCACCCGCGACACGATCCCCAGCCATCTGCTCGTGGGCGACGACGTCACGCCCGAGGTGGCCGAGTTCTACAGCCATCTCTGCCCGGCGGGCGTGTACGAGCGGGTGGGCGACGAGCTCCGCGTCAACCCGCCGAACTGCGTGGACTGCAAGGCGACCGACGTGCTCGGCCCCCGCTGGACCCCCCGGGAGGGGGGGAGCGGGCCGAAGTACCGGCTGCTGTGAGGAGTAGGCAGTGAGCAGTGAGCAGTAAGCAGTAAGCAGTAAGCAGTGAGCAGTAAGCAGGGGCATGGAGCAGGGCTTTCCCCTCAATCGGAGTTCACTGCTCACTGCTCACTGCTCACTCCCCCACTGCAGGCCCCTGCGCCGGCTGTGTAACGGCGCGTCGCAATTCCCGACAGCGTCAACTTCTCGCCAATTGCCGCGCCGCCCCGGCGGCCTCGACATTGCCTCATGGGCAGCGTCGGAAGGGAGGGAGCGCGGATGGCCTTGCGCCGAACCGACGGGGGCGCTGGACGCGCCGTCAAGATCGTCGCGGGGGCGGTGTCCACCGCGGCGGCCGTGGCTTCGATCGTCTCGACGGCCAGCTCGCTGAATGAGCGGCAGGGCGCCGCGGCGGCAGGCCCCCTCGGGCCGAAGCGGCCGGAGGTGCGGTGGATTGGCGTCGCGCCGCAAGCCGACACGGTTTTCGCGATTGGCGACACCGTGCGGCTCGCCGCGACCATTGCCGACGCCCACGGGACCATGGTGCCCGGCGTGTCGCCGGTCTGGAGCAGCGACCGGCTGGACGTCGCCTCGGTGGACAGCGCCGGCGCGGTGGTGGCGACGGGTCAGGGGGTGGCGACGATCGAGGTCCGCGCGGGCGGCCGGGCCGCGCGAGCGACGATCACCGTGCGGCAAGCGCCCACGGGCGTGGCGATCGTGGGCGACTCCGTGCTCAGCGTGCCCGAGGGCGAGCGGGTCCGGGCCACGGCGTGGGTGCTGGACGCCCGGGGGCACGAGATCGTCGGGCTCGCTCCCGCCTGGCATTCGGCGGAGCTCTCGATCGCGGGGGTCGACGCGACCGGTGAGGTCACGGCGATCGCGCCCGGACGCACCGTGCTCACCGCCGAGCTGGGCGGCTCGAGCGCGCGGCTGGCGGTGGAGGTGGTGCCGGTGCCCGCCTCGCTCACCGTCGTGAACGGGGAGGGACAGCGGGCGCCCGCGGGTCGCCGGCTGGGCGGGGCGGTCGCGGTGCAGGTGGTGTCACGCGGGGGCCGGCCCATCGGCGGGGTGCCGGTGCGCTTCGTCGTGGCCGAAGACGCGGGCAGCGTCGAGCCGGCGATCGACACCTCCGACGCGCAGGGGATGGCGCGCGCGACCTGGACCCTCGGTGCCACGCCGGGCAGACAGCGGCTCGTCCCGACGGTCGATGGCATCGCCGCGCTGCCGCTCGTCGTCGCCGAGGCCGATCCGTTGCCGGCGAACACGCGGGTCGCGCTCGCCAGCGAAGGGGCGAGCGGCCTCGCGGGCGAGCTGATGAGCGAGCCGGTCATCATCCGGGTGACCGATAGCGCCGGCGCGGCGCTCCCGGACCTTCCCGTGGCCTGGATCGCGGGGGATGGCGGACTCGTGGTGGAGCATGAGGCGCGCACCGATTCGCTCGGGCAGGCGCGGGCCCGCTGGCGGCTCGGCCGCCGCGCCGGGCTGCAGGCGGCGAGGGCGCAGGTCGGCAATCCGCGCACGCTCCCGCCGTTCGTCGTCACCGCGGTGGCGCACACGGGCGCGCCGAGGGGTCTCGCCGTCGTGGGCGGCAACCGCCAGCGCGGGCCCGTCGGGGCCGCACTGCGGCAGCCAGTGATGCTGCGCGTGACCGATGCGCTGGGGAACCCGGTGCCGGGCGCAGCGGTCGTCGCCCGGCCGGCGGTGGGCAGCGTCGCCGACAGCCTGGTCGCGACCGACTCCTCCGGACGCGCGGCGGTCCGCTGGACCCTCGGCAGCGGAGCCGGCGCCCAGCGGCTCGTGGTGCGGCTGGAAGGGGCAGACACCGCGGTTGAGATCGCCGCCGTGGCACGTCCGCTCGCCCCGGCGAATCTCGCGTTCGAGCCGGTGCCGGCGAGTGGCGCGGCCGGGCGACCGCTCCCGCAGCGGGTGGCCGTCGTGGTGACCGACGCGTACGGCAACCCGGTCGGAGACCGCGCTGTCGCCTTCAGCGTCCGGGCGGGCCGGGTGGCGCCGGCGCGGGTGATGAGCGATGGCCGCGGCCGCGCCGCGACGCAGTGGACCCTCGGCTCCAAGCCGGGCGAGCAGGCGATTGCGGCGGCGGTTGCGGGGGCGGGGCTCAAGGTGACGGCGACGACCGACGCGAAGGCAGCGGCGACCCAGGCGAAGGCGGCCACGAAGCGCAAGCCCTGACGTTGGAGCAGCGGGGGCTGCGGGGAACGCGGGGAGTCGGCGTGCCGGCTTCCCGCGCCGCCGTTTACCCCACTTCCCCGGCGGGGTATACTGGCGGAGTCCCCAACCGGGCCTCCCATGGCCGACGCGTTCGACCGGCTCAAGGCCGCCCTCGCCGGGCGCTACGCGCTCGCACGCGAGATCGGCGCGGGCGGGATGGCGACGGTCTACCTCGCGGAGGACCTGCGCCACCGCCGCAAGGTGGCGGTCAAGGTGCTGCGTCGCGAGCTCGCCGCCTCGCTCGGCTCCGAGCGGTTCATCCGCGAGATCGAGATCGCCGCCCAGCTCCAGCATCCGCACATCCTCCCGGTGCTGGATTCCGGCGAGGCCGACGGCTTCCTCTACTACGTCATGCCGTTCGTGGACGGCGAGTCACTCCGGGCCCGGCTGGCGCGCCAGGGCGAGCTGCCCATACCCGAAGCCGTGCGGCTCCTGGGCGAGATCGCGGACGCGCTGGCCTACGCCCACGCGCACGGGGTGGTGCACCGCGACATCAAGCCGGACAACGTGCTGCTCTCGGGCCGCCACGTCCTGGTCACCGACTTCGGCGTGGCGAAGGCCGTGACCGAAGCGACCGGGCGGCACGAGCTCACCACCGCCGGAGTGGCCATCGGCACGCCGGCGTACATGGCGCCCGAGCAGGCCACTGCCGACCCCCACGTCGACCATCGCGCCGACATCTACGCGCTCGGCGTGCTCGGCTACGAGCTGGTCGCCGGCGGCACGCCGTTCGCCGGCACGCCGCAGGCGGTGCTGGCGGCGCAGGTGACGCAGGATCCCCCGCCGGTGACGGCCCACAGGCCCAGCGTGCCCGCACCGCTGGCCGAGGTGATCATGCGGTGCCTCGCGAAGCACCCGGCCGACCGCTGGCAGACCGCGCAGGAGGTCGTCGAGCGGCTCGAGCAGATCGCCACGCCGAGCACCGGCACGACGCCGACCGATACCCGGCTCGTGGCAGCGGCCCGCCGCCCGCGCCCCGCGCTCATCGGCGGTGTCGTCGGCGCAGCGGCGGCCCTGATCGCGGTCGCGGTCGTGGCGCTCCGGCACGAGACACCCGCGCGGCTGGTCCTGGGCCGGGCCGCGCAGCTCACGTTCGACGAGGGGCTGGAGCTCGACCCCGCAATCTCTCCCGATGGGAAGTTCGTGGCCTACGCCAAGGGCCCGCCGGCAGCGATGCGGCTCTTCATCCGGCAGATCGGGGGCGGGCAGCCGATCGCGCTGACACAGGACAGCGGTCCCAGCCAGCGGCAGCCCCGCTGGTCGCCCGACGGGTCGCGCATCCTGTTTCAGGCTGGCGACAGCGTCTACCTGATTCCGGCGCTGGGCGGGTCCCCTCGACTGGTAGCGCAGGGCATCAGCCAGGCGCGGGGGCCGCGGGTGGGATACTTCACGACCAAGGCGTGGGCGCCGGACGGCCAGCGGTTTCTCTTCACCCGTGGTGATACGGCGCTGGTGCAGGACCTCGGCGGCGGCTCACCGCGCACCATGGCCGTGCTGCCCGTGCGCGACGCTCACTCGTTCGCCTGGTCGCCCGACGGCGCGCTCGTCGCGTTCGCCGCCGGCAACAGCATCTTCACGCTCGGGTCCACCAGTCTGGGCAACGTGGGCCCGGGCGGGCTATGGGTGATTCGGGCGGACGGCGGGGCCCCGCTGAGGATCGCCGAGCCGACCGCGCTCAACACCAGTCCGGCATGGTCGCCGGACAGCCGGCATCTGCTGTTCGTCTCGAATCGCGATGGCCCCCGCGATGTGTACCGGGTACGCATCACCCGCGACGGTGTGCCCGACGGTGCGGTGGAGCGGGTTACGCAAGGGCTCAATGCCCACTCGGTTTCCCAGTCCGCCGACGGGCATCGGCTGGCGTACTCGCTCTTCGTCATGCGGGCCAACATCTGGGTGGCCGATCTGCCGGCCGGCGGCGGCCCTGCCGACAGCTCCCACATCCGTCCGGTGACCGAGGGGAGCCAGCTGGTCGAGGCGATGTCGCTGTCCGCAGATGGACGCTGGCTCTATTTCGATTCCAATTTCAGCGGCAACCAGGATCTTTACCGGATGCCGAGCGGAGGTGGGGAGCTGCAGCAGCTCACCTCCGATCCCGGCGACGACTTCTACGCCAATCCCTCGCCCGACGGGCGCGAGATCGCGTTTCATGCGGTGCGGCGGGGCACCCGCGACATCATCGTCATGCCGGCGGGCGGCGGGCCCGAAACCGTCGTGTACGCGGGACCGCACGAAGACCGCTATGCCCACTGGTCGCCCGACGGTCGCTTGATCTCGTTTACGGTCACCGAGGCGCCGCCCGACCGGGTCGGGTTGTACGTCACCCGCCGCCAGGCCGACGGCTCATGGGGCTCGCCCAAGCGGGTGAGCCCCCGGGAGGTCGAGGGCCGCTGGACGCCGGATGGGGCGCTACTGCTCGAGGAGGGCTTCAACGAGAGCGCGAGGGATCTGGTGCGGCACCTGGAGCTGGTGGACGTCGAAAGCGGGGCGGTGAAGCCGGTGCCGGTGCCCCTCGAGTCCGCCGTTCACATCAGCGCGATGCCGTCTGCGGATGGCCGAGCGTTGTATCTCCGGACCGCCGGGTTGGACGGCTCCGTGTCGTTCTGGACGATGGCGGTCTCGGGCGGCCAGGTGCGGCTCCTGCTTCGCGTCGGCCGCCCCAACTGGGTCTCGAGCCGGGGCAACTGGGCCACCGACGGGAAGCGGCTCTTTTTCGCCGTGAATGAGCGGGAGAGCGACATCTACGTAGCCGAAGTGAGCGAGCAGCGGTGAGGGACCCGCTCAGCGCTCCCCGAGCACCTTGATGATCACCCGCTTCCGCCGCTGCCCGTCCCACTCCCCGTAGAACACCCGCTGCCACGGGCCGAGGTCCAGCTTGCCCGCGGTGATCGGGACGATCACCTCGTGTCCCACCGTGAGGCTCCGCAGGTGGGCGGCGGCATTGTCCTCCCCGGTCTCGTTGTGCCGGTAGCGCGCCGGGTCCCAGGGCGCGATCGTGTGCTCGAGCCAGTGGAGGATGTCGTGCCACAGGCCGGACTCGTGGTCATTGACGAACACCGACGCGCTGATGTGCATGGCGCTCACGAGCACGAATCCCTCCCGGACGCCGCTCGCGCGCACCTGCGCCGCCACCTCGTCGGTGATGTCGATGATCTCCTGGCGCTTCTCGGTCTCGAACCAGAGGTAATGGGTGTGCGCGGTCACCGCAGGAGGTCCTCCAGCATGACGCTGGCCTCGGTCTTCTCGTCCCGGTACTTCACGATCACCGGCGCGTACAGGCTGATCCCCAGTTCCTTTCCGGGGCCGCTCCGGACCGGCCGCGAGCCGGGCACCACGACCGCGCCGGCGGGGATCTCGAGCGGCCGATCACCGTCGCGGCGATAGACCTCGTTCCGTACGAGGTCCACCACCGCGGTGCCGCCGGTGAGGAGCACGCCGGGGGCGAGGACGGCGCGCTCCCGCACCACCGTTCCCTCGTACACCCCGCAGTTGCCGCCGACCAGCACCTCGTCCTCGATGATCACCGGCAGCGCGCCCGCCGGCTCCAGCACCCCGCCGATCTGGGCCGCGGCCGACAGGTGCACCCGCTTCCCGATCTGCGCGCACGAGCCCACCAGCGCGTGAGAGTCCACCAGCGTACCGTCGTCCAGGTACGCGCCCACGTTGACGTACATCGGGGGCATGCAGACCACCCCGCGTCCGAGATAACAGCCGTCGCGGATGGCGGAGCCGCCCGGCACCAGACGCACCCCGTCGTCCGGGCCGATCCGCCGGAGGGGATAGGTGTCCTTGTCGTAGAAGGGAAACGGGCCGCCCATGGCCGCCGGCACCATGCGACCCAGCCGGAAGCCGAGCAGGATGCCGCTCTTCACCCATGCGTTTGCGCGCCAGGTGCCGTCCGGGCCCCGCTCGGCCGCACGCACCTCGCCCCGGTTCAGGGCCACCTTGAGGGCGTCGAAGGCCTCGCGCGCGCGACCCTCCTCGCCGGAGGGAACCGCCGCCGCGTACCGCTCGATCGCGGCCTGCAATCCGGCCGTCCGCCCGTCCAGCCGTCCGGCCGTCCGGCCGTCCGACCGTCCGGCCGTCGGGCTGTCAGACATGCGCCGGCTCGACCCCGGCCTGGCGGAGCGCCGCCAGCAACGCCTTCCTCGTCGGGTCGGTCACCGGTACCAGCGGCAGGCGCAGCACGTCCTCGATCCGCCCCATCGCGTGGAGCGCGGCCTTGACCGGGGCGGGGTTGGTCTCGATGAAGTTCGCGTCGATGAGGGGCAGGAGGCGGTAGAGAAGGTCGCGGGCCTCGTCCAGCTCCGCGCCGAGTGCGTGGCGCACCAGCGAGGTCATGGCGGCCGGCACCTCGTTGGATACCACGGAGATCAGGCCGTCGCCGCCCGCGGCGATCATCGCGAGCGTGAGCCAGTCCTCGCCCGACAGCACCGCGAAGCGGCCTTCCGGCCGGCCGCGGATGATCTCCATCGCCTGCTTGA
Organism: Gemmatimonadales bacterium; assembly: GCA_035763885.1. Lineage (GTDB taxonomy): Bacteria > Gemmatimonadota > Gemmatimonadetes > Gemmatimonadales > GWC2-71-9 > DASQPE01. The sequence goes on from DASUAH010000309.1 coordinate 10,827, forward strand.
GATCGCCGCTCGCCTCCTTGATGCCGAGCGCGTTCGGGTGT
>DASUAH010000310.1:0-3318 GCA_035763885.1 Gemmatimonadales bacterium
GCCGCGAGCGCGGCGACCATCGCAGCGACCTGCGCCGCCTGGTACAGGGCCAGCTCCGTCGGCACCTGGCGCGGGAGCACCGCGCGGGCGTCCCTGGTGGGGAGCCGCTGATCGGGGTGCGCCAGGACCACGCGCAGGTCGAGCGGGACCGGAAGACAGACCACGTCGGGCGGCTCCAGCGCGCGGACCAGCACCATGCCCCCGAGCAGCGACGGGGCCACGTTGTCGGCGTGGCGGCCCGCCACTCGCTCCTCCGCGGCGAGGCAGGCGGTGAGCAGCGACCCGCGGTCGAGCGGGTCCCCCAGCAGGTGGTTCGCCGCGACGGCGGCGGCCACCGCCGAGGCCGCGCTGCCGCCCTGCCCCCCCGAAAGCGGGAGACCCTTGCGAACCGACACCGCGAGTCCGACGCGACCGGCGCCCGCGCGCTGCAGGACGCCGCCGGCGGCCAGCGCGGCGGTGTTCCGTGCCGGGTCGGCCGGGAGATCGGGATGACCCGCGTCGCGCAGCACGATCGTCCCGCCCTCGATCCGCTCGACCAGGACCTCGTCGCCCGCGCCCGCAACCGCGAGACCGAGGATGTCGAGCCCGGGCCCCACGTTGCCGACGGAGCCCGGCGCGAAGGCGCGCACCCGGGCCGGAGTTGGGGGGCGGCTCACGCGCCGGCCAGCTTGAGCACGTCGTTCAGCACGCCCGCGGCGGTCACGGCCGGTCCGGCGCCGGGCCCCGTGATCACGAGCGGGTTGGCCTTGTACCGGGCGGTGGTGAAGACCACGCTGTTGTCCGCGCCCTTGAGCGCGGCCAGGGCGCTGGAGCGGTCTACCTCGCGCAGCCCGACGGCGAGCGAGCGGCGCGTCACCGTGGCGACGTAGCGGAGCACCCGCCCGCGCGCGGCTGCGGCCGCGATGCGGCGCTCCCACCCGGCGTCCAGTCGCTCGAGGCGCCCGAGGAACTCGGCGCGCGAGAGCCCGCGCACCGATCGCGGCACCAGCGATTCCACCATGCGCCCGTCCAGCTCGGCGGGGTAGCCCAGCAGGCGCGCGAGGATCAGCGCCTTGCGACCGACGTCCATGCCCGAGAGGTCGTCGCGCGGGTCGGGCTCGGTGTAGCCCTTGGCCATCGCGTCGCGCACCGCCTCGGAGAACCGCCGCCCCGCGGCCATCTCGTTCAGCAGGAAGCCGAGCGTGCCCGACAGGCAGCCCTCGATCTTCTCCACCCGGTCGCCCGACTCCACGAGCTTGTCGTAGGTGTCGATCACCGGCAGCCCCGCGCCCACGGTGGTCTCGTGCCGGATGCGGCGCCCGTAGGCGCGGGCGAGCTCGTGCAGCCGGGCGCTCTCGGGCCGGGGACCGGTGAGGGGGCGCTTGTTCGACAGGACCAGATCCATGCCGGAGGCGAGCGCCCGGGCCAGCAGCGGGCCGGTGGCGTCGGCGGTGAGGTCGACCAGGATGGGCCGGCGGAGCGCGTGGCGCGAGATGAACGCGACCGCCTCCTCGCCCGTGGCCGCCCGACCGCCGGGGACCTGCGCGGCGCCGGTGCCGCGCTCCTTGAGCGCGGCGAGCGCGGCCACCCGGTGGGGCGAGAGTCCGCGCTGCTCGAACACGAAGCCGCTCCGGTCGATCACGCCGACGATCCGCACGGCGCGCCGCGCCCGCCCGCGCGCGAGCAGCCCCGCGAGCATCCGCCCGATCTGCCCGAATCCGAGCAGCACGACGTCCACCCGCTCGACCCGCGCCACCGTGCCGCCGCCGATTCGCGCGAGCTGGAACGCGGCGTGGATCCGGCGCTGCGCCTCCGCCGCGCGGTCGCCGTCCACGACCACCGAGATGTTGAGCTCGGAGGAGCCCTGCGCGATCGCGACCACGTTGATGCCGGCGGAGGCGAGCGCCGAAAACACGCCGGCCGCCACCCCGGGCGTCCCGGCCATGCCGAGGCCGACCACCGCGATGGTCGCGACGCCGGGGCGGACCTCGACGCCGTCGATCTCGCGCCGCGCCATCTCCTCCCGGAACTCGTGCTCGAGCGCCGCGCGGGCCTCGCGAGCCGCCGACTCGGGCACGCTGAAGCAGATCGAGTGCTCCGACGACGCCTGTGAGATCATCGAGACCGAGATCCGGCGGGTCTGGAGCGCGGCGAACGTGCGGGCCGCGATGCCCGGCACGCCGAGCATGCCGTTGCCGGCGACGGTCACGAGCGCCTGGTGCGGCACGGCCGACAGCGCCTTCACCGGCAGCCGGGCCACGCCCACCCGCTCGGATACCTCCGATCCCGGCGACGCGGGGTCGGCGAACGGGCGCACGAACACCGGGATCTTCCTGCCGGCCAGGGGGATGAGCGCGCGGGGGTGGAGCACCTTGGCGCCGTAGTAGGCGAGCTCCGCCGCCTCGCGGGTGTGCAGGGCGGGGATCACGCGGGCATCGCTCACGACGCGGGGGTCCGCGGTGAGAAACCCGGGCACGTCCTTCCAGAGCGAGACCCGGCTCGCGCGCAGGGCGCGCGCGAGCAGCGTTGCCGTGAGATCGGAGCCGCCGCGCCCGAGCGTGGTGATCTCGCCCTGCGGCGAGGCGCCGATGAAGCCCGGCACCACCGGCACCACGCCCGCGGCGAGGAGCGGCGCCAGCAGGCGGCGCGCGGCGCGGTCGGTACGGGGGTAGTCAGGCGAGGCCTGGCCGTAGTGGGTGTCGGTCCGGATGATTTCACCGGCATCCACGTAGCGGGCCCGCACTCCGTGAGCGGCGAGTGCGGCTGCGACGATCCGCGCGCTCAGGCGTTCGCCCCGCGCGACCAGGAAGTCGCTGGTGCGCGGGGTGAGGTCGCGCAGCAGGCGGAGCCCGGCCGCCAGCTCCTCCAGCTCGTCCAGGTCGCGCGTCACCGCCGCCACCAGCGCCGCCCGGCCCCGCCGGGCCGGCACCACGGCACGGGCGGCCGCGAGGGTGCGGCGCCGCAGGTCGGCGGCCAGCTCCGCGACCCGAAGCCCGTCCCCGCGGGCGGCATGCGCAGCGATGGCGAGCAACGCGTCGGTGACCCCGGCCATCGCCGAGACCACCACCACCGCAGCCTCGCGTCCGTGGCTCCGGACGATGCCGATGGCCTGGCCGATCGCGGCGGCGTCGGCCAGCGAGGCCCCGCCGAACTTGTGCACTTGCGGGGCGCGCCGTGCTATGGGCATGGTGCGGCAGCATATACTGCGCGACGCATAAAGTCCAATTAGCTTGGGCGCATGCTGACGTTGCTCAAGCTGCTGCAATCGCTCATCAAGGCGCTGCACTCCGAGGGCACGCCGGGACAGGTCGCGGCGGGCATCGCCCTGGGCTCGGCGCT
>DASUAH010000311.1:0-25131 GCA_035763885.1 Gemmatimonadales bacterium
CCAGGACCGTAGCCAGGCAGTCCTGCAGGGCAGACTGCAGGACCGGCTTGGTCAGGAACGCGCTGAAGCCGGCCTCGTGGGCGGCTCGGGCCTCCCCGCGAGCGCCGAGCGAGGTGAGGAGCACGAGCCGGGTAAGCGCGATCGCGGGTTCCGACTTGATCGCCCGGCCGAGTGCGATGCCGTCCGTGCCGACCAGGTGCACGTCCACGATCGCCACCTCGTAACGATCGCCGGCCGCGGCCGCCTTGCGCAGGAGGTCGAGTGCGCATGGCGCGCTGTCGGTCACGGTCCCCCGCATCCCCCAGCGTGAGAGTGTCTCCCGCAGCGTCTGGCGACTGGTCCTGTTGTCGTCCACCACCAGCACCCGCAGCCCCGCCAGCGCCTCGGCGGGAAGGGTTGCGGAGGGCGCGGGGCGCTCGGCCCGCGCGAAGCGGGCGGTGAACCAGAACGTGCTCCCGACCCCGGGCTCGCTTTCCACCCCGATCTCACCATCCATGAGCTCCGCGAGGCGCCGGCAGATGGCCAGCCCGAGCCCGGTGCCGCCGAACCGGCGGCTCATCGACGCGTCGGCCTGCACGAACGCCTGGAACAGTCGAGTCTGGGCCTCCGGCGCGATCCCGATCCCGGTGTCGGCTACCTCGAACCGGAGGAGCACCCCGGCGGGGGCATCGGATGCGACCGCCACGCGCACGGTCACCTCCCCCCGCTCGGTAAACTTGAGGGCGTTCCCCACCAGGTTGAGGAGCAGCTGCCGAACCCGTCCCGGATCGCCCCGCAGCCAGCTGGGCACCTGCGGGTCGATCACCGTCGCGAGCTCGAGCCCCTTCACGGTGGCCCGCTCCGCCAGCAGATCGAGCACGTCCTCCAGCGTGTGTCGCAGATCGAAGTCGATCAGCTCGAGGTCGAGCCTGCCGGCCTCGATCTTCGAGAAATCGAGGATGTCGTTGATGATCGTGAGCAGAGCGTCCGCCGAGCGCCGGGCCGTGTCCGCATACTGCCGCTGGCTTCCCGAGAGCTCGGTGTCGAGCAGCAGGCCGAGCATGCCGAGCACGCCGTTCATCGGGGTGCGGATCTCGTGGCTCATCGCCGCGAGGAAGTCCGACTTGGCGCGCTCCGCCGCGACCGCGGTGTCGCGCGCGCCGGTGAGCCGGTCCGTCGAGTCGCGCAGGTAACCGACCATGACCGCGAATGCAGTACCGAGGGCGGCGACTTCCTGGGAGCCGCCCGAGGGAACCGACACCGTGAAGTCTCCGCCCGCGAGCCGTTCGGTGGCGCCGCGGAGCGCGATGATCGGCCGCACGATGCGGGACGCGAAGAACAGCGAGCTGCCAACCCCGAAGAGCAGCACCAGCCCGCCAATCAGAAACGCGGTGAACCGCTCGCTCGCGACCTCGTCGCTCAGGGTGCTGATGGAGAGGCCCACGGCGACGGTTGCGACCCGCCGGCCGTGGTAGGTGACCGGCGCCGCGGCGTGCAGCCAGTTGCCGGCCCGCCGCACGCCGAGCGCGCCGGTGGCACCGAAGCGGGGAGACCGGATCCGCAGGGGGTCCTGCCCCGCGACCACGCGATCGGCCGGGTCCAGCACGAGGACGTACGCGACCGCCGGATCCTCGAAGACCCGCTCGATCACGTCCGCGACGGCGATGCTGTCCGGCTGGCCCAGCCCGTGGCCGATGCCCGGGGCGGCGAGGCTCGCCATGTCCAGCGCCCGCTGCTCGAGCGTGGCGACGGCGATCTGCTCCTGCCGCTTCGGATAGAAGAAGAAGACCACGATGGTGCTCGGGACGAGCACCGTCAGAATGCTGCCGAGCAACTGAACGCGCAGGGAAAGCGGCCGGGTGAGGACCTGCAGGACGACCCTGCCCCACCGCCGGCCCCGGCTCAGCGGCATGCCGCCCCGCGCCGGGATCCGCGAGAAACCACTGCACGAATCGTGAGGGCTTCGAGTCGCCCGTCCTGGGCCTCAACCCCGAGCATCCTGCTCATACCCGCCGTCCCTGGTTGCGGAGGGGCCAAGTCAAGTCGTGTGACGACTGGCAATTATCCTTCCGATCCCGCTGCTCGCTACCGCGCCAGGCGCCGCCTCCGGCCGTCCGAGCCGGGGCACGATCTGTACCAGCCGTCACTGGCCCGGACCGGCGCACGCATATATTGCCCTGCTATGTCGCTCGCCGGCTTCCATCCCGCCGTCGCCCGCTGGTTCGCCGAGCGGTTGGGCCAGCCCACCGCGGCCCAGCGCCGGGGGTGGGAGGCGATCCGGGGCGGCCACGACACCCTCATCGCCGCCCCCACCGGTTCGGGCAAGACCCTCGCCGCGTTCCTGATCGCGATCGACCAGCTGCTGCGCGAGAGCCTCGCGGGGACGCTCCCGGAAGCGACGCGCGTGGTGTACGTCTCGCCGCTCAAGGCGTTGAGCGCCGACATCCACCGCAACCTGGCCGAGCCGCGGCGCGAGATCCGGCGCCTCGCCGAGGAGATGGGGTGCGGCGCGCCGCGCCTCACGGCGGCGGTCCGCTCCGGCGACACCCCTGCCGCCGAGCGCGCGGCGATGCTCAAGACCCCGCCCCACATCCTGGTCACCACACCCGAGTCGCTCTATCTCCTGCTCACCGCCCGGCGGAGCCGCGAGATGCTCCGCACCGTGCGCACCGTCATCGTGGACGAGATCCACGCGGTGCTCGAGTCGCGCCGCGGGGCACACCTCGCGCTGAGCCTCGAGCGGCTGGCGCACGTGGCCGCGGGGCCGGTTCAGCGAATCGGCCTCTCGGCGACGATGGAGCCGATCGAGGACGTCGCCCGCTGGCTGGCGGGCCCTGCCGCCCTGCCCGCCATCGTCGACGAAGGCCACCGCCGAGCACTCGACCTCGCCCTTGAGCTCCCGAAGTCCCCGCTCGAGGCGGTCATGGCCGGCGAGGTCTGGGAGGAGATCTATGAGCGGCTCGCCGAGCTGATCCGCCCGCGCCACACGACACTCGTCTTCGTGAACACGCGACGCCTCGCCGAGCGGGTCGCGCGCCACCTGGCCGAGCGCCTGGGTGAGGACGCGGTGACGGCACACCACGGCAGCCTGGCCAAGGAGGTCCGGCTCGACGCGGAGGAGCGGCTCAAGGCAGGACGCCTCAAGGCCCTGGTGGCCACCGCGTCGCTCGAGCTGGGGATCGACATCGGCCACGTGGATCTCGTCTGCCAGCTCGGTTCCCCCCGCCGGATCTCGACGTTGCTCCAGCGGGTCGGCCGGTCCGGACACACGGTCCGCGGCACGCCGACGGGGCGGCTGTTCCCCCTGAGCCGCGATGAGCTGGTCGAGTGCGTGGCGCTGCTGCGCGAGGTGCGGAGCGGCAGGCTCGACCGGCTCGCGATCCGCGAGCAGCCGGTGGACGTGCTGGCGCAGCAGATCGTCGCGGAGGCGGCCTCCGAGGACTGGCCCGCGGACGGGCTGTTCGAGCTGGTGCGGCGGGCCTACCCGTACCGCAGCCTCGGGCGCGCCGAGTTCGACCAGGTCGTCGCGATGCTGGCCCAGGGGTTCGCCACCCGGCGCGGCCGGCGCGGAGCGCTGATCCACCACGACGGGATGAACGGGCGCCTCCGGGGACGGCGGGGCGCACGGCTGCTCGCGCTCACCTCGGGCGGCGCGATCCCCGACACCGCCGACTACCGCGTGGTCCTCGAACCCGACGGCACCCTCCTCGGCACGGTGAACGAAGACTTCGCGGTCGAGAGCATGGCCGGCGACATCTTCCAGCTCGGCAATCTCTCCTGGCGGATCCTCCGGATTCAGCAGGGGGTGGTGCGGGTGGCAGACGCGCGGGGACAGCCGCCCAGCATCCCCTTCTGGTTCGGCGAGGCGCCGGCACGCAGCGTGGAGCTGTCGACCGCCGTGTCGGAGCTCCGCCGGGAGGCCGGTGTGCGGCTCGACGACCGCGAGGGCGCGCGCGCGTGGATCGTCTCGGAGATCGCGGACGGGGAGGCCGCCGGGGCGGCCGGGCTTCAGCTCACCGAGTATCTCGCGGAAGCGAAGCGCATGCTGGGCACGCTGCCCACCCAGGATACCATCGTCGCCGAGCGGTTCTTCGACGAGTCCGGTGGCATGCAGCTCGTCATCCACGCGCCGTTCGGGAGCCGCGTGAACCGCGCCTGGGGGCTCGCGCTGCGGAAGCGGTTCTGCCGCCAGTTCAACTTCGAGCTCCAGGCCGCCGCCACCGAGGAAGGGATTCTCCTGTCGCTCGGGCCCCAGCACTCCTTCCCGCTCGAGAACGTGTTCCGCTTCCTCCAGCCCGAGACCGTCGAGAGCATCCTGGTGCAGGCGCTGCTGGACGCGCCGATGTTCGCCACTCACTGGCGGTGGAACGCCACCATCGCGCTCGCCATCCCGCGGAACCGCCGCGGCCGCAAGGTGCCGCCGCAGCTGCAGCGCATGCAGGCCGACGACCTGCTCGCCGCCGCGTTCCCGGATGCCGCCGCCTGTCTGGAGAACATCCCGGGTGACCGGGAGATCCCCGACCATCCGCTCGTGCGGCAGACGATCGACGACTGCGTGCACGAGGTGATGGATCTGGACCGGCTCGCCGGGATCCTGGAGCGCGTCCGGTCCGGCGGCATCCGCTGTGTCGCGCGCGACCTCCCCGAGCCGTCCCCGCTCGCGGCCGAGATCCTCAATGCGAGGCCGTACGCCTTCCTGGACGATGCGCCGCTGGAGGAGCGGCGGACCCAGGCCGTGCAGACTCGCCGCGCCTTCGAGCCGTCCTCGGCCGACGATCTGGGCGCGCTCGACCCCGGGGCGATCGAGCGGGTGCGGAACGAGGCCTGGCCCGATGTCCGCGACGCGGACGAGCTGCACGACGCGCTCCTCACCTCGGGATTCCTCACCGAGGCGGAGGGGAGCGCCGGCCGGGACGGGACGTCGTGGACGCCGTACTTCGACCGGCTGGTCGCGGGCGGGCGGGCGCGCGCGGTCCCGCGCGCGGGGGGCCCCACGCTCTGGCTGGCGGCGGAGCGGCTCACCGAGCTGGACGACGCCCGCGAGATGCTGCGAGGCCGGCTGAGCATCGCCGGACCCGCCACCGCCGCAGCGCTGGCCGCGGCGCTCGGCGTCGCCGAGCCGGACGCCGAGCAGGCGCTGCTCCAGCTGGAGGCCGAGGGGGTGGTGCTGCGCGGGCGGTTCAGCCGGCGACCCGAGGGCGCGGCCACAGAGCTCGAGTGGTGCGATCGGCGGCTCCTCGCCCGCATTCACCGCTACACGCTCAACCGGCTCCGGGCCGAGATCGAGCCGGTGAGCGCCGCCGACTTCCTGCGGTTCCTCTTCGCGTGGCAGCGGATCGACCCGGAGCATCATGCGGCGGGACTGGAGGGGCTGGCGACGGTGATCGGGCAGCTCGATGGCTTCGAGGTGGCGGCCGGGGCGTGGGAGGCCGAGGTGCTCGCGGCGCGCTGCGCCGGGTACGACCCGGCGCTGCTGGACACGCTCTGCCTCACCGGGCGGGTCGCGTGGGGCAGGCTGGCGGGGCAGCGGGGCGCCGGAGCGGTGGGACCGCTCCGGAGCACGCCGATCGCGCTGTTCCTGCGGGAGCACGCCGGCGAGTGGCTCGCCGGGCGGACGGCCGTCGATCGGGATGCGCTGTCCGAGTACGCCCGCCGGGTGCTCGACGCGCTCGAGCGGCGCGGCGCGTCGTTCTTTGCGGAGCTGGTCGCCGGGTCGGGGCTGCTCGCGACCCAGGTCGAGCAGGCGCTCGCCGAGCTCGCGGCGGCGGGGCTGGTCACCTCGGACGGCTTCGCGGGGCTCCGCGCGCTGATCACCCCCTCGGCCAAGCGCCGGCCGCTCACCGATGCTCCCCGGCGCCACCGGACGGTCCCGTTCGGAATCGAGAGCGCCGGGCGGTGGGCGGTGCTGGCGGGTGGACTCGTGGGCGGCCATCCCGCCGCTCAGGCGCAGACGCTGCTCCGCCGCTACGGCGTCGTGTTCAGGCGCCTGCTCGCCCGCGAGCCGAACGCCCCGCCCTGGCGCGAGCTGCTGCCGGTCTATCGCCGGCTCGAGGCCCGGGGCGAGATCCGCGGGGGCCGGTTCGTGGCCGGAATGCCGGGGGAGCAGTTCGCGCTGCCCGAGGCCGTGGGGCAGCTCCGGGCGACCCGCCGCGCGGGCCGCCCCGGCACGCTGGTGGCGGTCAGCGCGGCCGATCCGCTCAACCTCACGGGGATCCTCACTCCCGGCGAGCGGGTTCCGGCGCTTGGCCGGAACCGCATCCTGTACCAGGACGGCATCCCCCTCCTGGCGCTGGTCGGCGGAGAGGTGAAGCCGCTCGCGCCCGCCGCGGCTGACGACGCCGCCCGCAGCGCGGCGCTCAGCCGCGCGCTGGTGCATCGCGATCTCACCCCCGCGCTCCGCGCGCGCCTCGCACTGACTGGAGTGCCCGCCGCTTCCCTCTCGTGGGGAGACGGACGCAGGCGTCGCCGCTCCCGGCCCGGGGCGGCAGGCCTGGGGGAGCGCACGTAGGCCATGCCCGAGACGAGCCCTCCAGGGCCCGCCCAGCCCGCGTTGCTGGCGGCACGGCTGGCCGCGATCGTCGAGTCATCCGACGACGCCATCGTCAGCAAGACGCTGGACGGCACGGTCACCAGCTGGAACGCCGCGGCGGAGCGCATGTACGGCTACACCGCCGCGGAGATGGTTGGCCGCTCGATCTACGCCATCATTCCCGAGGCACTGCGCACGGAAGAGCGGCAGATCCTCGGGCGGGTCACCGCCGGCGAGCACGTGGCCCACTACGAGACCATGCGGGTCCGCCGGGACGGCGCCCAGCTCTGCATCTCGCTCACGATTTCTCCCCTCCGTGATTCCGGCGGCACGATCGTGGGCGCGTCCTCGATTCAGCGGGACATCACCGATCGCAAGCGCGCCGAGGAGGCGCTGCGGCAGGCGGCGAAGATGGAAGCGATCGGCCGCCTCGCGGGGGGGCTGGCGCACGACTTCAACAACCAGCTTCACGCGCTGAGCGGATTCGCCAACTTCGTCGCCCGCGATCAGGGGCTGAGCGCCGGAGCCCGGCAGGACCTGGTCCAGATCCAGAAGGTGACCGAGCGGATGGCGAGCCTCACCCGCCAGCTGCTCGCGTTCGCCCGCCAGCAGGTGCTGAGCCCCGAGACGGTCGATCTGAGCGCCGCGGTGCTGGACACCGAGCCGATGCTGCAGCGCCTGATCGGCAGCAGCATCGAGATCGCCCTCGCCCTCGGGCCCGGGCCCAAGTGGGTGCGAGTGGATCGGGCGCAGCTGGTGCAGGTCCTCATGAACCTCGTGATCAACGCGCGGGACGCCATGCCGCAGGGCGGACGGCTCCGGCTTCGGACCGACACGCTCGAGGTGAGTCCCGGCCAGCTGCTCGACCGCCTCGGCGCGCCGGTGGAGCCCGGCGCCTACGCCGAGCTCAGCGTCGAGGACTCCGGCGAGGGCATCCCGCAGGAGTACCTGCCCCGCGTTTTCGAGCCGTTCTTCACGACCAAGGGGGTTGGCGGCGGTACGGGGCTGGGACTGCCGACCGTGGAAGGAATCGTCTCCCAGAGCGGTGGCCGTATCCAGATCGAGAGCAGCATCGGACGGGGCACGACCATCCGGATCCTGCTGCCGCTGACGTCCGAGCGTGCTCCCCACCCCCTCTCGCCCTCCCCGACCCGACCGTTCCGGCTGCCGCGGGAACGGTTGCTGGTGGTCGATGACGAGGACCTGGTCCGGGCGGTCCTGATGCGGACGCTGCAGGCCGAGGGGTACGAGGTGGTCGGCGCGAGCGACGGCAGGGAGGCGATCGCCTGCCTGGAACAGGCGGGCGGGGCGATCGACCTCGTGATCAGCGACGTCGTGATGCCGGTCCTTGGCGGATGCGCGCTGGGACAGGAGATCGAGCGCAGATACCCGGACATGCCCATCGTCTGGATGTCGGGCCACCCGCGCGAGATCGGAGCGAGCGACGCCGGCGAGGCGGAGCGGTTCCTGCAGAAGCCCATCCCGCCTGAGGTTCTCCTCAGGACCGTCGCCGAGGTCCTGCAGGGCCAATCCGGCCGCTAGCTTCCCGCGGCCCGCCGCAACATCGACGGAACCTCTCTGAACTCGCCCGTTCGCATGCCTTCACACCGTCTTCATGATCGGGGCTCTAGTTTGGTGGTACTCGGTTGAGGAGGACGACATGAATCGTCGTATCGCGGCGGCCGCCGGGGCGGCGCTGTACCTGCTGCTGCTGGCGATCCCGCCCCGCGCTGAAGCCCAGGCAGTCTCCTCGATCCGCGGCGACTCGCGGATCGCCACCAAGTGGGTGGTCGACCCGGTGCACTCCCAGATCGATTTCCGGGTGCGCCACCTCGTCGGCCGGGTGCGGGGCACGTTCACCCGTTGGTACGCCGTCATCACGACGACGGAACGCGACTGGACCCGCGGGGTGGTGAACGTGTCGGTGCAGACCTCGAGCCTCAGCACCGGCAACGCCTACCGGGACGCCGACCTGCGCTCCAGCCGCTTCTTCGCCGTCGACAGCTATCCATCCATGAGCTTTCAGGGAACCGGACTGGCCGCGAGCGATACCACGGTGGAGGTCAGCGGGGTCCTCACGATCAAGGGGCACTCGCATCCCGTCACGCTCACGGGGCAGTACCGCGGGATCGCGGAGGACGCCGAGGGCCACGAGCGGATCGCGTTCGAGGCGAGCACGGTGCTGGACCGGCGCGACTACGGAATGGACTGGAACCAGACCGTGGCGGGCACCAGGATGATCGGCGACGAAGTCGAGATCACGGTAGCGCTGGAAGCGGTACGGATCGACTGACTCCCCGGCCCCGCGCCCCCGGCCGCCCTCCCGGCGTGGAGGACCGCCGGCCCGCGCTCGCGCCCGCGCCCGATCGTCCGCGCCCTGCTCGCGCCCCAACTCCGCATCCAGCACGTTGAGACTGGCCTCGTCGTTCAGGCGACACGGGCGGGCCGGGTTTAGCTTCACACGGAATCCGCCGGCCGCCCGCCGGATCCCCGAGTCTTCCCGGCACGCGTCGCCCGGCGGCGGCCATTCGAGGCCTCTGACATCGCACCGGTAACTTCGCCCTCCCTCCTTTCCCGTCTCTTCCCCCGCCGTTCGGGCGCCCGCGACGAGGTGGTCGCCGGGCCGATCCGCGGCGAGCTGCTGGGCGCCGAGCATCTCGCCGACCGCGCCCGCGCAGTGGCAGGCGGGCAGCGGCTCGTCGCGCGCGGATGGAGGCGGGGGCGACCCCGCCTGCTCGCGCGACTCGACGAGACCCGGCGCCTCCTGGACGGGGTGCACGCGCGCCTCGCCGGCGCCGCCGACCGGAAGGCGGACGTCGGCCCCGCGGGCGAGTGGCTGCTCGACAACTTCCACGTCGTCCAGGAGCATATTCGCGAGGTCCGAGAGAGCCTGCCGCGGGGCTTTTACCGTGAGCTGCCCGAGCTCGCCGGCGGCGCGCTCGCGGGGTATCCGCGGGTCTACGAGCTGGCGATCACCCTGATCTCGCATACCGAGGGCCGGATCGACCCCGGCAACCTCGATCTGTTCTGCGGCGCCTTCCAGCAAATCGCGCCGCTCTCGATCGGCGAGCTGTGGGCCGTGCCGGCGATGCTGCGGCTGGGGCTGATCGAGAGCGTGCGCCGCATGGCGCTCCGTACGGTGCAGCGCCTCGACGAGCTGGAGGAGGCCGACAGCCAGGCCGCCCGGCTGGTCGGCGCCGCCGAGCACAGCGCCGCCGCCCTCGCGGCCGCGATCGACGCGTTCGTGGCCCGGCCGCCGCCCCTCACCCCGACCTTCGTGTCCCGTTTCCTGCACCAGCTGCGGCTGGCGCGCGGCTCCGTGCCGCCCCTGACACGGCTCGCCCAGTGGATCGCCGAGGAGGCCGTGGGCGCGGAGGATGCCGCGGCGCGCTCGACTCAGCGGGTCGCGTTGACGCAGATCATGATGGCGAACAGCATCACCAGCCTGCGCGCCATCGCCCGGGTCGACTGGCGGACGTTCGTCGAGCGGCAGAGTCTTCTGGACGCCGCCCTGCGCGACGACCCCGCCGGCGCGTACGCCCGGATGACGTTCGCGACGCGGGACAGCTATCGCCACGTCGTGGAGCGGATCGCGAAGCGGACCGGGCGTGACGAGGTCGGGGTCGCGCGGCTCGCCGTGGAGCTCGCGCGCGCGGCCCGGTCCGACGAGCGCCGGGGGCACGTCGGCTACCATCTCGTCGATCACGGGCTGGGCGACCTCGAGCGCGCGACCGGCTATCGGCCGACGCCGAAGGAGGTGCTGCACCGGTTCGTGCTCCGCCACCCCAACGTCGTGTTCGTCGGCGGCATGATCGGCGGGACGGTGACGGCCATCGGGGCCTTGCTCTGGCTGGCGGGGGCGGAGGCGCGCACCGCCTGGCTGGCGGTACAGCTCTTCGCCCTGATCCCAGCCATCGATATCGCCGTGACCGTGATGAACCAGCTCGTCACGGCGTTCCTGCCGCCACGCATGCTGTGCAAGCTGGATCTGACCCGGCAGGGCGGCGTGCCCGCGGAGTTCCGGACCGCCGTGGTCGTCCCCACGCTCTTTCCCAGTGTCGACGCGGTCCGCGAGGCCCTCGACCACCTCGAGGTGCAGTACCTCGCCAACCGCGAGGCGCACCTTCACTTCGCCATCCTGAGCGACTTCGCGGACGCGCCCGGCGAAACCCGCCCCGACGACGCCGCCATCGTCGACGCAGCGGTGGCGGGCGTCCGCGAGCTCAACGCCCGCTACGGCGGCGGCGCGGACGACCTGTTCTACCTGTTTCATCGCTCCCGCCGCTGGAATGCGCGGCAGGGCGTGTGGATGGGGTGGGAGCGCAAGCGGGGAAAGCTGGCGGAGTTCAACCGCTTCCTCCGGGGCGCCGCGCCCGACGCGTTCTCGATCATCGTCGGGGACGTCGCGGCGCTCCGGCGGGTCCGGTATGTCATCACGCTGGACGCGGACACGGTCCTGCCGCCGGACGCCGCGCCGCTGCTGATCGGCGCGCTCGCGCACCCCCTCAACCGCGCCGGCTACGATCCTGCCCGCGGCCGGGTCGTGCGCGGCTACGGCATCCTCCAGCCCCGCGTCGGCGTATCGCTGCCGAGCGCGCACCGGTCACGCTTCGCCGCGATCCACTCGGGACACCCCGGCGTGGATCCGTACACGACGGCGGTCTCCGATGTCTACCAGGACCTCTACGGCGAAGGAAGCTTCACCGGCAAGGGCATCTATGACGTCGATGCGTTCGAGGAGGCGACGCACGGCCGCTTCCCCGAGAACACCCTCCTGTCGCACGACCTGATCGAGGGAAGCTACGCCCGTGCCGGACTTGCCACCGACATCATCGTGTACGACGAGTACCCGACGCGCTATCTGACCTACACCCGCCGGAAGCACCGCTGGATCCGGGGGGACTGGCAGCTGCTCCGCTGGCTGACGGCGCGGGTACCGGGACCGGATGGTCCGGAGCCGAACCGGCTCTCGGTGCTGTCGCGGTGGAAGATCCTCGACAATCTCCGGCGGAGCACGGTCGAGATCGCGCAGCTCGCCTTCCTGGCGGTGGGCTGGACTGTCCTTCCGGGGTCGCCGCTGCGCTGGACGGTGCTGGGTCTGGGCGCGATCGCCGCGCCGTGGATCGTCTCCCTGCTGCTGGCGATGCTCCGGCCCCCCCGGGACAAGTCGTGGCGCGCCTACTACGCGGCCGTGCGGCAGGACGCAGTCACGAGCGCACAGCAGGTGGCGCTCGCGATCACGTTCCTTCCGCACCAGGCCTGGATCTCGGCCGATGCGATCCTCCGCACGCTCTGGCGCGTCTTCGTCTCGAGGCGGGCCCTGCTCGAGTGGCAGACCGCATCCCAGGCGGAGCGCACGACGACGGGCGGGGCGGCCGCGGCCTGGCGGACCATGTGGCCGGCGGTCGCACTCGCCGGCGCCCTGCTGGTCACCGTGGGCCTCGTGGCGTTCCTCGCGCCCAGCGGCGCGGGGCGGCCGTGGCTGCTGGCCGCCGCCGTGGGCCCGCTCGTCGCGCTGTGGGCGGCGGCGCCCGCCGTCGCCTACGTCCTCAGCAAGCCCGCGGTACGACGCGAGCGCCGGCTCCCGCCAGCCACCCGGGCGGCCGCGATGCGCTACGCGTTGCTGCACTGGCGCTTCTTCGACCGGTTCGTCACCGCTGAGACCAACTGGCTGGCGCCGGACAACTTCCAGGAGGACCCGGCTCCCGTCGTCGCCATGCGGACCTCGCCCACGAACATCGGTCTTCAGCTCCTCGCGACGGTGAGCGCGTACGATCTCGGGTTCGTCGGCGCGGAGGAGATGACCCTGCGTCTCGAGCGGGTGCTCCGCTCGCTCGAGCGCATGCGACGGTTCCGCGGGCACTTCTACAACTGGTATGGGCTGCACGACCTGCAGGTGCTCGAGCCGGCCTACATCTCCACGGTGGACAGCGGCAACCTCGCCGGGCACCTGCTCGCGGTTCGCCACGCGTGCCTCGCGATTGCCGACGACCCGGTATTCGACGGGCGCCTCGGGAGGGCGCTCGCGACCGCCATCGCCCTGGCGCGCGAGCACCTCCGTGGTTCCGCGACATCCGGGGCCGCCTCGGCCGCCGCCGACGCGCTCCGCGGCGCCGCGGTGGCGCTCGAGGCCGCAGCCGAGGCGCCCACCCCGGGCGCGCTCGGGGCGGTGGCGCCCGCGCTCCACCGCGCGCGGGAGGTGCTCGAGTCGGGGTACGCCCCCGCCGAGGCCGAGCCGGCCCGGGAGTGGATCGCCTGGAGCCTCCGCCTGGTCGCGGAGCGGCGGGCCGGACTCGCGGGGGTGGAGTTTCGCCCCGCGGCCGGGCGCGGCGGGCGGCCCCTCGCCCGGTCCGAAACGCTGCGCGAGCTGGCCGCACGGTCCGCGAGAGCGGCGGAGCTGCTGGCCCGGCTGCGGACCGTGGCGGACCGGGCGCACGATTACGTGCAGGAGATGGACTTCCGCTTCCTGTACGACGAGACGCGGGGGCTGTTCGCGATCGGATATCAGCCGGAGGCGCATGCGCTCGACAACTCGTACTATGACCTGCTCGCGTCGGAAGCCCGCCTCGCGAGCTTCATCGCGGTCGCCAAGAACGAGATTCCCGTCGAGCACTGGTTCCGGCTCGGCCGCACGCTCACCCACGCCGCGGGCGAGACGGCGCTGGTGTCGTGGAGCGGGAGCATGTTCGAGTATCTCATGCCCGCGCTGGTGATGCGGTCGTTCCCCTTCACCCTCCTCGACCAGACCTACGAGGGTGCGGTGCGGCGGCACATCGCCTACGGGGCGGAGCGCGGGGTTCCGTGGGGGGCGAGCGAGAGCGCCTACAACCTCCGCGACCGCCATCAGACCTACCAGTACCGCGCCTTCGGGGTGCCCGACCTCGCGCTCAAGCGCGGACTGGGCCGGGACCTGGTAGTGGCGCCGTACGCGTCCGCCCTCGCGACCATGGTCGACCCGCACCGGGCGCTCGCCAACCTCGCCGCGATGGAGAAGAAGGGCGCGCTGGGGCCGTACGGGTTCCGCGACGCCCTCGACTACACGCGCCCCGCCCCGGGCCGGCGCTACGCCGTCGTGCGGAACTACATGGCACACCACGTGGGGATGGGACTCGCGGCCCTCACCAACGCGCTCGCCGGGCAGCTCTGGCAGCGCCGGTTCCACACCGACCCCCTGGTGCGCGCGGTGGAGCTCCTCCTCCACGAGCGCGTGCCCCGGCGCCTGGTCCTCCAGGAGACCCAGACCGCCCGGGCGGACGAGGCGCTGCCGGACCTCGAGCTCGAGCGTCCACTGGTTCGCGAGCTCGATACCTGCGACACGCCGCAGCCGCACGTGGCCCTGCTGGGGCAACTGCCCTACACGATCATGGTGAGCCACTGCGGCGCCGGTTACAGCCGTTATGAGGACCTGGCGGTCACCCGCTGGCGCGCCGACGGGACCCGCGACAACACCGGACAGTTCTGCTACGTCCAGGACCTCTCGAACGGGCGGGTGTGGTCGGCGGGGCATCAGCCGGTCTGCGCGCCCCCGGACGGGTTCCGGGCTTTCCTGGCGACCGATCGCGTCACGCTCCATCGTGCCGACGGGGACATCGAGACCCGGACCGAGATCGCCGTCGTCCCGGCCGACGCGGCCGAGGTGCGGCGGGTGACGGTGACCAACAACGGGAGCGCACCCCGCGAGCTGCAGCTGACGAGCTACGGCGAGATCGTGCTCGCGCCGCCGGACGCCGACCGCGCACATCCCGCGTTCGGCAACCTGTTCATCGAGACCGAGTGGCACGAGTGGTGTACCGCGGTCACCGCTACGCGCCGTCCTCGCTCCGCCGAGGAGCAGCCACTCTGGTGCGTGCACGTGGCGGCCACGGGTCCGGAGCGGGTCGGGCCGGTCACCTGCGAGACGGATCGCGCCCGGTTCGTCGGCCGCGGCCGCACGACACGGGACCCGGTCGCGCTGGACAGCGAGGCCGGGCTCTCGGGCGCCACCGGCGCCGTCCTCGACCCGATCTTCGCCCTCCGGGCACGGGTCCGGGTGGCGCCTGGCCAGTCGGCGTCGGTGGCGTTCACAACGCTGGTGGCCACCTCCCTTCAGCGTGCCTTCGAGCTCGCCGATCGCTACCACGACCCGTACGCGGCTCAGCGCGGGCTCGACCTCGCGTGGACCGCCACCCAGGTCGAGCTGCGGGAGCTGGGCATCACCCCCGCGGACGCCGCCGTGTTCCAGGAGATCGCCGGCCAGCTCTTTTACCCGAATCCGTTGCTGCGCGCGCCCCCGGACGAGCTGCGCCGCAACCGCGGCTCCCAGCCCCTGCTCTGGGCGGCCGGCATCTCGGGCGACTGGCCGATTCTGCTCGCGACGATCGACTCCGCCGACGGCCTGCCGACACTGCGGCAGCTGCTCACCGCCCACCATTACTGGCGGCGGCGCGGGATGACGGTAGACCTCGTGGTGCTCAACGCCCATGTGCCCGGCTACCTGCAGGAGCTGCAAGAGAAGATCACGGCGGCGCTGTCTGTCTCCTCCGAAGCGGAGCTCGTCGACCGGCCCGGTGGCGTCTTCGCCCGGCGCCAGGAGCTGCTCGGCGCCGCCGCCGTGGCGATGCTGCGGGCGACCGCCCGCGTGCACGTGTACTGCGACGGGCGGTCGGTCGGCCGCATCGTCGGGCCGGCGGCGGCGGAGGGCGAGGCGAGCGACGCCACCGCGCTGCCCAGCCCGCCGCGGGTATCAGAACGCCCCACAGCGGCCGCCCTGCGCTCATTGCGCTGGGTGCTCGCCCGGACGGCGGGAGCGGCCCCCGCCCGCCCGCGGCGGCGCCGGACCCGCGCCGGTGCTGCCGGCCCGTCGGCGGGGTTCACCAACGGCTTCGGCCGGCTCACCCCCGAGGGGGATTACGAGATCCGGGTCGACGGCGATCGCGTCCCGCCGGCGCCGTGGGCCAACGTCGTCGCGAACCCGCGGGGCGGGTTCGTCGTCACCGAGCGCGGGGCGGGGTTCACCTGGGCGGAGAGCAGCTATCTCTTCCGCCTCACGCCGTGGCACAACGACCCGGTGAGCGATCCCCCCGGCGACGTGATCTACCTGCGCGACGAGGACAGCGGCGCCGTGTGGAGCCCTACCCCGGGCCCGCTCCGGCACGAGGGGGCGTACACCGTTCGGCACGCTCCGGGTACCTCGTCGTTCACCCACCAGCGCGACGGCTTGGCGACGACCCTGCTGCTGGGCCTCGCCGAGTCCGAAGCGGTCAAGTTGTCGCTGCTCAGCATCACCAACGTGAGCGACCGGCCCCGCCGGCTGACCGCGACGGCGTTCGTGGAGTGGACGTTGGGCGTCCTCCGCGAGCACACCCAGCATCAGGTGCAAACCGCGTTCGATCGCGAGCACGAGGCGATACTCGCCCGCAACTTCTTCGATCCCCAGTTCGCCGGGCAGGTGGCGTTCTGCGGCCTGAGCGCGCCGCTCAGGGACCACACGGCCGACCGGCGCGAGTTCGTCGGGCGGAACGGCACGCTGGCGGCGCCGGCCGCGCTGAACGCTCCCCTGGCCGGGACCACCGGGGCGGGTGTCGACCCCTGCGCGGCGCTGCGGTGCGCGCTGGAGCTGGCGCCGGGCGAGACGCGCGAGCTGGTCGTCGTGCTCGGCGCCGCCGAGGGGGACGAGGCGGCTCGCCGCGCCCTCGCCGAGTACCGCGACCCCGAGCGGGCGAAGGCGGCGATTGCGCGCACGGCGGAGCGCTGGGCCGACCGGCTGTCCGTGATCACGGTGCGCACGCCGGAGCCGTCGTTCGACGTCATGGTCAACCGGTGGTCGCTCTACCAGGCGCTCGCCTGCCGCATGTGGGCCCGCTCCGCCCTCTACCAGAGCAGCGGCGCGTACGGGTTTCGCGACCAGCTCCAGGACGCGATGGCGCTCGTGTACGCCGAGCCGGCGATCGCGCGCAACCACATCCTTCGCGCCGCAGGGCGCCAGTTTGTCGAGGGGGACGTGCAGCATTGGTGGCACCCGCCGAGCGGGCGCGGGGTCCGGACCCGGTTCTCGGACGACCTCGTCTGGCTGCCGTACGTCGTCGATCACTACGTCCGCGTCACCGGCGACGCCTCGGTGCTCGGCGTGACCGTGCCGTTCCTCGCGATGCGGCCGCTCGAGCCGCACGAGCCCGAGGTGTACGACGTGCCGCAGGCCTCGGGCGAGCTGGGGAGCGTCTACGAGCATTGCCTGCGGGCGCTCCGCCGGGCCTGCACCGCGGGCCCGCACGGGCTACCCCTCATCGGGGCCGGAGACTGGAACGACGGCATGAACCGCGTCGGGGTGGAAGGCCGGGGCGAGAGCGTGTGGCTGGCCTGGTTCCTGGTCGCGACCCTCCGGGCGTTCGGGGAGCACGCACGGGCGCGGGGCGACACAGCCGTCGTGGCCGAGCTGCGGGCGCAGGCGGATGCCTACGCCGCGGCCGTCGAGGCCCACGGGTGGGACGGCGATTGGTACCGGCGCGCCTATTTCGACGACGGCACGCCGCTCGGCTCCGCGGTGAGCGACGAGTGCCGCATCGACTCCATCGCGCAGAGCTGGAGCGTCATCTCCCGGGCCGGCAATCCCGCGCGGCAGGCGCAGGCGATGCGGTCGCTGGAGGCGCTGCTCGTGCGGGAGGACGCCCGGATCATCCTGCTCCTCTCACCGCCCTTCGACCGGACCCCGCACGACCCCGGCTACATCAAGGGCTACCTGCCGGGAGTGCGCGAGAACGGCGCGCAGTACACCCATGCCGCCCTCTGGGCCGTGCTCGCGACCGCCCTGCTGGGCAAGGGCGACCGCGCCTTCCAGCTGTTCCAGATGCTCAACCCGCTGACCCACGCCGGTACACCCGAGGACGTCGCCGTCTACAAGGTCGAACCGTACGTCGTGGCGGCCGACGTCTACACGGCGGCGGGACACCTGGGGCGGGGAGGCTGGACCTGGTACACCGGATCGGCGAGCTGGATGTATCGGGTGGGGCTGGAGGCGATTCTCGGCTTCACGAAGCGGGGCGCCACGCTGTTCCTCGATCCGCGCGTGCCGGCCGCCTGGCCGGAGTTCACGATCGAGTACCGGTACGGACGCAGCCTGTACCTGATCGTCGTGCGGAGGCCGCACGCGCTGCAGAGCGGAATGGGCGAGGTCAGGCTGGATGGGCGGCTCCTCGAGGCCTCGGCCATCCCCCTGGTCGACGACGGTTTACGGCATAGCGTGGTCGTGAGTCCCCGCGAGCCGTCCGCGTGAAGCCACCCGGGCCGGCCGGCTCTTCCCCGAGCGCCACCCGGCGCAGCACCGGCTGCTGAGGTCGTCACCCCGGTGTCGCGGCCGCGCCAGCCGGCCGGTCGGGGCCGATGTCCAGCGCCTGGCGCACCACCGTGACGAGCGCCTCGGGAGTGAACGGCTTCTGGAGGAACGCGGTCTCGGCGTCGAGCAGGCCGCGGCGGACGATCTCCCCGTTGGTGTAGCCCGACATGAAGAGCACCGGCGTCCCCGGCGCGAGCGCCGCCACCCGCGCGCCGAGCTCGCGTCCGCTCATGCCGGGCATCACCACGTCGGTGAGCACGAGACGAATGGGCTTCGTGGCGCGGGTCAGCAGCTCGAGCGCGTCCGGCCCGCTGTGCGCCTCGACCACCGCGTAGCCGGCATCCTCCAGGGTTCGCCTGGCCACCTGCCGCACCGACGACTCGTCCTCCACGACGAGCACGCACTCGCTGGCGGAAGACCGCCCCGGCGAGGCGGGCGGCGGGAACGGCAGCAGACACGCGTCCGCCGTGAGCGGGAGGTACACCTTGAACGTCGCACCGCCGCCCGGTTCACTGTACGCCCACACGAAGCCGTCGGATTGCTTGACGATGCCGTAGACCACCGAGAGCCCGAGACCGGAGCCCTGCCCGACCGGCTTGGTGGTGAAGAACGGCTCGAAGATCCGGTCGAGCGTTCGCCGGTCCATGCCGTGGCCGGTGTCGCTCACCGCCAGCACGGCATAGGGCGCCGGCCGGATCGCGACCCCGGGCTTGCTCTTCGCGTACGCCGGCGTGAGCTCGGCGGGAAAGGTCTGGATGCTGAGCCTCCCGCCGTGCGGCATCGCGTCGCGCGCGTTCAGCGCGAGGTTCAACAGCGCCTGCTCCAGCCGCCCCGCATCCGCCTTGATGCGCCCGAGCTCGGGGCTCAGCTCGAGCAGGAGCTCGCAGTCCTCGCCCATGACCCGGCGGAGCACGGGCTCCCAGCTCCGGATCAGCCCGTTGAGGTCGAGCACTTCCGGCGACAGCATCTGCCGCCGGCTGAAGGCGAGGAGCTGCGCGGAGACCGCGGCCGTGCGCTCCGCCGCCTTCCTGATGTGCTCCAGGTCGGCGCGCAGCTTGGCCGGCAGGCCGGGCGCGCGAAGCATGAAGCTGGTGGCGCCGAGCACGACGGTCATCTGGTTGCTGGTCTCGTGCGCCACGCCGCCCGCGAGCCGGCCGACCGATTCCATGCGGTGCGCCTGCTGCAGGCGCTCCTCCGCGAGCCGCCGCTCGGTCACGTCCATGCACACACCCGTCATGTAGATCGGCCGACCCGCGGCGTCGCGCCCGACCTCTCCCTGATCGGCGATCCACCGCACACGCCCGTCCGGCAGCACGGTCCGGAACTCGTAGTCGAGGGCGCCGTCCTCCTCCAGCGCCTTGCGGACGCTCTCGGCAACGAAGCTGCGGTCGTCCGGATGTACCAGCTGCAGGAAGGCATCGTAGCTGGGGACCCGATCGTCGGGCGCCAGGCCGTACAGCCGCTTGAGATCGTCGTCCCAGGTGAGCCGGTTCCCCTCGATCGACCAGAACCAGCTCCCCATCCGCGCGGCGCCCAGCGCGAGTCTGAGCTGGTCCTCCCGGCGCCGCAGGGCCGTCGTCGCCTGCTCCCGCTCCCAGACGATCGCGGCCGACAGGATCAGGCCGGTGACCGCGACGACGGCGAGATAGCAGGTGATCGCGAAGAGCGTGCCCCCGGCGGCGGTGCCATCCCGCACCGCGTGCCAGACGGCGAGAGCGGCGACGGTGAGCGTGAGGAGCGACGCGCCCCGGGCGCCGAAGCGAAGCGCCGCCCAGACGACGAAGGCAAAGAGCAGGTAGGTGTACTCGATGCCGCGCAGCACCGCGACCCCGTAGAGCGGCCCCACCGCCAGCTCGGCCGCCAGGGCCGTACCGAGGCACAGCGCCACCGCCTCGAGGATCGGGCGCGCGCTCACCGTGCGCCGCGGCGGCGTGGCCCAGGCGAACAGGACCGGCGCGATCACCAGGGCGCCGAGCACGTCGCCCGCCCACCAGATCGCGAGCGCCATGGGGATCCGCTCCGTCAGCGCTCCCGTGGCCCAGAGGCTGGTCACGCCGATCCCGGCGCTCACGAGCCCGGCGAGCGGCGCGGCAACGAAGATGAGCGCCCGCACGTGCCGCAGATCCTCGATCTGCGGCCGCGGGCCCGCCACACGCCGGAGCAGGTAGGCGGCGAGGATCGCCTCGCCGGTGTTGCCCAGGGCGATCCCCGCGGCGGCCGCGACGGGTACCGGCGTGAGGAGGTTCGCGAGGAACGCGCCGGTTGCCACGCCCGGCCAGTACCGATAGCCGAGCAGAGCGAGCGCCGCGAACGCGATGCCGGTCGGCGGCCACACCAGCGAGACGCTGTGGGCGATGGAGGCGTACTGCAGCCCCAGGCGGGCGGCGGCGCAGTACACCAGGGCGAGCAGCGCCACGCGCGCCAGGTAGACGGCCGCCGCCGGCAGGCGAGGTTTCGCTCGATGCGGGGATTGCCCGGACATCACCCCAGGAAGATGGCGGGCCGTCACGGCCCTGTACACCAGGGGCGGGCGGGATCGGGGTCACCCTGCACGGCGGCCGGGATATTTTCCCGGGGTTGAAGCTCACTGCCGTCGTAGAAACCTCTCGCCGCGTCAGGGACGCCGGCGGGCGACTCGAGAAGGTCGGGCTGATCGCCTCGCTGCTTCGCGCGGCGCCGCCCGACGAGGCCGAGCTCGCCGCCGCCTATCTCTGCGGCTCGCCGCGCCGGGAGCGGCTGGGGGTGGGCCACGCCGTCCTCCGCGATGCGATGCCCGGATCCGCGCCCGAGGTCCCCTCGCTCGAGCTCCGCGACGTCGACGCCGCGTTCGCCGAGATCGCGCGCACCTCCGGCGCCGGGTCGGCCGAGCGCAGGCGCCAGGTCCTCGGTGACCTGCTCGGCCGCGCCACCAACGACGAGCGGCAGTTCCTGCACCGGCTGCTGATCGGCGAGCTCCGGCAAGGCGCGCTCGAGGGCGTCGTCACCGAGGCCGTGGCGAAGGCCGCCGGCCTCCCGGCCGGGCGGGTGCGCCGGGCAGCGATGCTGGCGGGCGATCTGCCGGGGATCGCGCGCGCCGCCCTCGTCGAGGGTGAGGCCGCGCTCTCGGCGATGTCGGTCCAGCTGTTCCGGCCGGTCCTCCCGATGCTGGCCGGCACGGCGGCGGACGAGGGGGAGGCGCTGGCGGCGCTCGGGCGCGCGGCGATCGACTTCAAGCTCGACGGCGCCCGGGTGCAGGTCCACAAGAGCGGCGACGAGGTGCGGGTCTTCTCGCGCCGGCTCAACGATGTCACGGTCGCGGTGCCCGAGCTGGTCGAGGCGGCGCGGGCCCTCCCCGTCCGCGACCTGATCCTCGACGGCGAAGCGATCGCCCTCCGCCCCGACGGCACCCCGCATCCCTTCCAGACCACCATGCGGCGGTTCGGACGCAGGCTGGACGTCGAGCGGCTGCGCTCCGAGCTCCCGATCACCCCTGTGTTCTTCGACCTGCTCTATCTCGATGGCAGCCCCCTGCTCGACGAGCCGCTGGAGCGGCGCCTCGCCGAGCTGGGAGGGGTGGCGCCGGGCTCGCTGCTGGTGCCACGGCTGGTCACCGCCTCGCCCGACGAAGCCGGCGAGTTCCTCTCCGCCGCGCTCCGGCAGGGGCACGAGGGGGTCATGGCCAAAGCGCTCGACGCGCCATACGAAGCGGGCCAGCGCGGTGCGCGCTGGCTCAAGGTGAAGCCGGCGCACACGCTCGATCTCGTCGTGCTGGCCGCAGAGTGGGGCCACGGCCGGCGCCGGGGCTGGCTCAGCAACCTGCACCTCGGCGCGCGCGATCCCGCCACCGGCGGCTTCGTGATGCTGGGCAAGACGTTCAAGGGAATGACCGACCGGATGCTCGCCTGGCAGACGGCGAAGCTGCTCGAGCTGGAGCTGGCCCGGGACGACTATACCGTCTACGTGCGACCCGAGCTGGTCGTCGAGGTGGCGTTCAACGACGTGCAGGCCAGCCCGCAGTACCCCGGTGGGCTCGCGCTCCGCTTCGCGCGGGTCAAGTGCTATCGCGAGGACAAGTCGGCCGCGGACGCCGATACGCTGGCTGCAGTCCGGAAGATCCACGATCGGTCCCTGTCCCGCGCATCCCGTACGCCGGGTTCCCCGCCCGCCGGCAGCGCCCGGGACTGAACGGCCCACGTCGCGGCCCCGCGGTGCGGGCTCTGCGCCTGACGAGCGCCCGCCGGCGCGCTCGCGGCAGCCCCGGCCCGGTGGTATCGTTTCGGGGCTCCCCATCGCCCGTCATCCACCTGTGAGGACCGCATGGTGACCTTCGGTGCGCTCTGGCTCCCCATTCTCCTGTCGGCCGTTCTCGTCTTCATCACCAGCAGCGTGGTGCACATGGTGCTCAAGTACCACGCCGCGGACTGCAAGCCGCTCCCGAACGAGGACGCGGTGCGGGCGGCCATCCGGAGCGGCAATCCGGCGCCGGGGCAGTACGTGATCCCGTACGCGAGCGACATGAAGGATCTCCAGAAGCCCGAGATGCAGCAGAAGCACGCAGAGGGGCCGGTCGCCGTGCTCAACCTCAGGCCGCCGGGCCCCTTCTCCATGGGACCGAGCCTCGTTCAGTGGTTCGTGTACACGCTGGTCGTCTCCTTCCTGGTGGCATACGTCGCGCGCGCCGCACTGCCGGCCGGCGCCGAGTACCTCCAGGTGTTCCGGCTGGTCGGCTCGGTCGCGTTCCTGAGCTATGCCGCGGGACAGATTCCGGCGGCGATCTGGATGGGCAAGCCGTGGTCGGTCGCCTGGAAGGAGGTGTTCGACGGGTTGCTGTACGGACTGGTGACGGCTGGAGCGTTCGGCTGGCTCTGGCCGCGCTAGCCGTCCCGCGCGAGCCTCGCCGTTGACACGCACCCCGGGCCGGCCTAAGGTCCGTTGGTCAAGCCAGCGCCCCCTCCGGAGCTGCCCCGGCGGGGGCGCTGCGTTTCCCCATCCTCGGGGCGGCTTTACGGTTCGAGCGGCAGGTCGAGCCTGGCTCGGATAGGCTCGCGACGACCACGCAAGCGGAGGCGGGACCATGAAGCAGTACCTGCTGGCCAGCGACTTCGACCAGACGCTGAGCTTCAACGACTCGGGACTGGTGCTGAGCGACCTGCTCGGCATCCCCGGGTTCCCGGAGAAGACGGCGGGGCTCTCGCATATCCACCTGGTGCAGCAGGGCGCCGAGCTGGCCTACCTGCTGCTGCACGATCCCGAGTATCGCCGGGTGCGGAGAGAGGACCTCGTCGCGGCGGGCAAGCGCATCCGGCTGAAGGGGAACATCGGCCTCCTCCTGCGGCTGCTCAAGGACCTGGATGGGCATCGGTTCAGCTTCTACGTGATCTCGGCTGCGCCGGAAGAGGTGATCCGCTCGGCGCTGGAAGGCATCGTTCCCGAGGACCACATCTACGGGACGCGCTTCCGGTACGATCCCGGCTCGGGCGAGATCCAGTCGATCGCGCAGGTGCCGGCCGGGTACGGCAAGGTCGCCGTGCTCGAAGAGCTGCGGGCGCGGCTGCCAGTCAGTCCCGACCGCGTGGTCTACGTGGGCGACGGCAGCTCGGACGTTCACGTCATGCTGCACGTCAACCGTCTCGACGGACTGACCATCGCCGCCTCGGAGAACCGCTACCTGACTCCGATCGCGAAGCGTACGATCCTCAGCGACGACGCGTTGAGCGTGCTCGTGCCGGTCGTCGAGGAGATCGTCGGCTGGGATCCGGGCCGGATCCGGTCGCTCTTCGAGGCCCACGGGTTCGTGCTTCAGGAGTGGGACAAGATCCGCACCGACTCGCTCATCATCCGCGACACGGCGACCGCGCCGCCGGCCGTCGCGTGAATGCGGCACGACGGCCGGCGCGGGCGACTCAGGCCGGGATGCCCAGCTGCTGCATCAGCGTCGCCATGTCGAAGTAATGGCGCTGGAGCCTGGCCTTCGTGCCGGTCAGCTCGATCACGATGCACGCGGGGATCTCGATCCGTCGACCGGTCGGCGCGACCGGACCCGAGGGTGTCTGCAGTGGGCCCTTGTGCGTGCCCTGCCACGTCACCTCGAGCACGACCGAGTCCCCGCTGACGAGGGTGTTGTGGAACACGGCCTTCGAGTCGGGGAACGCGGCGGCCCAGCCCTGCCAGAGGGTGATGGCCTGCTCGACTCCCTCGACCTTGCGGTGTGACGCCACTTCGTCGTAGACGAAATCGGCGGTGACGCTGGATCGCACCGCATCCCAGTTCTTGTCGTTGTACGCGATGATGGGCGCCCTGGCAGCGTCGGCGAGCTGCTGCGGCGGGATCATGGTGGCTGGTGCCGGCATGGTGTCCTCCTGTTGCCGCCAACATGGCACCCGAGCCCGCTCCTGTCGATACCCCGGCGCCGCAGCAGGAGCCCGGTAGCGGACGCCGGCAGAGCGAAAGCGGCTGCATAGCGCTTCCCGGCGGTTCCTTGCATTGCGCCGGGCGCCGCGGCGCCCGCCGACCCGAACAACGTCCGGCGGGCGCCGCGACCCGGGGCCGCCGGCATCCGCGTAATTCTGCGTCCCACGCCGCATTCCCCACCGACGTTCCCGGGTGCAACACGGGCTGGCAGGGCCGTTGCTCGGGTCCGGGCGGGCGCGGATGCGCGTCCCTCCGGGCTTCTCGGGTCACCAATCAATGAGGGTACAAGCGATGAAAACCCTGGTGCGGGGTGTTGCGGTGGGTCTCGCCGTTGTCCTTGGCGCGCAGACGGTGCATGCGCAGATGGGTGTCAGCCTCGGGTTCGGCGGCGGCGCGGCGATGCCGACCGGCACGATGGCCGACGGCAACACGACGGGCTGGAGCAGCGAGATCGTGGCGCGCCTCAAGCCGGCGGGGAGCCCGATCGGCCTGCAGCTGGACGGCTTCTACAACCGGTTCGGGCTCGAGGGCGGGATCGACGGGAACAGCCGGCTGATCGGCAGCACCGCGAACGCGGTCTTCGCCTTCCCCGGCGCCGGCCGGGCGCACCCGTACCTGATCGGCGGCGTGGGGGTATACAACGGGCAGACCTCGATCGACGGGCTGGGCTCGTCCGACTCGCAGACCAAGTTCGGCGCCAACGCGGGTGCGGGGCTGGACGTCGGGCTCGGGAAGCGCGCCACCGTGTTCGCGCAGGGCCGCGTCCACGCGATCTTCCAGGGCGTCACCGACGCGACCCCGCTGGAGGAAGAGACCGCGTACATGGTTCCGCTCACCGTCGGGCTGCGCGGGTCGCTCCAGTAAGCGACTCGCCGGTGACTCGTGGCCGCCTCGCCTCCGGGCGAGGCGGCTTCGCTTTGAGGTG
>DASUAH010000312.1:0-7527 GCA_035763885.1 Gemmatimonadales bacterium
CGGTCGCAGAACACGCGGCCGATGCCGGCGGTCGCGCCGGTCACCAGTGCGAGGGGGCGCTCCATAGGGCGCGGAATCTTTCACCCCCGTGGCTGCGGAGACAAGCCGCGGAGAATGCAAAGTGCGGTAGCCGCCGCGCCAGGTTCGGCATGCCGCTGAACCCGGGCGCATCGCCCGCCGGATCGTCAAGAGTCTCGACAC
The DNA here is from genome assembly GCA_035763885.1 of Gemmatimonadales bacterium. GTDB lineage: Bacteria > Gemmatimonadota > Gemmatimonadetes > Gemmatimonadales > GWC2-71-9 > DASQPE01. The sequence continues at coordinate 202 of DASUAH010000312.1, forward strand.
CGCGCGGCGGGCGCAGGCCGCCAGCTCCCGGCAAGCTCGCGCGGCCCCTGGGCTTGGCCGGACTGCGACCGGGGCCTCGCGGCCGACCCGCGGGTTGGTCCGGCCCCGCAACCGTCAAGGGGCGAGACGGGCAGGGGCCTGCATTCGGGCGGTGCACGGTTTTCGCAGCGCGGGCGCGCGAGGGGGTGCCCCATGTACCGCATCGAGCTCGGTCCCGACGACATCGGCGTGTTCCGGAGCATGGAGGAGATGGCGACCGCGATCCGAAGCGGCGTCATCGGCCCGCGCTGCCGGATTTTCCATCAGGCCAGCGACAAGTGGCTGCCGATCGAGTTCCACCCGCACTACCGCAAGGCCCTGGAGCTGGCCTCCAGCGCCGCGCCACCGGCGCCGAGCCCGGTCCCGGTCACCACGCCGCTGCCGACTCGGGTGCCGGTGTCGGCACCGCCGGTGCCGGCCCCGGTTGTGAAGGCCCCGCGCTCCATCGCCGGGCTGCCGCTGATCAACGTGTCGAAGCCCGAGCGCCCCGCCCCCGCCGCCGCCCCCGCCCCCGCCCCCGCCCCCGCGGCGCCGCGAGGCCTGGATCGAACCGAGTCCGCACTTCCGCCCCCCGCGCCGCTCGCGCTCCCCGCGCCCCCCGCGCCGCCGGTGCTGCCGGTCGAGCCGGAGCCGGTCGAGGAGCCCGCGGGGCTCGCGGCGGAGCCGGTCCGCATGGCGGAGCCACCGGAGCCGGCCGCACGGCCCCAGCCCGAGCCGCAGCACGCGCGGGTCGCAGAACCGAAGCAGCTTGCCGTCGCCGTTCCGCCGGAGCCGGCGCAGGCAGAGCCCGAGCCGCGCCCCGTGGCGCGCCGTCGCGGGTTCTCGCTGCGCTCGATGTCGCGGGTGGATCTCGACCTGCGCGCGCGCAGGCCGCGCCGGCCCTACGTCATCGCGCTCGCCGCGATGGTGCTGGCGGGGTCGACCCACGCGGCGCTCTCCTCCGCCCCGCCGCCGTGGCGGCTCGGCGTGAGCGTGCCGCTCCCGTTCCTGCAGGTGGGGCCGAGTCCGCTGCGGGCCGAGCGGCCCGACGCCACACCGACCGCGGCGTCGCTGCCGGCGCGGGTGAGTCCCGAGCCCCAGGGCAGCCCGAGCTTCGGGGCCGCGAGTGCGTTCAGCGAGGCTCGGCCCGCGAGCGCGGGGGCGGCGGCGGCAGCGCCGGCGGCGCCCCCCCGCCCTCCGGCGGACTCCGCTCCACGACGCGACAGCGTGCCGCTCATCACCCCGGCTCCGAAGATCGCCATCGTCGCCCCGAAGATCAGCGGGTCGCCTTTGAACGGCGAGATCCGGTCGGCCGGCGATCTCCTGGCCCGCTACGAGGCCGCGTACACCGCGGCCCGGAGCGAGCTGGAAACCGGGCTGCGTACGGCAGGCTTCGCGAACCTGTTCGCCACCGCGCGGCTCCAGCCGTCGGGCGTACGGGCGGCTCGGCTCGCCACCGGCACGGCGACGGCGTACGTGACCAAGTACCGGCGGCGTGAGGCCGAGATCGAGCAGGCGTACAGCGACAGCTTCAACCTGCTGGCGGCCAGCAAGAAGTGGTCGCCGGCGCAACGGCGGGCGTGGGCATCGCGTCGGGTCCAGCGGGAGCACCCGGAGGTGGTGAAGCTCTCGACCTTCCTGCTCCAGTCGCTCGACAGCCTGTACGGCGTGCTCTCGGCGCAGGACGGCGGGTACCGGCTGTCCGACGGGTCCATCGCGTTCGACGAGGCAAGCGCGGCGCGTGCCTACGCCGAGCTCAGGCCCTGGCTGGATCGCCGGGCGCACGCCTGGGCCGATTCGGCCACGGCGACCCCGACGACCGCGGCGCGCATCCTCCAGGCGATGGGAACAGCGAGGCTGCCGGAAGGGGGAGCGTTCTAGCGGGCGGCTACGGCTTCCTGAACGCCACCGCCATCGCCCGCTCCATTTCCCAGTCGGACGCGTCGGGGTTCTGGCGATACAGCTCGATCAGGCCGGCGACGTTGGCCGGCGACCGCCAGAGCTCCTCCTCGGTACCAGGGGCGCGGTCGCGGTCGCCGGCGCGGCGCGCGTACATGTCACTGAAGATGACCCGTGCCTGCCGCACGAAGTGCATTTTCCGTCCGGTTTCCCGCACCACCAGCGCGAGCGCGGAATCGATCGCCATGCGGCCACCGGCCGCCCTGGCGAGCCGCGCGTCGGCTACCGCGGTGTCCACGTGCGTGTAGAACGCCTCGCGCTGCTGCGGGCTGAGCTGCAAGCTGTCCGCCGCCCGGCGGGCGGCCTCGTCGCGGGCGGCCTCGAAGCGCGGGACGGAGTTCGACTGGGCATGGCCACGGCCGGTGGGCGGCGCGAGCGAGAGTCCCACGAGCGTGAAGACGAGAGCGCGCATGGGCAGCCTCCTGATGTCCTCTTTCCTCCCTACGATAACACCGAAACCGGCCCGCGGGCCGGTGAGCGCAGGTGATCCGCCGCACAGCCGCCGCTGGACCCCCGTCCCATGTTCCCCCCTTTCACCCATCACCAGGGGGACGCCGTGGCCAAAGACCCGAAGGAAGCCATCGACAGCTACATCACCGACATGCTCGCCCTCGAGCAGCACATCGAGAAGGCGATCCGCGGCCAGCTGCAGGACATCAAGGACGATCCGGAGTTCGTGCGCGAGCTGCAGCCGATCCACCGCAAGATCGAGCACCACATCTCGGATCTGAAGGGTCTGGCGGACCGGCGCGAAGCCACCGGCGCGGCCGATCTGCTCAAGAAGGCTGGCTCGGCGGTGGCAGGCCTCGCAGCGGGCGCCATCGACCTGCTGCGGACCGAGGGACTGCCCAAGAACCTGCGGGACGACTATGCGGCGTTCAGCCTGGCAGCGATCGGCTACGTGATGCTCCACACCACCGCGCTGGCGCTCGGCGAGCGGGAGGTGGCGGATCTCGCCCGCCAGCACTTCATCGACTATGCCCAGCTGGTGACGCGGCTCAACGCGGTCGTGCCGGAGGCGGTGCTGCGGTTCCTGCAGCGTGAAGGTCTCGCACCGACCGGGACGGACGTGGTGCTCGGGGAGGTGAGCCGCGCCGTGGAGGAAGGCTGGCGCCGGCCGGAGGAGTTGGCGCGGCCCGGAGCGACGGCCGCGGCGTCGCGGCTCTGAGCCTACCGCCGGCGCCCGCGGTAGCCCGGGAGGAGCTCGTCGCGTCCCGGGATGCAGCGGTCGCCGCCGTGAATGCCGCCCCCCCAGCGCCGCCGCATGGCGGTGGCGGAGACCAGCTCGGTGGGCGGCATCTGCGCGCTCCCTCCGGTCGCCACGGCGGGCACCACACCGACCGACTGCCCCGGCTCCAGGGCCCTGCCGGCCCCGGTCCACGAGTCCGTCATCGGCGCGTCCGCCGCCGGAGCATCCGCGGAGACGAGGGGCGCGGTGGCCAGGCGTTCCGCCGCCGGTTCCGGAGCGGGTTCCACCGGCACCGCCGGCTGCCGCACGGCGCGGGGGCGCCTCACCGGGGACTCGGCAGCCGCCGCCACGATCGGCGTGCCCGACGAGCGCGCCAGCTCCACCGGTCCCGCCACCACGGGCTCGGCGGGGACGGCGAGGATGGTGAGATCGCGGCTCGGCGGCTGAGCGGCCTCGGGGGCGCAGCCCGCCGCCGCGACGGCGATGGCGACGGCGAGAACCGGAAGGCGGCATCGCATGGCGAGTCTCCGGAGGGGGAGCACTATCTGAGGGACGCTCCGCACGGCGAAGCCCGCACATGGCGGCGAGGGTGGCACGCTCGCTTGCGTCGCGGTGATCACGTGCCTACCGTGGACTTGCCGGGCAGCGACAAGCGACCCGGCGCTGTCCGCTGGCTGGTCGTTCCGTACCACGGAGGTGTCCCATGGAAGCACGCATCACGGCCCACTCACAACCCTATCGCCTCCGCGAGCGCATGGAGGAGGCGCAGGTCCGACACGGCACCGATGTCCGGGTCGACCTGCCCGGGGTCCGGGTGATGGCCTTCGCCGACAGCTGGTTCAGCTCGATCACCGGCGCGTTGTTCAGCACGCCACCCGCCCGACGGGAAGGAGAGGTCTTCTTCTGCAACATGGGACCGCTACGGGTGCGCGAAGTGCTCAGCGGGGGAGACGATCAGCCCCTGCCGAACTCGGTCGTGGTCGAGGGATTCCGCGTGGCCGAATCCGGCACTTACGACATCATCAACGCGCTGGTTCGCTCGAACGGCGATATCCGGGTGTATCTGGACGAGCACACCCGCGTGGTCCCGTCCGAACGCCCGTCGGTGATGCTGTAAGCGGGCGCGATCGGCTACCCGCCGTTCGCGACTCGCTGTCGGCATTCGCCGCTCCGAAGCTCGGCCGCCCTCCGGTGTCCCAGGGACACCGGAGGGCGGTCGGACATCGGAGGGCGGTCGGGCTACTTTGCCCGCTCCAGATAGGTACCCTCTCGCGGATTCACGCGCACCCGCTCCCCCTCGCCGATGAACTCGGGCACCTGCACCGTGACACCGTTGCTGAGCCTGGCGGGCTTGGTGCTCGCCGTCTTGGTGGCCGACTTCATGACCGGACCGGTCTCGACCACGTCCAGCTCCACGGCCGCGGGGAGCTGGAGGGCGATCGGGCGGCCGCTCAGCCACTCGGCCACGAAGTTCATGCCCGACTCGAGCCACGGCGCCGCGTCGCCCACGGTCTCGTCGTCCAGCGTGTATTGATCGTAGCTGGCGTTGTCCATGACGTGGAGCCCGTTCGCGTCGCGGTAGAGCACCTGCAGCTCCTTGGTGTCGAGCCGCGCGTCCTCGACGAACTCGGTGGCGCTCAGCCGGGTATCAAACGTGTTGCCGGTGTCGAGGTTGCGCAGCCGCACCTGCACGAACGCGCGCAGGTTGCCGGGGGTGCGGTGCTGGAAATCCATCACGCGGCAGGGCTGGCCGTCGATGATCAGCACGTGGCCGCGTCGAATGTCGGAAGCCTTCATCGGGTGCTCCAGGGTCAGGCGATTCGGCGGCAGGAAAATACACCGGAGCCCCCCGGTTTCAACCAGGCGGCGGCGGGTCAGCTTCGAGGTTATCGTTCGGGGCGCGGGGAGCGGCTTGCCGCGGGCGACGCCGTGGGGTCTGCGGGTCGATGGCTCCTAGTTGAACCACATATCCACCGGCACATGCCTCGGCAGCCACACCGACCAGTACAGATCCTGGAGCCGGCGGACGTGTGCCGGCGACCGCCCGAACGCATGCTCGGCCAGGACGCCGGGGCTATAGCGCAGCCGGGTGAGCGCGGCTCCGACGGTTACTTCGAGGGTGAGCGTGTACCCGGAGCCATCTTCGTGCCGGTAGAGGTGGACGGCACGGGCGCCCGCACGCTCCGCCGCATTTCGCCAGAGCGCGGCTTCGAGCGGGTCAACCGTGCGCCAGCGCAGGTGAACCCTCGTGCTGAGCGTGATCGTATCGGCAGATACGGGCATGGCCGGGTCCGTGCGCCTCGGTGATCGTCGCTCGCCGGGGGATACGAGGCGGGCGCCCGCACAGGCGCCCGCCGGCTGCAAGGCAACTTCCGGTCCAACACCCTGGTAACCGCCCCGATGGCGCCCCACCCACGTGCTCTGATGCTGCTGGCGATCACGCTGGCGGCCTGCGGCCCCCCGTTGTCGGCGCCCGCCTCGGCGCCCGCCGTCGACCTGGCCGCCGGCGACTCCACCTGGCGCGACCACGTGGCCGCGGCCGACGCGGCGCACTCGGCCGGCGACCCCGCCGGATATCGGCATCACCTCGAGCAGGTCTACGCCGAGCTGCCGAATCACCCGCAGGTCATCTGGGCCCTTGCCCGGGCCGAGGTGCTGCTGCGGAGTCCCGACCGCGCGCTCCGCTGGCTGAACCGCTACGCCGACCTCGGCCTGGCACGCGACCTCGCCGCCGACTCGCTGTTCGCGCCCCTCAGCCAGCGGCCGGAGTTCGCCGACGTCGCCGCCCGATTCGAGCGGAACCGGGCCCCGGTGTACGAGAGCGAGACCGCGTTCACGCTGCACGAGCCCGATCTGGTGCCCGAGGACGTGACGTTCGATGGCAGCCGCCGCCGCTTCCTCATCAGCAGCGTCCGGAAAGGCAAGGTGGTGGCGATCGAGCGCGACGGACGACGTCGCGATTTCGCCAGCGCGTACCGGCGCGGGTGGGGTATTCTCGCGCTCGCGGCCGACTCCGGCCGGCGCCGGCTCTGGGCCACCGCCTCCGCGCTGCCCGAGGCCGAGGGGTACGATCCCGCCGACTCGGGGCGGACGGCGTTGCTCGCGTTCGATCTCGCAAGCGGCGAGCTGGTACGCCGGCTCGAGCTCCCTCCCGATGGCACGCCGCACAGCCTGGGGAACATGGCGCTCGGGCCCGACGGCACCATCGTGATGTCGGACTCGCGCTCGGGCCAGCTCTGGCGCCTCCGGCCCGACGGGCGCGCGCTCGAGGTGCTGGTGCCGCGCGACGTCCTGGTCTCCCCGCAGGGGGCCGTGATCACGCCGGACGGCCGGCGGGCGCTGGTCGCCGACTACGCGCGGGGCATCGCTCAGATCGATCTCGTCACCGGCGCGGCGGGCTGGCTGGAGCAACCGCCGGATCTCGCCGCGACCGGGATCGACGGCCTGGTGCTCGGCGGGCGAGAGCTGGTCGCCATCCAGAACGGCGTCCGCCCGCCGCGGGTGCTCCGGCTTCGGCTGGACCGGGACTTCCAGCGCATCGAGAGCTGGACCGTCATCGAGTCGGGGACGCCGGAGCTGTCGGAGCCCACGCACGGCGTGGCGGTGGACGGGTGGGTGTACTACATCGCCAACGCGGGGTGGGACCGGCTGGACGACGACGGCAGCGTCCGGGACGGCGCGCAGCTGGAGCGGGGGATCATCCGGCGTGCGCTGCTGCAGCAGTGAGCGGTGAGAAGTAAGCAGTGAGAAGTGAGCAGTGAGACCGCTCACCGCTCACCCCTCACTGCTGTTCCAGTCGGATCACCGAGAACACCGCCCCCTGCGGATCGGCCAGGATCGCGAAGCGGCCGACCGTCGGAACGTCGGCCGGCGGGACGATTACGCTGCCGCCCAGGTCCCTCGCCTTCGCGACGGTGGCATCGCGATCATCCACCGCGACGTAGATCAGCCAGTGCGGAGGCACGTTCCCCATCGCGGGGGGCATGGCGAACAGGCCGGCGGCCGGCTGCTCGGGCGGCGCTACTGCCGACCAACCAGATTCTGATGTTCGGAGGAAGCGAGCACAATCAAGCTCAGAACGCCAGCGGGAACCCAGCGGATCTCGACAATTCGCGGCTGTACAATCTCGGCGGCGGCACGCTGATCGAGACGATCGGCTC
>DASUAH010000313.1:0-7364 GCA_035763885.1 Gemmatimonadales bacterium
GAGGTCGTCGAACTGCCCGCTGCCCGCCGCGAACAGGAACAGCGCGCCGAAGATGGCGCCCAGGGTGAGCGCGATCAAAGTGGTCCGGCCACGCGTCGGGCCCGCGGGCGCGGTTCGCGGGCGTGCGAACCTTCCTTCTTCTGGGGCTGCTCGGCGGTCTGGCGGGGTGGCTCTACGCCGACGTGGCGCCTGGCCTTGGCGCGGTGCTGCTCGTCGCCGGCGGGGCACTCCCGATCGCGGCGTACGCGATCACGTCCTACGCTACCCGCCCCCCCAACGGCACGACCGAGGTTGCCGCGCTGCTCGTCCTGGCGACGGGAGCGCTCTGCGGGCTCGGCTACGGGCCGCTGGCGAGCGGCATCGCGGCGGTGGCGATCCTCGCGCTCGCCGAGAAGACCCGGATTCACGCGCTGGTGCGGCGTCTCGAGGAGAGCGAGCTCCGCGCCGGCTTTCATTTCGCGGTGCTCGCCTACTCCCCCGCCGCCCGCAGCGCGTTGACGATCACCGCGACGTCGATCGCCTCCTGGAGGATCGCGCCCACCGTCGGCGGCACGTAGCCCAGCGCCGCGAACCCCATCGCCACCGCGCTCAGCCCCAGCCCGGCCCAGATGCTCTGCCGCGCGATGGCCATGGTGCGGCGGCTGATGGCGATCGCATCGGCGAGCCGCGTGGGATCGTCGGCGAGGATCACGGCATCCGCCGCCTCGGCCGTGATCCCGCCGCCCCCGCTCGCCAGGGCGATGCCGACCGTGGCGCTGCTGAGCGCCGGCGCGTCGTTGGTGCCGTCGCCCAGCATGACGACGCGCTCGCCCGCCTTCACCAGCGCGCGCACCGCGGCGACCTTGTCCTCCGGCAGGAGATTCCCCCGCGCCTCGTCGATGCCGAAGGCCTGCGCCACGTGGCGCGCATTCTCCGGGACGTCGCCCGAGAGCAGCAGCGTGCGACGCACGCCGAGGCGGCGGAGCCGGTCGAAGAAGCCGTGGAGGCCCGGCCGCAGCGCGTCCGCGTACTCGACCACGCCCGCGCCGCGCCCATCGGCGGCGACGTACGCCCGCAGGCCCGCCCCGTCCGCGAACACGGTGGCGAGATCGGCCCGTGCCGCCGGCCAGCGGCTGGTCACATAGGCCCACCCGCCGACCGCGACGGCGCGGCCGTCCACTTCTCCCGAGACACCCTGGCCGGGCTGTTCCACGACCCCGCGCGCGGACGCAAGCGTGATTCCCCGGCGAACCGCCTCGTCCACCAGCGTGCGGGCGAGCAGGTGCCCCGAGCCGTGCTCGACTGCGGCGGCGAGTCGCAGCACCTCGGCCTCCTCGAGCGGCGCGACCGGGATCACCCGGGCCACCGATGGGCGGCCGATGGTCAGCGTGCCGGTCTTGTCGAACACGGCCACGGTGACCTCGCCAAGCTGCTCCAGGCCGGTGCCGTGGCGGAAGATGATCTGGCGCCGGGCGGCCCGGTTGATGCCGCCCACGATCGCGACGGGCGTGGCCAGGATCAGGGGGCACGGGGTGGCCACGACGAGCACGGCGAGCACGCGGCCGGGGTCGTGCGAGGCGGCCCACGCCAGGGCGCAGACGAGCAGGGTGACGGGAGTGAATCCGACCGCGTAACGGTCGGCGAGGCGCTGAAGCGGGGACTTGCTCGCCTGGGCGCTCCGCACCAGCTCCACGATGCGGGCGTACTGGCTCTCCCGGGCGGGCGCGAGCACCCGCACCGTGAGCGGGCCTTCGACGTTCTGGGTCCCGCTCAGGAGTCGTACGCCCGGCTCGGCCGTGACCGGCACCGGCTCGCCGGTGATCCGCGAGGTGTCCACGTGCGAACGCCCGGCGAGCACGACGGCGTCGCACGGCACCAGCTCGCCCGGTCGGACCAGCACCTCCTCGCCGATGCGCACTACCTCGACCGGAATGTCCTCCACGCCCCCGGGCACGACCCGGTGCGCGGTTCGCGGCGCGGCCGCCTCCAGCTCCCGGACCGCTTCGGAGGCGCGGCCCTGCGCGTGGCGCTCGAGCGCCTCGCCCCCGGTCTGCATGAGCACGACGATGAGGCCCGGCAGCGGCTCGGCGAGGACCACGGCCGCGACGATGGCGAGCATCGCCACGAGGTCGGCCGCGAACCGTCCGGCGAACATGCCGCGGATCGTGTGCCACACGACCGGAGCACCGGTGAGCAGGAGCCCGATGGTCCAGACGCGTGAGGCCTGGCCCACCGGGTCGGCGCCGGGGCCGAACCGGAGGACCAGGCCCACGATGATGAAGAGGAGCGCGGCGGCGGGCAGGGCCGCCGAGCGGATGCTCAGTTCGGAGCCACCGGGGTGCCGCCGGGCACCAGCCGGAGCGAGAAGCCCACCCCCCGCACCGTCTGGATCAGCTGCTCGCCCGCCGCCGCCGCCAGCTTGCGGCGCAGGTTCCCGACGTGCACGTCCACCACGTTGCTCTCCGGGTCGAAGTGCATGTCCCATACCTTCTCCAGCAGCGTAGTGCGGCGGACGACTTCCTCGGGATGGAGCAGGAAGTACTCGAGCAGCTGAAACTCCTTCGGCGTGAGATCGAAGGGCCGGTCGTTGACCGCCACCACGTGCCGCAGCCGGTCGAGCGCGACGGGGCCGTAGCGCAGGATCTCGAGCCGCTCCGCGCCGCCCCGCCGATGGAGCGCGCGGATGCGCGCCAGCAGCTCGTCGAACCGGAACGGCTTGGCCAGGTAGTCGTCCGCGCCGGCGTCGAGCCCGCGCACCACGTCTTCGGTCGCGTCCCGCGACGTGAGCATCAGTATCGGGGTATGGCGGCCTTCCCGCCGGAGCTCGCTCGCCACCTGGAACCCGTTCTTCTTGGGCAGCACGACGTCGAGGAGGATCACGTCGTACTCATAGACGTGGGCCAGCATCGTCGCCTCCTCGCCGTCGGGGGCGACGTCCACGACCCAGCCCTCTTCCTTGAGCCCTTGCTCGATGAAGCCCGCGACCTTCCGGTCGTCTTCCACCACGAGAATCTTCATGGGACAGAAGCTAGGGCTGGCGCGTGAACCCGGTCGTAAGGCTTCATGAACATTTCTTCACGACCTCGCGGCCGGCAACTCCAGCACGAAGCACCCCCGGGCCGGGTGAGGAACCGCCCGAAGCTCCCCGCCGAGCAGCCGCGCCAGGCGGCGGGAGAGCGGCAGACCCAGACCGAAACCCGGGCTCTCGTCCCCCGCGCTGGTCACGTAGACGTCGAAGATGCGATCCACGTCCTCCGGGGCGACCCCGGGACCCTCGTTCTCCACCGTGATCACGACCTCGCCGTCGCGCGGCGCGACAGCGACGGTCAGCGTGGTGCCCTCCCGGCCATGGCGGACCCCGTTGCCGAGGAGGTTGACCAGGATCTGCTCGAGCCGGCCGGCATCGGTGAGGCACGGCGGCACGGAGGCGGCGGCGTGGACCGCGATCTCGATCCCCTTCGATTCGGCGGCGGGGGTGACCCGCCCGACCGCGCGGCGGACCACCGCAGCGGGCTCGACCGCGCGGATGACCGGGCGCAACCGATCCTCGTCGAGGCGGCTCAGGTCCAGCAGGTCGTTGATCAGCTTGACGGCGTGGCCGGCGGAGTCGAGCACCTCGTAGGCCGCGCGCGGCACCGTCGTCGGGTCCTTCTTCCGCACGAGCATCTCCGCCCAGCCGTAGGTCGCCGCCAGGGCGTTCCGCAGCTCGTGATTCACCATGGCGAAGAACCGCTCGCGTGACCGGTGCAGCTGCTGCACCTCCTCCAGCAGTCGCGCGCTCTCCTCGTGCAGCCGCGCGTTGTCCAGGGCGGCTGCGACCTGGGCGGCGAGCAGCACCGCGACCCGCTCGTCGTCGTCGCTGAACTCGGGCGCACCCAGCTTCTCGGTCAGGTAGAGGTTCCCGAACGCACCTCGGCGACCGACGATCGGCACGCCGAGGAACGAGTGCATCGGCGGATGGTGGGGCGGGAAGCCGTACGAGTCGGGATGGCGGGCGAGATCCGGCAGCCGGATGGCCCGGGCCTCGCGGATCAGCAGACCGAGGATGCCGTGCCCGCGCGGCGGGGGCCCGATCCGCTCCCGCTCCTCGTCGGTCACCCCGTGGGTGTGGAACTTCTCGATCGTACGGCCGTCGGGCGCGAGCACGCCGATCGCGGCGTATTTCGCGCGGATGACGCCGGCCGCGATCTGCACCGTGCGCTGCAGCACACCTTCGAGGGACAGCTCCGAGACCAGCAGGGTCCCGGCCTCGACCAGGCGCTCGAGGCGTTGGGCGGGCAGCATAGCTTCAATTCTAACCGCTTTCATCCTGCCTTCATGCGGGTCCCCGCATTCTCAGGCTGAACGAGGACGGGCCCATGGGTCTGGATCATCTGGTAGTGGCGGTGGACGAGTCGGAGGCGAGCCGCGAGGCCGTGCGGGCGGCGCTCGGCTGGGCCGGGCGGAGCGGTGCGCGGGTGACGGTGTTCCATGTCGCGGCTGTACGCGCGGTGCCCGCCATGGTCGGAGACATGGAGCCGTTCCGGGAGCCTGGCGATTCGCTGGCGGGCATCGAGCGCTGGCTCGACGCCGAGATGGCCCGGCACCCGGGCGCGCGGCCGCCCCAGCTGGTCGGGGGGCTGGGGCTCCCCTCGGTCGAGATCCCGCGCTTCGCGGAAGAGCAGGCCGCGAGCCTGGTCGTGCTGGGCCGGAAGCAGCGCTCGCAGGCGATCCGGCTCGTGGGCGGCGACACGGCCGACGCCGTGGCGCGGCGGAGCCGGGTGCCCTGTCTGTTCGTGCCCGGACCGCTGGGCGTGCCGCGCTGGCTGCTGGTGGCGCTGGATGGGACCGACCGCGGACGGACCGTGCTGGGCGCCGCCCAGACCTTCGCCGCGGCGCTCGGCGCCGAGGTGGCCGCGGTGACCGTGGAACCGATCCGCGAGGATGAGCCGCCCGAGCTGGCGAGCACGGTGCGGGCGGGCCGGACGCTCAAGCTCGAGCGCGAGCTGCAGAACGGACCGGCCACCCTGCGGACGCGCCGGGGAGACATCGTGCAGGAGATCCTCTCAGACGTGAAGGAGTCCCTGCCGGACGTCCTCGTCGTCGGATTCCACCGGGGGGGACCGCCCGCGGTGATCGAGGCCGGCAGCGTGGCGCGCCGCCTCGCCCATCTGGCACCCTGCGCCGTTCTCACGATCCCGCTGTGATCCGGAGGAGGCCCGATATGGTCACCAACATCGTCAAAGCCGAACGCTTCCTGCGGATCGTCGTCGGCGTCCTGCTGCTCGGCCTCTACGGCGCGCTCCCCGCGCCCTGGCGCTATCTCACGCTCATCGGACTCGTCCCCCTCGGCACCGGGCTCACGGGGCACTGCCCGATCTACGCGGCGATCGGCTGGAACCGGCACGCCGTCTCGAGGAAGGGAGGGAACCCATGACGCCCTCGACGGTGACGCTCCGGGAAATCGAGGAGGCCCACCACAAGCTCTTGCCCCGTCTGCGCCGGGCGCTGCAGCCGACCTGTACCCCCACCTCGGGCGTCTGGGACCGGCTGAGCGCGGCGCGGTTTCTGACGCAGGAGTTCGCACCCGCGTTCCGTGCCGACCGCGACGCGGTGGCCCGATCCGACCAGGTCGCCCCGCCGGACGCCGATTGCCTGTGGGCGCTCGCCGAGCTGCTCGACTTCCAGCAGGCCTCGCTCGCGAATCTGGCGCGGATACCGCAGGGCGGCTGCGCGTTTGCGGAGCTGGTCGGGAAGTTCGAGCGGGCCTATGAGGCCTGGTGTGCCGAGGTGGAGGCGGTGCTCCGCCCGGCCCCGACCGCCGTGGGGCACGGCTGACCAGTTGCCGTCGGCCGCACGGCCGGCCACACTTCAGTACCCCCTCAGTTCATGCAGATGGCGCACCGGATATCCCGCGGCCCCCCGCGGGGCCCGGTCGCGTCCGGACAGGGTGGCGTGCTGAAGGCATTCCTCCGACGCTCCTGGATCCGATTGGTGCTGGTCGCGACCGCGTACTTCGCGGTCGCGCAGCTTGGATTGCTGGTGGCCCAGAGCCACCGCGGGATCTGGCCGGCGGCCGGTGTGGCGCTGGCCGCGCTGCTGCTGGGCGGAACCCGCCTCTGGCCGGCGGTGGCCGTGGGTACGGCGCTCGCCGCGCTGAGCGAGGGGGTCAGTCCCGTCGTGTCGATCGGCGTCGGGCTCGGCAACGCCCTCGCCGCCGTCTGCGCTGCGGCGGCCCTGCGCCGCATTCCGGGATTCGAGCCGGGGCTGCCCCGGCTCACCGACGTCACGCTGGTGGCGGTCGTCGGATCGGCCATCGCCGCCACGATCGCGGCGACGGTCGCGGCCTCCACGTTCCGCCTGTTCGCGGGCGCTTCGCCGGCCGGAGCGCTCGAGCGCGGATGGACCTGGTGGGTCGAGGACGTGCTCGGGGTCCTGGTCTGCGCGCCGCTGATTCTGAGCTGGAGCAGCCGGGCCGCGGCGGTCGCGCTCACCCGGCGCCGTCGGCTCGAGCTGGTCCTGGCCCTCGCCATCGCCGCGGCGGCAACGTGGCTGATGGTAGTCACGGATTTCGAGCGGCCCGGGATCCTGGTGCTCCCGATCCTGCTCTGCGCGGTGCGCCACGGATTGCGCGGGGCGACTCTGGCGAGCACCGTCACCATCGCCGTGCTGACCGGGGCCACGTGGTGCGGGATCGGTCCCCTCGCCGGAGCGGACGTTGCCGCGACCACGGCGGCATTCCAGGTCCTGATCCTGATCACGGTTCCGGCCGGGCTGCTGGTGGGTGCGGCGATCGGCGAGCGCGAGCTCGGCGCGCGCGCGCTCCGGGAGGCGGTCGAATCGCAGCAGGCGATGTTCGCCGCCTGTCCCCTCGCGATCGTGGCGCTGGATGCCGAGGGTCGCTGCACCGTATGGAACCCCGCGGCCGAGCGGATCTTCGGCTGGCGGGCAGCCGAGGTGATCGGGGGCCCACTCCCGTACGTACCGCCGGAGTATGCCGCGGAGTTCGCCGAGTTGCGCGGGAAGCACGTGCGAGGCGAGCCGGCGCAGGGCCTCGAGACGGTGCGCCACCGCAAGGACGGCTCCCCGCTGCCGATCCGGCTCTCGTTCGCGCCGCTTCGGGAGGCCCACGGCCGGGTCGTCGGGACGCTGGGCGTGCTGGAGGACATCACCGCCGTTCACCGCGCGGGAGCTCGCCCGGAAGGTGCGCGAGGTGCTCGACGACTGAGCGCCGGCCGCGAGCGCGCCGGCGTCGGTGCCAATGCCGTGTCGCCCGACCGCTACATGGGGAGCGCCGCGTCCACCGTGGCCGGTGCGTCGGCACGGGCGCCCTCGGCCCTGGGCGCGTCGATCCCGTCGGGCAGGCAGGAGAGGATCTTGGCCGCGCGCTGCGCGCCGGTCGGATG
>DASUAH010000314.1:0-3337 GCA_035763885.1 Gemmatimonadales bacterium
CGGCGATCGCATCGCGCCGCTCAGCCCCGCCCAGGACCGCGCGGATGTCCACCTCTACCGGCTCCCGCACGAGGCTCTGGAGCAGGGTCACCAGCCTGCCTTCCTGCGCCTCACCGAAGAGCCGGAACGGGGCATGGTCCACCCGGATGGAGACGGTGGCGCCGCCGAAGGGAAGCCCGGCGGCATCCGCCTCGTACACGCCTCCCACGACGTCGCGGGCATCGACCCGGAAGATCGCAGCCCCGCTATCGGCGCCGGCCTGGAGCTGGCCGCCGTCGCGGAACGGCATCCCACCCGGCTCATGGAGCGCCGCGATGGCGGCCTGAAGCGGGCTCCAGGTCGACACGCGGACGACGAACGGGCGGCCGCTGTCGGCATGGAAGAACGCGCGGCGGGTGGTGCCGGGCTCGAGCCTCACCGACGCGAGCAGCTCGCCGCCGCTGCCCGGGTGCGGCACCACCACCGTGTTGACCAGCCGGAACGCGGGGCCCGCGGTGGTATCGGACGTCCACCCGCTCACCGTCGCCGTGTACACGCCTGGCGCGCGGAGGAGCGCCGCATCGTACCGCAGGGTGACCGGGGATGGCCCGGGCCCCACGCTCACGTTGCGGGGGGCCCTGAGCCATGGGGCGCTCGAGCGGAGGTTGAAGGTGGCCGGAGCGGCGCCGGCCGGCCGCGCCAGCTCGAACCGCTGCAGCGTATCGGCGGCGGACGCGAGCCCGCGGGGGCGGTACGCCGCGGTGACCCCGTCGCGCCCCGGCACCCGGACCGACACCTCGGGCACCGACCGGGTCCCCTCCAACCAGCGCCAGGCGCCCTCGACGTCCGGCTGACCGGTCCCCTCCTCGACGAACCCGGCCTCGTCCTGCGGACGTGCGGTGACCATCAGCGCCTGCTTGATCGCCTGCGCGTCGGCGGCGCGGCCGCCCTGGGCGAGGGCGGAGCGCAGCAGCGCCACGAGCCCGGACACGTGCGGGGCCGAGAAGCTCGGGCCCTGCTTGATCTCGTCGCCGGTGTCGTACCGAGGCGTCGTCGAATAGGCCACGCCGGGCGCGATCAGGTCCGGCTTGGCGAGCTCGCCCCCCCGGGCGCTGAACACGGCGATCTGGTCGCCCGTGCCTCCCCCGGGGGAACGCACGAACACGCCGGGATGGGTGGCCCCGACGGTGAGCGCTCGCCGGGCCGACGCGGGAAAGCCGACCGTCGAGAGGCCGGGCCCGTCGTTGCCGGCGCTCACCACCATCACGAGCTCGGGGTGCGCGCCGAGCACCGAATCGACCAGGGCGTCGATGCGCGCCGCGCCCTCGCGCTCGTTGCCCACGCCGAAGCTGAGGTTGAGCACGAGCGGCAAGCGGCGGCGCTCGGCGAACCGGATCGCGTAGTCCATCGCCCGCAGGATGGCGCCGGTGGTGGAGATCCCGCCGTGGGCGTTGTTGGCGATCTTGAGGCCCAGGAGCTGCGCGCCGGGCGCGACCCCGTCCAGCCCCTCGACGCCGTAGATCGCGTGGCCCGCCGCGACGCCCGCGACGAAGGTGCCGTGCCCGAACGTGTCGAAGACGAGATCGAGCGCCGGCTCCGCGCCACGCTGCGAGAAGTTCGCGCCGATCGCCACCGGCGGCGTGCGGCCGCGGCCGGCCCACCCGAAGGTCTCCCCCGCGACGAGGTAGTCGCGTACCGGCGCCTCGCCGGCGAGCGACCCGTTGCCGTCGGTATCGGCGAAGAGCACCCACCCGTCGCTCGCCCGCGCGACCACGACGGCCAGGGTGTCGTCCACGGCGCCGTCGCCGTCGAGGTCCGCGGCCGGCGGCGCGCCGAGCGGGATCTCGCGCACCACGCCGCCCCACCAGGGGCCATCGGCATCGAGCGCGGCGACCCGGCCGAACCCGGCCAGCGGGCGCCCCGCGACCACGACCGTGTCGCTGTGCGGGGTCACCCGCGCGAGCGCCACAGAGCCCTCGCCGGAGAACTCCCGCAGATCGAGGACCTTCCGCTCGCCGGTACTGGTGACGCCGAGCCCGGCGACGCTGGGGTCGATGCCGCTGTCGAGAATCGCGATCAGCACGCCGCGCCCGTCCCAGGCGGGGTGCGCCTGGCGGAAGGCGGCCGCGCCCGTGGCACCGAGCGCGAGCCAGTCGCGCTCCCGGGCCACCTCGGGCGGCGCGACGCGCCGCCTGGGGCGTGCGGGCTCCGGCGTGATCACCACGTCCGGACGCTCGCGCGGGGCGGGATCGATGTTGGGCGGCGGCTTGGGGCGGGCCGGCTCGGGCGCCTCGGGCGCGGCGGGACCCGTCGGCGAGGGAGGCGGAGTGTCGGGAGTCCGGGAGGCACAGGCGGCGAGTGCCAGCACCAGAACGACCTCGCTAACGGGACGCGGCATCGAGCGGCGGGAGCACGAAGGGCCCGACGTGGGGGCCGCCATAGTTGGCGCTGACGCGCAGCAGGAATGCGAGCTGGTCCCGCGTGTCCTCGGGCGCGACGATGGCATCGACGAACCCGCGGGCCGCGGCGAAGCGGGCATCGAGCTGGTGCTCGTAATCGGCGCGCATCGTCTCGATGGCGGCCTGCTTCTGGGGCGGAAGCGGCCGCCCGGATTGCTGCGCCTTCTCGACATCGGGCCCATGCACGGCCATCACCGCGGACTCCCCCTCCATGACCCCCATGCGGCCGGTGGGCCAGGACAGGATGAAATCGGGGTCGAATCCCTGCCCCGCCATCGCGTAGTACCCCGCGCCCGAGGCGTGATTGACGGTGAGCACGAGCTTCGGCACCACCGCGGTCGCCATCGCCTCGACCCAGCGCGCGCCGGCCCGGATGATCCCCTCCTGCTCGGCCTCCGGCCCGACCATGAACCCGCTCACGTCCTGCACGAACAGGAGCGGCAGGCGCTCCCGGCTCGCCGTCTCGATGAAGTACGCGACCTTCTCCGCGCTCTCGGCATAGATGATCCCGCCGAACCTGGGGCGCTCGCCCGGACGCCCCTTGACGACCCCGCGCTGGTTGGCGATGAGCGCGACGGGCCACCCCTCGATGCGGGCGTGTCCGCAGATCATCTCCTTCGCGAGGTCGGGCTGGAACTCGTCGAGCACGCCGTCGTCGAGCAGGCACGCGAGCAGGTGCCGCATGTCATACGACATGCGGTGATCCTGCGGCAGGATCCCGTAGAGGTCGGCCGGGGGGCGAGCCGGGGGCCGCGCCGGCAGCAGCCGATGCTGCATCCCCTCGTGCCGGGGCAGTCGTCCGATGTAGTGCCGGATGCGCTGCAGGCACTCGGCGTCGTTCGCCACGCGGTAGTGCGCGACGGCGCTCAGCTCGGTGTGGGTGCGGGCGCCGCCGAGCG
>DASUAH010000315.1:0-12208 GCA_035763885.1 Gemmatimonadales bacterium
TCTCCGACCGCGCGCGGGGCTTCAGCGACGGGTACCTCTACAGCATCGTCCGGTACGGGCGCGGGCTGATGCCGCGCTACGGCGACAAGGTCTGGGATCCGCGCGACCGCTGGGCGATCGTCAACCACGTGCGGGCGCTGCAGGGGGCGGCCGCCGCCGCCGGAGGCCCGTGATGGAGACCGCGAGGCTCCGCGCCCGCCTGGTCGCCCGATCGGTCGCGGGCCGGTACGATCTCTTCCTGGGTGTCGGTGCCGGGCTCGCCGGGTTCGGCGCCATCCTGTTCCTCCGTGCGCTGGGCGCCGAGGAGTCGGGCCACCGGGCGTGGCACCTCTTCCAGGTGAACTGGGTGTACTTCACCGGGCTCGCGGGCGGCAGCGTCGCCATCGCCGCGGTGCACAAGATCACCAACGCGCGCTGGTCGGGGCTCGTGCTCCGCTTCGCCGAGGCCTCGGTCGCGTTCCTGCCGGTTTCGCTGCTCGGGGTCGTGGTCATCTTCACCGCCGGCTATCCCCACATCTACGGCCGCATGGCGGAGCAGCTCCACACGTTGCAGCACGGCAAGGCGCTGTGGCTCTCGCACGGGGTGATGTTCGGGCGGCTGTTCCTGGGGCTGGCGGCGCTGTACTGGGTCGGCTGGCTTCTGGTCCGGGCCGATCTGGTGCCCGACATGTTCGCCGCCCGCGGCGCGGTGCCCGGACGCCGCCGGGCGGTGTACGAGCGGATGGCCGCCGGGTTCGACGGGTCCGAGGGATCGATCGAGGCGAACGAGCGCCGGCTCCGCCGGCTCGCTCCCACCTACGTGGTGCTGTACGCGATCGTGTTCACCCTCGTCGCGTTCGACGGGATGATGGCGCTGCAGCCGCACTGGTACTCCAACCTGTTCGGCGGCTGGTACTTCATGGGCTCGTTCCTCGGCGCCCACATGCTGCTCGCGTTGCTCATGATCCACGGCGGGAAGCATCTCGGGGTGGCCGACCTGATCTCGCCAAAGCAGCGCCACGATCTGGGCAAGCTCTGCTTCGGCTTCACCGTCTTCTGGACCTACCTCATGTGGGCCCAGTTCCAGGTGATCTGGTACGGCAACCTGCCGGAGGAGACCGGCTTCGTGTTCAGCCGGCTGTGGGGCGACTGGGTTCCGGTGGCGCGCGCGGTCTTCCTCGGGATGTTCGTGGTGCCGTTCGTCGGCCTGATCGGCGTGGCGCCGAAGAAGACCCGGGTGACCCTGGCGTTCTTCGCCGCGGTGAGCCTGACGGCGCTCTGGCTCGAGCGCTATCTGCTGGTCGTGCCGTCCGTGACCGCCCTCGAGGGACCGGCGTTCGGCGTAGCCGAGCTCGGGCCGACGCTGCTGTTCGCGGGGCTCTACCTCCTGGTCTACGCCCTCTTTGCCCGGACCTTCCCGATGGTCTCGCCGCGGCTCGCGGAAATCACGCTGCACCGGGAAATCGGCCACCACGGCATCGAGATCTTCGACCACGAGGACGCGGACCGGGATTACGTGCACGAGGAGGATCTGGAGCGGAGGCGGGGCGGCCGGTAAGCGCCCCGCTGCCAGAGAGCCTCCGGTGTCCAGGGACCCCGGAGGCTCTTTTCGCATCGCCGCACGCAGGGAGCGGAGAGCGCGCCGGCCTACCGCACCCTCAGCATCAGGTTCAGCCGCCGCATCATGGCGCGCAGCGAGTCGCTAGGTACTACGCTGGTGCCACCGGGCGAGCCGCCCCGGCGATAGGCGAGCGAGCCGCCCGCATCGGCCGGAGGCGGTGCCGTGCTCGGCGCGCGGGCGGCGGGCTGGCTGCCGGAGGGCCCGCCGCTCAGCAGCGAGGACACGTCGGTCGCAGCGCCCTCGAACGCGCGGATCACTTCGCCCGAGGCGAGCTGCCGCGTCGTGACGCCTCCCCGCGGGGTCGAGTCGGCTGCCCGCTCCTCGGCGGCGATCGGCGGTGCATCTGCCGGGGTGGACTCTCGCGGCGCGGAGCGCGCCGGGTGCCAGGTCACCGTGCGCCACGCGTCGCCGGCCGGTAGGGGTGTCGGCACAAGTGGGGCGCTCGCGACGGGGGCCGGCTTGGGTGCGGCCGCCTCCGGAGCCACGTCCACCCTCGGCGCCGGAGGGGCCGCGACGTTCGGCTCCGGCAGCGGCACCTCCGGGGCGGGAGCTTCGGCCGGCGCCGGCATTGCGGGCGCCGCGGGCGCGGCGACGGGCTCGAGCGCGACGCGGGTGGCGGGCGCGCGATAGAGCGCGCTCGCCGTCCATCCGATGCCGAGTGCAAGCACGACGCTCGCCGCCCAGGCGAGGCGCTGCAGCACCCGCTCCCGCTGTCTCACCCGCGCCTGCGCCCGGCGCCGGATCTCGGCGTAGGACGGGGCAGCGGTGCGACGCGGCGCCAGCCGGGCCAGGAGTGCCGTAGTGCGGTCGCGCAGGGCGGCGATCCCGTCCCGCGCGTCCCGGCACCCCGTGCATTCGGCCAGGTGGCTCTCGATCTCGACGCAGCGAAGCCGATCGAGCGCCTGATCGAGATACGCGTGCAGCTCTTCCTCAGGAATGTGCGGCATGCTCTCGTCCGTGCTGCCGATCGTGCACCGCGACCAGCCGTTTGCGGGCCCGCGCCAGCGTCGTTCCCACGGCGCCCACCGCCAGCCCGGTGTGCGTCGCGATCTCCGGGTAGCTCAGCCCCGCGTCCCAGAGCAGGAGAATCTCGCGGTCGCGGGCTGACAGTGCACCGAGCGCGTCCTGGAGGTGCGTTAGTTCCTCCTCGCGCTCCATCCGCTCCTCTACCGACGGCTCGTACGGCGGCTGCGCCACCGGGTCGGCCTTGAGCAGCGTGAGATGGCGCTTGCGGCGCACGGCCGCCCGCGCCTCGTCGCGCGCCAGATTGGCTGCGACGGCGAACAGCCACGCGCGCGGCTTGTCCGGGCGATGGGTCAGCGCCCGGACGAATACTTCCTGTGCCAGGTCCTCGGCGCGCTCCGCGTCCCAGACCTTTCGGTACAGGAACCGGACCACCGCGGTGTACGTGGACGCGTACAGCGATTCGAAGTCGTCGCTCAACCTGTCGTCTCCCGGCTCCGGAGCCGGCAGGAGCACCCACGTGGCGGCCGCCGCCGGGGTGTCGTCCAAGTGACGCTTACGGCCGGTCTGACTTGCACATCCGCCACTTCGAAACGCGCGTGCATCATCGCGTCCGTCGCGTCGGGCCGAACACGCAGCCCGGGTGCAGTCCCTTGCCCTTCGGCGGCCAGTCGCTGCACAGGTCGGGCTTGGCGGGACGGCCGTCCCCACGGGACCGGCCGTGCAGAGCGCAGGCGATGCCGTCATCGGCAAGATACGCACAGGCCGAGATCAGCTCGGCCTCGATCGAGTAATCCCCGGGCCGCGTCACCTTGCAGAGATACGGCGATTGGCGCGCTCGCACCAGTGCTTCGAGCCGGGTCTGGCGCCGGGTGCACATGATCTCGACCTGCAGGTCCCGGCAGCATGCGGCTCCCCGGACGTTGTCGGCGGTGCGGCAGGGAGCGACGGCGCAGGGATTGTCGGCCCCGCCTCCGTCCCCGCCCCCGCCCGCGTCCCCGTTCAGGACCGGGAGCGCACCGCGTGGAGGCCGCAGATCGCGAATCGCCGTCCGCATAGCGTCGACGACCAGGAAGCGGTTTCCCCCGAGCCGCCGCGGCTGCACCGGCGGGGGAGTCGCGGCGGGGGCGCGACCGGCGAACCCGTGTGCGGCACAGCGCGCATGTCCGCCGTGCGTTTGGAGATAGCGGCACGGCACGTGGAGCGTGGCATCGAGGTAGAGGTCGCCGTCTCCTTCCCAGAGCTCGCCGAAGGCGATATGCGCGGTGTGACCCAGCAGCCAGGTCGCCTCATGGTCCAGCGACGTGGGCCCCTCGTCCAGCGATCCGACACGAAGGATGACCGGGAGGCGCTGGCAGTGGGGGCCGAGCCTGCTGCAGGGTGGCAGCGCGTGACGGCGGGACTTGCCGGCCGTTCGGGGGGATGCCAGATTCACGGCTGCTCGGCGGAGCTTGTGAAACGGTTCACAAGCATCTGGTGTTCACACCTTGGAGGCAGAGGAGCGATGCGCATCACTTCCTTGGCGGCGGGTCTGGCCATCGTGCTGGCGGCCTGCGGCGGCGAGAAGAAGGCAGAGGAGCAACCCACAACGACGCCGCCCGCTCCGGCCGGCGGAGAGGCCGCGGCACCGGCCGCCGGGGGCACCACGCACACCGTGACCATGGTGCTCGAGGGGACGACCGCCTATAAGTATGTCCCCGCCACGCTCACCATCAAGTCGGGTGACGTGATCAAGTTCGTGAGCGTGAGCGGCGGGGCGCACAACGTCCAGTTCTACCCCGACAGCATTCCGGCGAACGTTCCGCCGGCGATCAAGGCGCTCGCGGTCGCTCCTCCGGAGAAGGGGGGCAGCATCGTCAGCGAGTCGATGAAGGTCGAAGGCGAGACGTACGAGCTCTCCTTTGCAGGCGCACCCGCCGGCCTCTACAAGATGTTCTGCGCTCCGCACCACGCGCTGGGCATGAAGGGGGAGATCACGATTCAGTAAGCGGCGAGGGTTGAGCGGTGCGCGGGGGTTCCGGTCAAGGACCGGGCCCCCGCGTGCATTTCCCCGCCTAGCGCCTGGCGCTCACCAGGGCGGCGATCGCGGCCCCCACGACGAGGCCCGCCACAGCATCCACTGCATAGTGCATCTGACAGTAGACGACGCCCACCGTGAGCAGTGCGGTCGGCGGTATGAGCGCCAGGCCGAGCCTGCGCGAGGCGCGCCAGGCGGTGATCGTTGCGGCGACGCTGGCGGCCACATGCGACGACGGAAAAGCCGCACCGTAGGAGCTTCCCGCCGCGAGCGTCGCGTACACCAGCCTGGCCATCGCGTTGTCCACGAACACTCCGGTCGGGCGCGGAAACTCGTAATACGGCCCCGCCACCGGATAGAGCACGAACCAGACGTAGCAGAAGACGAACGTCGCCATCACGGCGAGGACGAAGCGGCGGAGCCCTGGGAGGTCCCGGCGGACGAGCAGCACGAGAGGAGGCGTCGCGACGATCACGTAGTACGAGAAGTAGGCCCCGTGCAGCACCGTGGACCAGAACGCGCTCGGTGAACGCTGCCACCAGTCCCGGCTCGGCTGTCCTCCGAACAGCACAGCCTCCCATCCGCGGACGGCGGCGTCGTACACCACCACGCCGCCGGCGCTGCTGAGCAGGTCCAGCGCGCCATACAGCGAGGCGAGCAGCAGCAGGGGATAGATCTCCCGCAGCGTCCGGCCGAATCGGCCCAGCTTGCTGCGCGCCAGCAGCAGGATCAGGACGGCGGTGAGCCCGTTCGCGGCCAGCAGCCAGCGCCAGCCCCTCATCGCGTCCGCGCGGGCGAGGGCGACCAGCGAGGTAAAGGCGAGATAGGCCAGGAGCAGCAGGTCCACGGCCCTGAGCGGCAGCCGTCGCCGGATGGCGAGCGCGACCGACTCCTGTGCGCCGCTCGCTACAGCCATCCGGCCTCCTGGTACCAGCGCCAGGTGTCGGCCAGCCCAGCTGTGAGGTCGTGGTCCGCCCGCCACCCGGTGTCCCCCGCCAGCGCCGACGGGTCGCCGGTCCAGGCCGGCTGGAAGAACTCGTTCGCCTTGTCTCGGGTCAGGATGGTGGCGCGGCCGGCCGCGCGAGCCGCGGCTCCCGTACCCGCGAGAGCGAGCCGCCCGACGGCCGGGGGGATCCGCACGGCGGTAACCCGCCGGCCCAGCGTCCGCCCCACCGCGCGGATGAACTCGAGGCTCGTGAACACCTCCGGATGGCAGGCATGGTAGATCCGCCTGCACGCGACCGGCGCCGCGGCCGCCGCCAGGAGTGCCGCCGCCAGATCGGCGCCGTGTACGGCGGACAGCTCCTGCGTGCCATCGCCGAACACGGGCGCGAAGCCGATCCGCGCCAGCCGAAACACCCTGAGCACCTCGCGGTCCCGCGGACCGTATACCATCGGGGGCCGGACAATCGTCCACGGCACCCGGCTCGCCCGGACGACCTCCTCGCCGGCCAGTTTGCTCCGGCCGTAGGCGGTCACCGGCCGGGGCGGCTCGTCCCCCCTGAGCGGCCGGCCGGGCTGCGCCGGGCCGGCGGCCGCGAGGGAGGACACCAGCACGAAACGCCGCACTCCGGCGCGCTCCGCCGCCTCGAGCAACCGGGCGGTGCCGTCGCGGTTGCAGCGGACGAACTCGGCCTCGTCCCGCGCCGCGGTGAGGCCGGCCAGGTGGAATACGACGTCACGGTCCTGGACCCCGTGCGCGAGCGCCGCCGAGTCGTCGAGCGTGCCGCGGACCTGCTGGACCCCGAGGGCAGCCAGGGCGGCCGCCTTGCCGGGGGAGCGCACGAGCGCCGCGACGTCATCGCCCCGGCGACGAAGCGCCTCCACCAGATGGCTGCCGACGAAACCGGTGGCGCCGGTGACCAGCACTCTCATACCGGGCGGTCGTACAGCCGGTAGGTCTTGTGGTGCCGCCAGCCGATCTTGACCATCCCCTGCGTCATCGCGGTGTTGTCCTCGAGGATCCAGCCCGCCTCGCCCCAGGTGATGTGGTACTCCAGCGCTTTCTGCCACACCCGCTGGTACATCATCGCGTCGATGCCCTTGCCCCGGTACTCCGGCAGGAGACCGAGCAGAAGCACCCGGAGCCGTCCGATTCGCTTGGTCTTCAGCCCCCACAGCACCCGGACGAGGCCCGGCAGGAAGGCCCCCGACCGATTGCGGCGAAGCGGAACGTTGAGGTCGGGGAGGCAGATCGCGAACCCGATGGTCTGTCCGTCCTTCTCCGCGAAGAACACCAGATCCGGCACGACCACGGGCTTGAACTGCTCGGCGAGGTGATCCAGCTCGCGCTCGGTCATGGGGACGAAGCCCCAATTCTTCTCCCAGTTCCGGTTGTACAGCTCCTTGATCCGGGCCACGTCCTCGTCGAACCGGCGCATGCTCAGCGGGCGCAGGCTGACGCCGGTGCGGCGCGCGACGAGCTCGATCCCCCGGCGGATCCGCTCGCCGATCTCGCCACGGGGCTGGTAGCCCTCGAAGCACCACAGATCCTTTGCCTTCACGAAGCCCGCCGCCTCGATCAAACGGGAATAATACGGCGGATTGTGGGGCATCATGATCGTGGGCGGCGTCTCGAACCCTTCGACCAGCAGGCCGCACTCGTCGTTCACCGAGAACGAGGCCGGCCCCCGCATGGTGCCGAGACCGCGCGATCGGAGCCAGTCGGCCGCGGCGGCGAAGAGCGCGTCGGCTACGGCCTGATCGTCCTCCGACTCGAAGAAGCCGAAGAAGCCGACCCGGTCGGCATGGGTCTCGTTGTGCAGGCGGTTGTGGATGGCGGCGATGCGTCCGGCCACGCGGCCGTCCCGTTCGGCCAGGAAATACTCCGCCTCGCCGTGATCGAAGAAGGGATTCTTCGTGCGGGAGAGCAGCGTCGCCACGTCCCGACGCAGCGGCGGGACCCAGTTCGGGTCCCGCGCGTGGAGTCGATAGGGGAGGTCGATGAACCGCTTGACGTCCTGCGCGCTGCGCGCCGGTGTGACGCGCACCGGTGGGATCAGATGACCTCCAGCTCGCGGCCGATCCGGGCGAAGGTGTCCAGCGCGTAGTCGATCTGGTCGAACGTGTGTGTGGCCATCAGGCTGGTGCGGAGCCGGCACTGGCTCGGCGCGACGGCCGGAGGCGCCACCGGATTGGTGAACACGCCCGCGTCGAACAGCTTGCGCCAGAACAGGAAGGTCTTCTCCATCGGGCCGATGAGCACCGGCACGATCGGCGTCTCGGTGGGGCCGATCTCGAACCCGAGGCTCCGGAAGCCCTCGTGCAGCCGCCGGGTGTTGGCCCAGAGCTGCTCCCGGCGCGCCGGCTCCCGCTGCAGCACCTCCAGCGCGGCGAGGACGCCCGCGGTATTGGCCGGCGGGAGCGATGCCGTGAACATGAGCGGCCGGCTGTGGTGCCGGAGATAGTGGATGATGTTCTCCGACGCGGTCACGAAGCCGCCGATGGAAGCAAGCGACTTCGAGAACGTGCCCGCGATGATGTCCACGTCGTCCACCATGCCGAAGTGGGCCGCGGTGCCGTCGCCGTTGGGACCCAGCACGCCGACCGAGTGGGCGTCGTCCACCGCCAGCGCCGCCCCGTGCTTCCGGGCGACGCGAACCAGTCCCGGCACGTCGGCGATGTCCCCTTCCATCGAGTAGACACCGTCCACCACGATCATCGTTCCGCACTCGCCGGCGACGCGGGCCAGCTTGCGCTCCAGCCCGGCGAGGTCGCCGTGGTTGAATCGCTCCGTCTCGCCGAACGCCATCTTGGCGCCGTCCACGATGGACGCGTGGTCGAGCTTGTCGAGGAAGACCACGTCGTTGCGGCCGACGAGCCCCGAGATGAGGCCAAGGTTGGCCTGATAGCCGGTGGAGAAGACGAGGCACGACTCCTTGCCCAGGAACTCGGCCAGGGCGCGCTCCAGCTGCTCGTGCAGATCGAGGGAGCCATTGAGGAACCGGCTGCCGGTGCAGCCGGATCCGTACCGGCTCAGCGCACGCGATGCCGCCTCGAGCACCTTCGGATGGTGGGTCAGGCCAAGGTAGTTGTTGGACCCCAGCATGATCCGCTTCTGACCCTCAATGACGACAACCGTGTCCTCGGACTCGGAAATCGGCTTGAAGTACGGGTACAGTCCAGCCGCCTGAATCTCGCGGGCGCGCGTGAACTGCTTGCATTTCTCGAACAGCGCGACCTGTTGGAGCGTCTGGGTATCCACGGTGCCTCGGCTCGGTCTGGGGAAGAGAGAGACCGTTGAAATACTTTGTCGCTGAACGACTTAAGCTACCACTTGGCGGAACGGCACACAAGGCGCCCGGGCCTTGCATGCTGGCTCGCGGGGCGCCCGAAAGCGCAACGGGATGCAGCAAGCTGCGGGCCGCCCGCGTCAGTCCCCGGGAAACACCGAGACCGCTGTGGCGCGGAGCCCGAATCGGACCAGCGTGCCCATCGCCGGTACCCCGTCCGACCCGGTCGGGAGCTCCACCTGGACCGCCGCGCCGGTGGCGAGGATCGTCGTTTCCCGGGCCCGGTGCCGCACTGCGGTGACGCGGGCAGAGAGCGGTCCGTCCGGCGCCGGCGCTGCCGCGTCGGGGCGAAACACCGCGACCGCCGGGCCGACCGCCACCCCGGCCAGCGCGCCATGCAATGCCACCGTTCCCAGCGGGGACTCGAATCGGTTTCCCGGACGGACGATGCCGGGCAGGACGTTGGGAATGCCGAGCAAGCGGGCAACGGCCAGCGTGGCTGGCCGAGCGAACAGTTCCTCCGGCCGCGCGAGCTGGGCGAGGCGCCCCCCGAGCAGCACGCCGATCCGGTCGCCGAGGAGCCCGGCGTCGTCGAGGTCATGGGTGACCATCACGAGCGCGGGGCGGTACGCCCGCTGCAGCGCGAGGAGCGACTCCCGCACTTCCTCTCGCAGCGCGGGATCGAGCGCGGACAACGGCTCGTCGAGCAGCAGGACGGCGGGGCGGGACACGACGGCGCGGGCCAGCGCTACGCGGTGCCGCTGGCCCCCGCTCAGCGTGCGGGGCGCGCGGGCAGCGAAGCCGTCGAGCCTGACCGCGGCCAACGCGTCGCGCACCCGCGCGACGATCTCGGCTTGCGGCACGCGCCGGACGCGGAGCGGGAACGCGACGTTCTCGCCGGCGGTGAGGTGAGGGAAGAGCAGCGGGCTCTGATGCAGGTACACGGCGTCACGGCGCTCGGCCGGCAGCGCGGTCACATCGTGGCCGCCGATCACGACCCGGCCGGCCCCCACCGGGCTCAGCCCCGCGATGGCGCGGAGCAGCGTGGTCTTGCCCGCTCCGGATCCGCCCACGACCGCCAGCCGCTCCGCCGGACCGACCTCGAACGCCACCCCGGTGAGCCCCGCCTGCTCGCCGAACGGCACCGCGAGTCCCTCGACCCGGAGCGCGGGCGCCGTCATAGCGGCGCGGCCTCCGCGCGCCGGGCGCTGAGCCCCAGCGCGAGCGCCGCGATCCCGGGGGCCAGGAGCAGCAGCGCGCCGGTGGCGGCGTAGCGGTCCTGGCCGGCGCGTACGAACGCGAGCACTTCCACCGGCAGCGTCCGCACCGCTCCGCCGCCGATCAGCAAGGTCAGCGGGACCTGCGCCCAGGACACCAGGAACGCCAGCGCCAGCGCCTCGGCGATGGGGCGACGCAGCATGGGGATCAGCACCCGTCGCCAGACCTCGACGCGCGGCGCCCCGAGGGAGCGTGCCTCGTCCTCGATCCGGGGATCGAGCAGCGCGAACAGCCCCAGGAAGTAGAGCGAGGCGTACCCCAGCGCTGGCACCGTGTGCGCCAGCAGGACGCCGGCGAAGCTGCCGCCGAGCCCCATCGACAGCAGGGAGAGCTGGAGGCCCGTGGCCAGCGCGATCGGCGGCACGGCGATGGGCAGGAACGCCGCCGCCGCTCCGAGGCCGCGGCGCCAGCCGCGAAGCCGCGCGAGTGCCCGGCCCAGCGGGAGGGCGAGGCCCGTCGCGAGCACGGCGGTGGCGGCTGCCAGGGCGACGCTGGTCGCGGCGGCGCCGCCCAGCCGCCCGCCGGCGAGGAGCGACCCCCAGGCGTCGCGCGTGAGCCGGTCCGGCGTGAGCGCGGGCCAGAACCACCGATCGGCCATCGAGGCGGCGACGAGCAGGGCGAGCGGCACTGCCAGGCCCGCGGTCAGCAGCCCGATGAGTGCCGACCGGACGATGCCGGCGCGCGTCATTGCTCGAACGGCGCCCAGCGCGCTCGCGCCCACTCGTGCACCACCACGGCGGCGGCGGCGACGGCGACCCCCACCAGCACGAGGACGAATGCATCGCCGCGGCGCGCGAGATCGGGATCGGTCCAGCGCTCGTACGTGAGGAGCGGCAGCGCAAGCGGGTCACTCGGGGCGAGCAGGACCGCCGCCTCGTACGAGCCGGCCACGAAGGTGAACACCGCGATCGCGCCGGGCAGGAGTCCGCGCCAGAGCATCGGCCAGGTCACGTGCCGGAAGACCTGCCGAGGATCGGCACCCAGACTCCGCGCGGTCTCCTCCAGCTCGGGGCCCCGGGCGGCGAGGACGCTGAACCCGAGGAGCGCGAGGAATGGAAGCTCCTTCCAGGCCAGCGCCAGGACCAACCCGAGCCCGAGGCGATCGTACACCAGGGCCGGAACCTCGGCGGGCGACGCTGCCAGGCCGGCCGCATGCAGCAGCCGGGCGAACAGACCGCTCTGGGAAAACAGGAATACGAACGTCGCGGCCGCGACGAGGTGCGGCATGGGAAGGGGAAGCGCCGCCAGCGTGCGCGCCAACCGGTCGCCCGGGGCCGAGCCGCGGAAGGCTACCGCGAGCAGGACCGCGGCGGCGCCGGCCAGCAGAGTGGCAGCGGCGGCGGTGACGAGCGTGAAGGCGACGCCGCGCCACACCGCGCTCTCGCCGAGCACGCGGACTACGCGGTCCAGTGAGAGGCCGCGGCCCCCGTAACCGGCGAGACCCACCGCCGCCGCTGCGGCGTAGCCGACGCCGACCAGCGTGGGGAGGGCGGCGAGCAGCGCGGCGAGCGGGACGCGGCGGGGCGTCACGACCGGCCGCTCCGGATCCGGGCGCGCCAGTCGGCGGCGAGCCGCTCGTGGTATTCGGGCGCCACCTCGGGACGGGCATACTTGGCCAGCGAATCGCCGGGCAGTGCCCGCGGATCGCGCTCGAGCGCGCGGAAGCGCTCGGCCCATTCGGGAGGAAGACGTCCAGTCGCGAGCACGCTGCCGTCGGCCCACACCTCGGGCCTGAGCTTCTCCAACTGCGCCTCCGGCGAGAGGAGAAAGTCGGCCACGACCATGGCGCCGGCGCGATTCGGCGCGTTCACCGGGATGCCCACGTAGTGGGAGTTGGCGATGGTGCCGTCGCGCAGAAGCAGCGCGCGGGCGGTAGGCGGAAAGACCCCCTGCCGGACCTTGGTCACCACCTCGTTCTGGTTGTACGACATCGTGAAGTCCACCTCGCCGTTGGCGAACAGCCGATGCAGCTCCGCGACCCCGGGCGGATACGCCCGCCCGCCGCGCCAGAGCGCGGGCCGCACCGAGTCGAGCCAGGCCCACAGCCGCTTGCTTGCGCTCCGGTAGCGCGCCTCATCGAAGCCGCCCCGGAAGCGTTCGACGCCGCCGCCAAGGGCG
>DASUAH010000316.1:0-7393 GCA_035763885.1 Gemmatimonadales bacterium
CGCCAAGACGGTGCGGGACGCGCTCATGCGGCGTCTGGCGGTGCGCTATCCCGGGTACGCCTGGGAAACCAACGCCGGATACGCCACCGATGCCCATCAGGAGGGGCTCCGGCTCCTCGGGCCGACCCGCCACCACCGGCACTCCTTCGCTCCCGTCGCGCAGCTCTCACTGTTCGTTTGAATCGCAGTCGCTGCGTCCTCTGCACCGCCTTGCTGAATTAGTGTTCAGCAGATGAGATCATCCCTGATCGCGGCCCGGCTCCTGCTCGGAGTCCCGCTCGTCGCGCAATCGAACGCGGAGCGGATCCTGAGCGAGGCGGACACCCCGTCGCGCGGCTACGACCTCCTGCATCAGCGGATCGAGGTCGCGGACTTCGATTGGGACTCGACCGCGTTCAACGGGAAGGTCACCACGACGGGCGTGGCGCTCAGGGACGGGCTCGACGCGGTGCGCCTCGATGCCGGACGCCTGCTGGAGGTGCGGCGGGTGACCGGTCCGGGCCGTGTCATCCTGGGGTTCGAGCGGCCGGGGGATACGCTGGTGGTGCGGCTGGCGCATCCCGCCGCGTTCGGCGACACCGTGCGCTTCACCGTCGAATACCGCGGGCGGGTGCGCGGCAACCGCGGGCTGTTCTTCATCCCGGGCGACGAGCGCGGCGGACGCCAGGTGTACAGCGGCGGCGGCACCGACGGCAACCCGAACTGGATTCCCACGCAGGCCGCGCCCGACGACAAGGCGACGTGGGATCTCATCGCGACCGTTCCCGCCGCGCTCACGGTCGTTTCCAACGGCCGGCGCGTGAGCGACCGGCGCGCGGGGAGGACTCGCACCGTTCACTGGGCGCAGGAGCAGCCGGCCTCGACCTACCTGCTCTCGCTGGCGGCGGCGCCGCTGGCGCGGCTGGCCGATCGCTGGCGCGGTGTGCCCGTCGAGAGCTACGTCTACGCCGCGGACACCGCCATCGCCCGCCAGGTCTTCGCGCCCACCCCCGACATCATCGACGTCTACTCCCGGCTCACGGGCGTGCGCTATCCCTGGCCCCGCTACGCGCAGGTAACCGTGGCCGGTTACTTCGGCGGCATGGAAAACGTCACCGCCACCACGCTCGCGGACTGGCTGCCCGATGCGCGGGCCTTCGCCGACCGGCCCTGGTACCGCCGCGTGCTGCTGCCGCACGAGGTCGCGCACTCGTGGTTCGGCAATTACGTGACCACGGAGAACTGGGCCAACTACTGGCTCAACGAAGGCTTCGCGCAGTTCATGAGCGGCCAGTACTGGGAGGCGAAGCTCGGCCGGCGCGCGGAGGACGACTTCTACCTGGACGACTACGGCCAGTACCTCGCGACCGACGGCCGGCGCCGCATGCCGCTCGCGTCACTCGGCTCGAACAACGTCTACGCGAAGGGGTCGCTGGTGCTCCGGATGCTCAAGTACCAGCTCGGCCCGGAGCGGTTCTGGGCCGGCGTGCGTCGTTATCTCACCCGTCACGCGTTCGGCAACGCCACCAGCGACGACCTGCGCGACGCGATCCGCGAGGCCACCGGCGAGAACCTCGCCTGGTTCTTCGACCAATGGGTGTACGGGGCCGGGCACCCGGAGTTCGTCGTAACCGCGGCGTACGACTCCGCCGCGCGGGCGCTCACACTCGGCGTCCGCCAGACCCAGCCCGACACGCTGCCCGCCGACAGCACGGGTCGCCGGTTCCGCGTGGCGGAAGCCTTCCGGTGCAGCGTGACGGTGCGGGTGGGGACCGCGGCGGGCGACGTGGTGCGGGAGCTCGAGGTCGGCCGCCGCGAGGAGACGGTTACCGTGGACCGGCTGGCGGGCGCGCCGACGATGGTCGTCTTCGACGACGGCAACCGGATCCTCAAGACCCTCACGTTCAAGCAGCCGACGGCGTGGCTCGCCACCCAGCTCGCCCGCGATCCCGACGTGTGGAACCGGAGCTGGGTGATCCGGGAGCTGGCGGCCCGGCCGGCCGACACCCTCGCGGGCGAGGCGCTCGTCCGGGCGGTTCAGGAGGCCGACTGGTCCGCCGTGCGCGCCCGGGCCGCGGCGGCGCTCGGCCGGTTCCCGCAGGCCACCGCGCTGCCGGCACTCGAGACCGCGCTCCGCGACACCTCGGCGCGGGTCCGTGAGGCGGCGGTCGCCGCCCTCGCCGGCGTCGGGGGCCCGCGGGCCGCGGAGCTCGCACGCCGCGCGTTCGAGCGGGACACCAGCTACGCGGTGCGGGCGGCCGCGGTGGCGGCGGCCACGAGCCTCGATTCGGTGGGCGCCCGCGACCTGGTGGCGGCCGCGGTTCGGCAGCGCTCGTATCAGCACGTGATCCAGACCGCCGCCCTGGAAGCCGCCGTCGAGCTGGGCGATCCCACCCTGGTGCCCGTGCTGGAGGAGAGCCTGGCCGACCAGCGGCTCGTCGCTCTCGCGCTCGGCGCGCTGGCGGCGCGGGGACTCGATGACGCACGGCGCGCGCTCGAGCGCCACCGGGACGATCCCCGCCCGCGCGTTCGCGGTTGGGTCGCGGCGGCGCTGCGCGGCGGCCGCGCGTCCGGCCCCTGAGCCGCGGCGGCGTGCGCGTGCGTCAGCGGCCGGCGGCGGCCTCTTCGGGGGGATGGTAGAGGAAGATCTTCTGCACTGCCCGCACCCGATCGGCGAACTCGAGCGGGGTGAGGTCGTACACCTCGTCGTCGGCCCCCGTCAGCGCCGCCATCGCGCCGCCCGGCGTGCCGAGCTGCATCTCGGACTTCCGGATCAGCCGGAACTCGTTGACCTGGCTGACCGAGACCACCGCGACCGAGTCACCCCGCCGCACGTGGATCGAGTCACCTTCCAGCTTCACCAGCCGCACGTCCCACAGGTAGCTGCCGTCATCCAGGGCGAGCTGCCAGCGGTCGTCGCCGGGCTGGCTCTGCGCTGCGGCGGGGAGCGCCGCGAGGCTCAGCAGCAGGAGCGGCAGAGGGGAGCGCATCCGGCAAAGCTACGCCGCTGCCGCCGACCTGGCGAGGGTAGACGGACGTCACACCATTCACGGACCCTCACAACACCTTCACGTCGGCTTCAGGCGGCGCGTGACATAGTCGAGGGCGTCGGCCATCGGCGTTCATGCACCCGGGTGCGGCCGCCGGTGGGCCGGGCCGAACGGAGGATGCATGCAATCGCTATGGTCTGGAGTCACTGGAGAGGCGATCTACACCGATCGCGCCGAGGCCGGGCGGGTGCTCGCGCGGCAACTCGCGGCCCATCGGGGTACCCACCCCGTGGTCCTGGGCATCCCGCGCGGCGGGGTCCCGGTCGCGGCCGTGCTGGCGCAGGAGCTGGAGGGTGAGCTCGACATCGTCGTCGCCCGGAAGCTCGGGGCGCCGTTCCAGCCCGAGCTCGCGCTCGGCGCGGTCACGGCCGATGGGCACCGGTTTCTGAACGACGAGATCATCGCCCTGGTCGGGCTGGACGAGTCGTATCTCGACCGCGCCACGGCGGAGCAGCGGGCCGAGGCCCAGCGCCGCGAGCAGCGTTTCCGCGGTGACCGGCAGCCGGTGCCGCTCGAGGGTCGCACCGTCATCCTGGTGGACGACGGCCTCGCCACCGGTGCCACGATGCGGGCCGCGGTGCGCGCGGTGCGCGCCCGGAAGCCGGCCCGGCTGATCGTCGCCGTCCCGGTCGGCGCGGCCGACACCTGCGAGGCGATCGCGCGCGAGGTGGATGAGCTGGTGTGCCCGGCCCGGCCCGAGCCGTTCCGCGCGGTCGGGGTCCACTACGAGCAGTTCGAGCAGGTCGAGGACGATGTCGTCGCCCGACTCCTCGCGCGGCCGTGAGGAGTGCCGGATTGCGCTCGGCGGAGATGTGATGCTGGGCCGGCTGGTCGACGAGGCGATCGGCCGGCAAGGCGCAAGCTACCCGTGGGGCAACCTGCTGCCGCTGCTGCACGGGGTCGATCTCTTTCTGGTCAACCTCGAGTGCGTCGTGACCGACAAGACCGAGCGCTGGCGAGGCGACCCCGGCAAACCGTTCTTCTTTCGCGCCGATCCGCGGGCCATCGAGACGCTCCGCGCCGGGCGGGTGGATTTCGTCTCCCTCGCGAACAACCACGCCGGCGACTACGGTATGGACGGACTGTGCGACATGCTTCAGCGATTGGACCAGGCCGGGATCGCGCACGCCGGTGCCGGCGCGGATCTGGCCGCGGCCTCCGCGCCTGCCTGGCTCGAGGCGGGGGGACTTCGCATCGCCGTCCTCGCCTTTGCCGATCATCCCGCCGCGTGGGCTGCCGGGCCCGGCGAACGGGGCATCCACTACCTGGACCCCGAGGACCCCGCCGGCGCCGAAGCGATGGCGCGCCAGGTCGAGGAAGCTGGTCGAACGGCGGACCTCGTCATCGTGTCGGCGCATTGGGGTCCGAACATGTGCGAGCGCCCCAGCGGCGCGTTCCGCGCATTCGCCCGCAGCCTGGTCGAGGCCGGGGCGGACGTGTTCTGGGGACACAGCGCCCACGTGGTGCAGGGCATCGAGTGGCTGGGGGACCGGGTCGTGCTCTTCGACACGGGCGACCTGGTCGACGACTACGCGGTAAACCAACGCCTGCGGAATGACCTTTCGGCGTTGTTCATCCTCCGGGTCGCGCGGCACGAGGTCCGCCGGCTGGAGCTGGTTCCCGTCCGGATCGAGCACATGCAGGCCGGTCGGGCCGGGCCGCAGGAGGCACGCGTCTTCCTCCAGCGGCTGACGCCTCTCTGTCTGGAGCTGGGGACGACGCTGGTGAGCGGGCCGCACGCGGTCGCGGTCGCCGTTCCAGCGGCGGGCAGCCGAGGCCTCCGGTGAGCCTGCTCCTGCTGGCGGGTCCCTCCAACGTGCCGCTGTCCCTCGGCATCGCCGGAATCCTCGGCATCCAGCCGGCCGACTGCGAGTTCGGCCGCTTCCCCGACGGGGAGCTGCACGTCCTGATCGGCGAGAGCGTCCGCGGAGCGGACGTCTACGTGGTCCAGTCCACCAGCCCCCCGGTGGATGCCCACCTGATGCAGCTCCTGCTTCTGGCCGACGCCTGTCGCAGGGCGGGGGCGGCCCGCCTCACGGGCGTGGTGCCGTACTTCGGCTACTCGAGGCAGGATCGGCGGGCGAGCGGCCGCGAACCGATCGGCGCGCGCCTGGTGGCCGACCTCCTGGCGACGGGCGGCCTTGCGCGGGTGGTGGCCGTGGACCTGCACACCAGCGCGCTCGAGGGGACCTTCTCGGTGCCGCTGGAGCACGTCACGGCGGTACCGCTGCTCGCGGAGGCGGTGCGGGCCGCGCTGCCCGAGAAGGCCGTACTGGTGAGTCCCGACCTGGGCGCGACCAAGCTGGCGGAGCGATATGCCCGCATTCTGGACCTGCCGGTGGCCTTCGTGCACAAGCAGCGGGTGAGTGGCACGAGCATCACCGTGCGGGGGATCACGGGCGAGGTCCGCGGGCGCGCGCCGGTGATCGTGGACGACATGATCAGCACCGGGGGCACGATCGAGGGTGCGGTGCGGGCGCTGGTCGCGGCGGGCGCGGTCCCCGAGTTCCTGGTGGTCGCGACGCACGGGTTGCTGGTCGGTGACGCGCTGCAGCGCCTCGCCGCGCTGCCGATACGGTCGATGCTCGTGAGCGACAGCATCGAGAGCAAGCCGTCGCCGCTCCTGAGCCTGCGCACCGTGGGCATCGCACCGCTGCTCGCGGACGTCATCCGGCGCCTGCACCAGGACCGCTCCCTGTCCGATCTGCTGGTCCACACCTGACCTCCCGAAAGGCCAAGAAACTTTCCGTGCCGCCTCATGCCCTCTTCATCATCGCCGGCTCACGTTGGAGCGTCGGCTTGCCAGCGAGCGCGAGCGACTGCGCCGCAAAGGCCGGAAGCCGCGTATTCCGGTGTAGCCCGGTTTGTCGGGATCGAGGGGTGCCCGATCGATGCTTGCGTTCCGTCGGGCCGCGCCCGTGGCGGTGGTGATGGCAGCGTGCAATGGCGGCAGCGTCGCGCATCGAGTGGAGCCCTCGCGGCGAATCGCTGAGGCCGAGGCGGCGCCGGTGACAACCGGGGACAGCGGCATGTCGCTGACGCATGCCCTCCGGACCCGCCGGTCGGTGCGCGAGTTTCGCGCCGACCGGCTGTCGGCAGCGGAGCTCTCGCAGCTGGCCTGGTCCGCGCAGGGCATCACGCACGAGGCCGGCTACCGCACAGCCCCCTCCGCGGGCGCCCTGTATCCGCTGGAGCTGTACCTGGCGACAGCGGACGGGCTGTTTCGCTACCGGCCGTCGGGTGATCGGATCCTCCCGTTCAGCGCGGGCGATCTGCGCGAGGCGATGAAGAACGCCGCGCACGGCCAGGAAGCGGTCGGCGAGGCCGCAGCCGTGTTCGTGATCGCCGCCGTGTACTCCAGGACCGCCGCCAAGTACGGCCCTGACCGCGGGGCGCGCTACGTCCACTTGGAGGCGGGCCACGCTGCGCAGAACCTGCTGCTCCAGGCCACGGCCCTCGGCCTTGGTGCCGTGCCGGTGGGGGCGTTCGACGACGCGGCCCTGCACCGTGCGCTCGGTCTGCCCCGGGACGAGATGCCGCTGTACCTCATCCCCGTGGGCAGGCCTCGCCGGTGAGTGCCCGCCTCGAAACCATGGCTGCCGGCAGCGCAGCATAAGGAGAGCGAGCTATGACCCAGCGCGCTACCGCACGTCCCGTGATGCTCGTTCGGGACGTCATGAGCACCATGCCTGTGACCGTGATGCCATCGACTTCGGTGTCCGCTCTGATCACGTTGTTCGACCGGCATTCCGACATCGACGCGTTTCCGGTGATCGCCGACGATGGTGTGCTGCGCGGTATCGTGTCCCGGCTCGACATCCTGCGCGCGTTCCGGCCCGACGAGGAGCTGCGAATGCCGAATCCGCGGCGGGTGGGCGAAACCCGGGTGAGCGCGATCATGCGGCATGGCGTCATCAGCGTCGAGCCTGACGATCCGCTGTTCGCCGCGGCCGATCTGATGGTGGAAACGCGGTTTCAGAGCCTTCCCGTCGTCCACCGGGGCGGGGGAGAGCCGGTGCTGGTGGGGATCTTGAGCCGGCAGGCTCTGCTGCAGGGGTTGTTCTCGGCGGGGCTCAAGTAGGGAGCGACTCCCTTTCGGACTCCTGACGGGTGTAGTTTGAGGCGACGCCGCGCGCGCAAAGCGGCCGGGGGCGTAGCTCAATTTGGTAGAGCAAGGGACTTTTAATCCCTAGGTTCCGGGTTCGAGTCCCGGCGCCCTCATCGACTTAGCTCGTCTCGGTATGACTTATCTCGACCTTATCACCTGACCGCTGTTGCCGGGCCAGCTTGGCCACGGCCTCCCGCTGCGCGGTCGAGTCCACGATGGCGTAGCGGCGGTACACCGCTTCCGTCGTGTGGCCCGG
>DASUAH010000317.1:0-8339 GCA_035763885.1 Gemmatimonadales bacterium
CCGCGCGTTCCTCCGGCGGATCGGCGACCGGTGGATCGCCCGGGACCTGCCGCAGGTGGAGGGGCTGCGGGGTCACGCCCGGCTGGAGAAGGTGCGTGAGATCATGGCGGAGCGCGGTTTCCTGCCCGCTCTCGAGCGGACGACCGCGGGCTACGTGCTCCGGGAGCACAACTGCCCGCTGATGCAGCTGGCCCTCGCGCATGAAGAAGTCTGTGAGATGGTGCACCGCTGGATGGAAGCGCTGGCCGGGACGCCGATGACGCGGGTCAAGTGCATCCGGCGGGGCGATCCGTTCTCCGCCTACGCCATCACCAGAGCCCCCGGCCGCACGCACTGACCGCTCGCAGGCACTGACCGGCCGCATGTACTGACCGCTCGTCCGGCACGACAACTCCCTCCGGCAGGAACTCGCGAATTATTCCCACGGCCGTGTGAACTCCGTCATAGCCGCCATCACCTGACCGCAGGTAGGATACCGCTTGAACCTCTCCGGTCTTCAGTCCCGCAGGTGGACGTCGCAGGCCATCCAGCGGTGAGACCCCGGGCTGGCAGGACAGCGGGCGTGAACGGTCGTTCCGTCGCACTGAACGCTCCGGACATCGAGGATTCTGACCAGGGTGAGACCGCGCTGCGGCTCTCACCAGAAAGGAGGAACCGATGAAGCGTTTCCTGGTCGTGCTCGCGTCGGTGGCGGCTCTGATCGTCCTGGCGGCCACCACGGCGTTCGCCTCGGCCGAGCTCGCGGACATCGTGCGGCCGGTCGATTCGGGCGGTGCGCAGTACCTGCTGCCCTAACCGGCCGCAGTGTGCGAGGGGGAGGGCGGGGCCGTTCGCGGCCCTTGCTCCTCCCCGGCCCGATCACAACGATGGAGGGTATGATGGTGCACTCCGGTCACGACGAGGCGACCTTCGAGTTCGACGAAGTGGAGTCCGCCTTCCCGGCTGAAGCCGCGGCGGTCCTCCCCGCGCCAGCGGGCGTGCGCGGCGGGGAGTCGCGCCTGCGACAGGCCATCGGCACCCTGCGGGACGCGGTGCGCGGCTCGCGGCTGGACTACACCACAGCCCCGATCGGCCAGGCGATCTTCATGCTGGCCGTGCCCATGATCCTGGAGATGGTGATGGAATCGGCCTTCGCCCTCGCCGACGTCTTCTGGGTGTCGCGTCTGGGCCCGGAGGCCGTCGCCGTGGTCGGGCTGACCGAGTCGATGCTCACGCTGATCTACTCGATGGCCATGGGCGTGTCGATCGGCGCCATGGCCCTGGTGGCGCGGCGGGTCGGTGAGCGGGATCTGGACGGGGCGTCCGGCGCCGCGGCGCATGCCCTGGGATTGGGCCTGCTCATCTCGATCGTTATCGGCGCGGCAGGCGGGCGCTTCGCCCCCGACCTGCTGGCGCTCATGGGCGCCTCGCCCGCGGTGATCGCCCAAGGCTCGACCTTTACGCGCATCATGCTCGGCGGGAACGCGACCGTCTTCCTCCTCTTCGTGCTGAATGCTGTTTTCCGCGGCGCGGGCGATGCGGCGATCGCGATGCGGGTGCTGTGGCTGGGGAACGCTATCAACATCGTGCTGGGCCCGATGTTCATCTTCGGGTGGGGACCGTTTCCGGCGCTGGGCGTCACCGGCGCCGCCGTGGCCACGAACATCGGCCGCGGCACCGCCGTCATCTACCAGCTGCTGACGCTGACCCGGGGGCGGAGCCGCATCATCCTGACGCTCCGCCACCTGCGGTTCACGCTGCAGACGACGCTGAGCCTCCTCCGCCTCTCGGGGTCGGCGTCCTTCCAGGTCCTGGTCGGGATGGCCAGCTACGTCGGTCTCGTGCGGATCGTCTCGACGTTCGGCAGCACCGCGCTGGCCGGCTACACGATCACGATCCGCCTCATCATCTTCGCGCTGCTGCCCGCCTTCGGGATCAGCAACGCGGCGGCCACGATGGTCGGCCAGAACCTGGGCGCGCGGCGGCCGGACCGGGCGGAGCGCGCGGTGTGGCAGGCGGCCTTCTACAACATGCTGTTCCTCGGCAGCATCGGGGTGGCGTTCATGGTCTTCGCCCCGCAGATCATCCGGCTGTTCAGCGGAGATCCCGCCGTGCACGCCTACGCGGTGACGGGGCTGCGCATCATCAGCGCCGGCTTCCTGTTCTACGCCTACGGGATCGTGCTGACGCAGTCGTTCAACGGCGCCGGCGACACCTGGACGCCGACGGTGATCAACCTGTTCGTCTTCTGGCTGCTGGAGCTGCCGCTGGCGTACGTGCTGGCGGTGCGGGCGGGCCTCGGACCGGTGGGCGTCTTCACCGCCCTGGCCGCGGCGTACTCGACCCTGGCCGTGGTGAGCGCCGTCGTCTTCCGGCGCGGCCGGTGGAAGGGACGGGACCTCTAGCGATGACTCGGATCGTCGCCATCGCGCTCGCGGCCCTGCTCCTCGTGGGGATGCTCTCCACCGTAGCCGCTGCTCAGCCCGCGGCCCGCCGGCTGTCCTTCGCGGACCTTGCCGCCGGTGTGCTGCAGAGCAACCTCCAGCTGCGCGCGGCTGCGCTCGACGTGGCCGTGGCCGAGGCGCAGCTGGCGCAGGCGCGGGCCGGGCGCCGCCCGCAGGTGGGCATCAGCGCGTCGGTCGCACGCGTCCAGGAGCAGCCGGGACAGACGATCACCTTCCCCAATCCCTTCGCGCCGTCGCCGCCCGAGATCTCCATCACGCTGCCTCCGCCCGATCCGAACGTCCTAGCCGCCCGGCTGGCGCTGCAGCTTCCGCTCTACACGGGTGGCCGCGCGGAGGCGCAGGTTGCGCTGGCCGAGGCGAACCTCCGGGGGGCGCAGGCCGTGCTCGCGCGCACGCAGCGGCAGATCGTCTTCGGCGCGCAGCAGCTCTACCTGCGGGCCCTCCTGGGCTTGGAGAACGTGGTGGCCGCTCAGCGCGGTCTCGATCAGGCGAAGGAAGGCCTGCGCGTCGCCGGCGCCCGGGTCAGCACGGGGACGGCCGCCCAGATCGAAGTGCTGCAGGCCGAGGTGGCCGTGGCCAATGCGGAACAGGAGGTCGTGCGGGCGCGGACGGAGGTGGCCGCCGCGCAGGCGGGTCTCAACGCCGCTCTGAACCAGGCGCAGGATGTTCCGCTCGAGCTCGTCGAGACCCTGGAGCCCCGGCCGGTAGCCGGGACTCTCGCGGAGGCGGTGGCGCGGGCCCTGCGCGACCGGCCTGAGATCGCCGAGCTGCAGAGCCGCGCTGCGGTGGTGCAGGCGAGCGTCGAGATCGCGGCCAGCGGGGGGCGGCCCAACGCGACCGTCACCGCTGCCTACGACCTCGGCAACAACGGGGGCGCCTCGCCCGGCGTCACCGGCGGATGGTCCGTGACCCTGGGCATCACCCTGGCCCTGTACGACGGGGGTCTCGTCCGGGAGCGCGTCCGCGAGGCCCAGCTGCGCCTGGAGCAATTGAAGGTGATGGAGGCGCAGGCGCGCCAGCAGGTGGAGCTCGAGGTCCGGCAAGCATGGCTGGCGCTGCAGCAGGCCTCCGGGGAGCTGCAGGCCGCATCCACAGCGGTCCGGCAGGGGCGGGAGGCGGCCCGTCTCGCGTCTGTCCGGTACGAAGCAGGCGTCGGCACCCAGCTGGAGCTGCTGTCCGCGCAGGCATCGCTGGCGCAGGCCGAGCTGGGCCTCTCGGCCGCGCGCTTCGGCCACAGTCTGGCAAGAATCCGATTGATCCTGGCGACGGGATCACTGTGAGGGGATCATGATGCGCACCCGTGTCGCTGTCATCGGGCTGATCGGTCTTCTGGTGCTGGGGGTGGTCGCCGTCCTGCAGGCCACGGGCGGCTCTCCGGGCGCCCACGAGAGTCCGGCCACCCAGCCGGCCCCAGCGGCGGTCACGGTCAGCGCGGCGCGCCGCGCCGACCTGGCGACCGCCGTGCAGGCCACCGGTACCGTGAGGGCGCTGCGTGAGGCGCGGATCGCGGCCCGGATGCCCGGCCGGGTCACGGCGGTGCTCGTAGAGGAAGGCGATCAGGTCGCCGCAGGGGCGCAATTGCTCAGGCTCGACGGCAGCGAGGTTCTGGCGGTCGAGGCGCAGGCCCGCGCCTCCACCGCCGCGGCGCGCGCGCAGCGGGACCTGCTGGTCGCCGGCGCGCTCCCGGAGGAGCGGCGGCAGGCCGCGAACGCCGTGGCCCAGGCCGGGGCGGCCCTCGACCAGGCGAAGGCGGAGACCGAGCGCATGCGGGCCCTGCATGCCATGGGCGCCGTCGCCAGACAGCAGCTGGACGCGGCGGAGACACAGCTCCGGGTGGCCCGGAGCGCGTATGACTCCGTACGGCAGCAGCAGCGCCTCGTCGAGGAAGGGCCGCGGGTGGAGCAGGTCAGGGCCGCGGAGGCGCAGGCCGCAGGCGCGGAGGCGAGCCTGGCCGTCGCCCGCGTGCGCGTGCGTGACCTCGTCGTCAACGCGCCGTTCGCCGGGACGATCCTGCAGCGGATGGTGGAGCCGGGCGAGAGCGTCTCGCCGGCCGTTCCCTCGTTCCTCCTGGCCCAGATCGACGTGGTGGATGTGGAGCTGGCCGTGTCGGAGCGGCACCGCGCATCGCTTCGTGTCGGGCAGAGCGCG
Source organism: Gemmatimonadales bacterium (assembly GCA_035763885.1). GTDB lineage: Bacteria > Gemmatimonadota > Gemmatimonadetes > Gemmatimonadales > GWC2-71-9 > DASQPE01. Next base: position 4,593 of record DASUAH010000317.1, read on the forward strand.
GCGATCACGGTGGATGCCCTCCCCGGCCGGACGTTCGAGGGCCGGATCGCGGAGATCAGCCCGGGGGCGTCGGAGCTCAGCCGATCATTCGTCGTGAAGGTGCGCGTGGCCAACGGCGGGCGGTCGCTGCAGCCCGGTATGTTCGCGCGCGGCGCCATCGTCACGGCGAGGCGGACCGGCGTCCTGCAGGTGCCAGAGCAGGCGGTCCTCACGACCCCGGGCGGGTCCATCCTCTTCGTCGTCAACGGCGGGCGCGCCGCCCGCCGCGCGGTCACGCTGGGCGAGCGGCAGGATGGGATCGTGGAGATCCGGACGGGCGTGGCCGCGGGCGAGCCGGTGATCGTGGAAGGGCAGGAGGGTCTCACCGACAACCAGGCCGTGGCGCCCCGGACGCCGCGGCGCTGAGGGAGGCATCGCGATGCAGTGGCTGGCCGAGCTATCCGTGCGCAGGCCGATCCTGGCCTCGGTGCTGATCCTGACGCTGGTGTTCCTGGGCACGTTCGCCTACTACCGCCTGAACGTGGAGCGGTGGCCGGACATCGACATCCCCTTCGTCGCGGTCACGACGCCCGTGCCCGGCGCCTCCCCGGAGGAAGTCGAGGCCGACGTCACCGACAAGCTCGAAGCGGCGATCAACACGATCAGCGGCATCGACACGCTGAGCTCCACGTCGGCGGAGGGGTTCTCGCTCATCTACGTGCAGTTTCTCCTCGAGAAGGACATCGACGTCGCGGTCCAGGAGATCCGGGACAAGGTCAACCGCACGCTGCCGGAGCTGCCTGCCGAGATCGATCCCCCGGTCGTCGAGAAGTTCGACCCCGGGGCCACCCCCGTGCTGATGTACGCCCTCTCGGCCGACCGCTCGATCCGCGACCTCACGGAGTACGCGGACAAGGTCATCCGCCCGGCCCTGGAGGGGACGGCCGGTGTGGGGCAGGTCGAGATCGTCGGGGGCCAGGCCCGGCAGATCAACGTCCTGGTCGATCCGGCCAGGCTGCAGGCCTACGGATTGAACGCCGCAGAGGTCATCCGCACGCTCCAGGCGCAGAACGTCCAGGTGCCGGCCGGCAGCCTCGACCAGGGGGCGGAGCGCGTGGCCATCAGGACGCTGGGGCGGGTGGCCTCGCTCGCCCAGCTCGAGCGCGTGGTCATCGCGCGCCGGGACGGCGTCCCGATCGCGCTGGGCGAGATCGCCCGCATCGAGGACGGCGCCGCGGACGCGGAGACCGTCGCCAACGTGGATGGGGTGCGTGCCGTCATCCTCCGGGTGCGCAAGCAGTCAGGCACCAACACCCTCGAGGTCGTGGAGGCGGTCAAGGAGCGGGTGCACGGCATCGAGACCGCCCTGGCCCCCGGCTACGCCCTGCGGCTCATCCGCGATCAGGCGGTCTTCGTTGAAGCCTCCACGCACGCGGTGCAGGAGCACCTCATCCTGGGCTCGATCCTCGCCGCGCTGGTCGTGCTGGTGTTCCTCTGGAACTGGCGATCGACGGTGATCGCGGCCATCGCCATCCCCGCGTCGCTGATCAGCACTTTCGCCCTGCTGTCGGCCATGGGCCTGACCCTCAACACTATCACCCTGCTCGCGCTGGCCCTGGTCGTCGGGATCGTGATCGACGACGCGATCGTGGTCCTGGAGAACATCTACCGCTTCATCCATGAGAAAGGCCTGCCGCCCGTCCAGGCGGCGATCGAAGGGACGCGCGAGATCGGCGGCGCGGTCTCGGCCACGACGCTCAGCCTCATCGCGGTCTTCCTGCCGCTCGCCTTCATGAGCGGCATCGTGGGCCGGTTCATGGCCAGCTTCGGGTACACCATGGCGTTCGCCATCGGCGTCTCCCTGCTGGTCAGCTTCACCCTGACGCCGGCGCTCGCCGCCCGCTGGCTGTCCCGGCGCGGGGGCCCGGGCGTCGCGAAGCCGCCGGAGGCGTCGCGGGGCAGGATCTACGGCGCCGTCGAGCGATGGTACCTGCGGCTGCTCGGCGCGTCGCTGCGGCGGCGTTGGGTCGTCGCCGTCCTGATCCTCGCCACGCTCGTCAGCATGGCGCCGATCGGCGCCGCGGTGAACCAGACGTTCCTCCCCGAGGACGACGAGTCGCAGTTCGACGTCATCGTGCGCGCGCCCGACGGATGGACGCTCGAGGCCACGGAACGGCTGGCGAACCGGATGAGCGCCGCGGTCCGGCGGCTCCCCGGGGTCGAGCACACCGTGGTGACGATCGCCGACGACCCGCAGCGGACGCCGAACCGCTTCACCGTCTTCGTCCGGCTCACCGAGGTCAACCGGCGCGCGGAGTCCCAGCACGCGCTCATGGCCCGCGTGCGCGACGAGATCCTGCCGGATTACGCGCACCTAGGCCTGCGGACCGAAGTCAGCCTCGCCTCCGAGTTCGGCGGTGGGTTCCAGCCGGTCAACTACGTGATCAGCGGTCCCGATCTGGCGGTCCTGACCAGGGCCGCGGAGGCGGGGGAGCAGGTCCTGCGCGCCATCCCGGGCGTGGTCGACATCAACTCCTCGCTGAGCGGCCGCAAACCCCAGCTGGGCATCACCGTGGACCGGGCGCGGGCCGCCGATCTCGGGGTCAGCGTGCTGGATGCCGCGATGGCGCTGCGTGTGCTGGTCGGCGGGGTCGAGGTGTCCACGTACGCCGAGGGCGGGGAGCAGTACGAGGTGCAGATGCGGGCCGAGCCCGCCTACCGGCGGAACCTGGAGGGCCTGAGCCGGCTGACCGCCGGATCGATCTCCCTCGGAGCCGTTCCTCTCGAGCAGGTGGTCCGGATCGACCGCGGGGAAGGGCCGAGCGTCATTGATCGCTTCAACCGGCGGCGGCAGGTTACCCTGACCGCGAACCTGCTCCCCAATACCGATCAGGCCGGGGTTCTGCAGCGCCTGGACGCTGCCATCCGGGCGGCGCTGCCGGCCGGGTACGCCACGAACTACGCCGGCGCCGCCGACGCCCAGCAGGAGCAGGCCGAGGCCTTCATGACGGCGTTCATGCTCTCCTTCGTCTTCATGTACCTGGTGCTGGCGGCGCAGTTCGAGTCCTGGATCCACCCGGTGACGATCCTGCTCTCGCTGCCGCTCACCGTGCCCTTCGCCCTGCTCTCCATCCTGGTGACGCGGGGTTCGCTGAACGTCCTCTCCCAGCTGGGGATTCTGGTCCTCTTCGGGGTCGTGAAGAAGAACGCGATCCTGCAGATCGACCACACCCGGCAGCTGCGCGCGCAGGGGCTGAACCGGGAGGCCGCCATCATCGCGGCCAGCCGGGACCGGCTGCGGCCGATCCTGATGACGACGATCGCCTTCGTCGCGGGGATGATCCCCCTGGCGGTCAGCACCGGCGTGGGGGCCGAGACGAACCGCGCGATGAGCTCGGTCATCATCGGCGGCCAGGTGCTCTCCCTCGTGCTCACCCTGGTCGCCATCCCGGTCATCTACTCGCTGTTCGATGATCTGGTGCGGGTGAAGATGCCCAGCCGGGTGAGGGCGGCGGCCGGCCGCCTGTGGGCCGGCGTCCCGGCGATCCTCAGCCCGCGCCGCGCCGTGCAGCCCGCCGTCGAGCTCGAGGGCGATGCCGCCGGCGAGGAGTGAACGGAAGAGCGACGCGGAGGAGGACGATCGACCGGCCGGCGGACGAGCGAGCAGGGGGGACGCCGGCAACGCGCCTGTTTCGGATCCCCGCGTTCAGCGTGGCGCTGGGGACCTACTGGCCGCCGGCCTGACGGTGACCGCCGCCGCGCTCCTGG
>DASUAH010000318.1:0-4253 GCA_035763885.1 Gemmatimonadales bacterium
ACTCGATCTTCATGCTCGGGGAGGAGATGCCGGAGATGGGCGTCAAGAACCCCAAGGCATACGGCGGGACGCCGGTGAGCTTCTACCTCTACGTGAACGACGTGGATGCATTCTGGAAGCGGGCGGTGGATGCCGGGGCCCGGCCGGTCATGCCGGTCGCCGACATGTTCTGGGGCGACCGCATGGGCAAGCTGGAGGATCCGTTCGGGCACGCCTGGGCGCCCGCGCAGCACATGAAGGACCTGACGCCCGAGGAGATGCAGAAGGGCGCCGAGGCGTTCTTCGCGCAGATGCAGACGGCGTAGACCGGTCGCGTAGGCGTATTCATCCGCCGGTCGCCCCTCGGCAGCCGGCGGATTTCCGTTGCATGTGCTGAGCCGGAGTACCTTTCCCGCCATGACCCGCACAGGGGAAGCCCCCGCAGGCGCCGGCCGCGCGGGACCCTACCGGCTGGTCCGCGAGTTGGGACGGCGCGGGATGGGTACGGTCTACCTGGCCGAGCGGGACGACGCGCAGTTTCACCAGCGCGTGGCGGTGAAGATCGTCCGCCGGGAGATGGACAGGCCGGAGCTGGTGCAGCGGTTCCTCGCCGAGCGCCAGATCCTCGCTACCCTGAGCCATCCCCACATCGCCCGCCTCCTCGACGGCGGCGTGACCGGTGACGGCCGGCCCTACTGCGTGCTGGAGTTCGTCCCCGGCGAGCCGATCGATTGCTGGTGCGAGGAGCGCCGGCTGTCCGAGCGCGACCGGCTCCGGCTGTTCGCCCAGGTGGCCCGCGCGGTGCACTACGCCCACCGGAACCTGGTGGTCCACCGCGACCTCAAGCCCTCCAACATCCTGGCGACCCCGGACGGCCACGCGAAGCTGGTGGACTTCGGGATCGCCAAGCTGCTCGACCCCGCCGCGCGCTGGGCGACTTCGCGGGCACCGGCACGTCGCGGTTCGCCGTCGGCCCGGTGATCTCCTGGCCCGCGCTCAATCTCGGCCGGGTGAAGGCGCGGGCGGACATCGCGCGGGCCCGGCAGGCCGAGGCCGAGGCCCAATACCAGCAGACTATCGCCGACTTCCTGCAGGTGCTCGACGCCGAGCGGACGCTGCTGGAGGCACAGGACCAGCTGGCGCAGGGGCGCACCGATGCGACCACCGCGCTGGTGGCGGTGTACCGGGCGCTGGGCGGCAGCTGGGAGTTCCCCGGCGTGGAGCCCTGACCGCTCGTGGACAACCTCTGCCACACCCTCGCCGGCGCGGCGCTCGCCCAAGCCGGGCTCAAACGGCGCACGGCGCTCGCGACGCCGACGCTGCTGCTGGCGGCCAACCTTCCCGACCTCGACGCCCTCGCGTATCTCCGCGATCCGCTGTTCGCGCTCAGCTTCCGTCGCGGCTGGACCCACGGCGTGCTCGCGATGGCGGTGCTGCCGCCCCTGCTCGCCGTCGCGATCCTCGGCTGGGACCGGCTGGTCCGCCTTCGACGGCGTCCGGAGGCGCCGCCGGCGCTGTTGAGCGAGCTGGTCCTGGTCTCGCTCATGGGCGTGCTCTCCCATCCGCTGCTCGACCTGCTCAACACCTACGGCGTCCGGCTGCTGATGCCCTTCTCGGGCTGCTGGTTCTACGGGGACGCCCTGTTCATCCTGGACCCGTGGGTCTGGGTCATGTTGGGGATCGGCGCGGGAGTGTCGGCGTGGCGGGCCCGGCGGCCAGACGGCGGGACGGCCGGTGAGCGACCGGCGCAGATCGCGCTCGGGGCGACCGCCCTCTACGCCGCGGGGATGTTCGCGGTCGGCGCGGTGGCGCGCGGGGCCGCGATCCGGGAGGCCGCGGCGCTCGGACTCCGGCCGGAGCGGGTGATGGCGGCGCCGGTGCCGCTCGATCCGTTCCGGCGCGCCGTGCTGTTCGATCTGGGTGACCGCTACCGGTGGGGAGCGTTCGACTGGCGGCGGCCCGCCCCGCGGCTCGTGCTCCAGCCGGACGCGATCCCGCGCCGCTTCGAGGACGCGGCGGTCGGCGCGGCACTGAAAGCGCCGGCGGCGAGCGCGTTCCTGAGCTGGTCGCGCTTCCCGGCGGCGTACGCGGAGCCCGGGGTGGTGCAGTTGTACGACCTGCGCTACGCGCGTGCCGGCGAGCCGTCCTGGGCGGCGGTCGAGATCCCGGTCATGCGCTGAGGGTGGCCGGCTCCGCCTCGATCTCGCCGACCGTCCGGCCGTCCGGCCGTCGGCCCGTCCGGAGGCGGTCGAACCAGGTGTAGATCACCGGCGTGATGTAGAGCGTCACCATCTGGGAGAACGCCAGCCCGCCCACCACCGCGACGCCGAGCGGCCGCCGCGACTCCGCGCCGGGACCGTGGCCCAGCGCGATCGGCAGCGTACCCATGAGTGCGGCCATCGTGGTCATCATGATGGGCCGGAACCGTACCAGGGCCGCCTCGACGATGGCTTCCGCAGCCGGCTTCCGCTCTCGGCGTTCCGCCGCGATCGCGAAATCGATCATCATGATCGCGTTCTTCTTGACCAGGCCCACCAGCAGGATGATCCCGACGAACGCGTAGACGCTCAGGTCGTAGCCGAACAGCATCAGCGTGACCAGCGCACCGAAGCCGGCGGACGGCAGACCCGAGAGGATCGTGAGCGGGTGGATGAAGCTCTCGTACAGGACGCCGAGTACGAGATAGATCACCAGGATGGCCACGACGAGGAGCATCAGGAGCCCGGCCTGCGCGTCCTGGAAGGCCTGCGCCGTGCCGGCGAACTGGCCGGTGATGGTGGACGGCAGGTGCTGGCGGGCGGCCCGCTCCACCTGGGTCACCGCCTGCCCCAGCGACACGCCGGGCGCCAGGTTGAACGAGAGCGTCACTGACGGGAGCTGGCCGGAGTGGCCGACCGTCAGCGGCCCCACGCCCTCCGTGAGCCGTGCGAGGCTGCCGAGCGGCACGAGCTGGCCGTTGTCCGATCGGACGTAGAGCAGGCTGAGCGCCGAGAGATCGCGCTGGTACTCCGGCAGGAGCTCCATCAGCACCCAGTACTGGTTGTTGGGTGTGTAGATCGTCGACACCTGGCGCGACCCGTAGGCGTTGTACAGCGCCCGCTCGATCCGCTCCGCGGACACGCCCAGCGCCGACGCGCGATCGCGGTCGATCTCGACCCTGACCTGCGGATTGCGGATCTGCAGGTCGCTCGTCACGTCGGTCAGGAGCGGGATCTCCCGGAGCCGCGCCTCGAATCCGACGGCCTCGCCGTAGAGCGCGTCCAGGTCGGTACTCTGCAGGGTGTACTGATAGAGGCTCTTGCTGGACCGCACGCCGATGTTGATGACGGGCACGTTCTGCACGTAGGTCCGGATGCCCGGCACCACCGCCGTCCTGGCCTGGAGCTGGCGCGCCACCTCTTCCGCGGCGAGCTGGCGCTCGTTCCGGTCCTTGAGCCGGATGAACATCCGGCCGGCGTTGGCCGTGGCGTTGGGCCCGCTGGCGCCCACCCGCGAGCTGAACCCCGCCACATTCGGGTCCTGCTGGACGATGGCCGCCACCGCCTGCTGGTGCGCCACCATGGCGTCGAAGGACGTCCCTTCGGCGGTTTCGGTGGTCGCCGTGAGGAAGCCCTGGTCCTCGTTCGGGAGGAACCCCTTCGGGATCACCACCCCCAGCCAGCCGGTGGCCACCACCAGCAGCAGGAAGAACGCGAGGGTCAGCCGGCGGCGGTGCATCACCCAGCGCAGGCTGCGCTCGTACCAGCCCAGCACCCGCTCGTAGATCCGCTCGCTGGCCTGGTAGAACCGGCCGTGGTGCGTCCGGCGCGGCCGGGAGAGGCGGCGGCTGCAGAGCATGGGTGTGAGCGTGAGCGAGACCACCCCCGACACCAGGATGGCGATCCCGATCGTCGCCGCGAACTCGCGAAAGAGCCGTCCGATGAGCCCGCCGAGGAAGAACACGGGGATGAACACCGCGGCGAGCGAGAGCGTCATCGAGACGATGGTGAAGCCGATCTCGCGGGAGCCGTCGAGCGCCGCCTGCCAGGCGCTCTTCCCCATCTCCATGTGGCGGACGATGTTCTCGAGCATCACGATGGCGTCGTCCACCACGAAGCCGACCGCGAGCACGAGCGCCATCAACGAGAGATTGTCGAGGCTGAAGCCGAGCAGGTACATGAGCGCGAAGGTGCCGACCAGCGACATCGGCAGCGCGAGGCTCGGGATCACCGTCGCCGGCAGGTTGCGCAGGAACAGGAAGATCACCAGGACGACGAGGCCGATCGTCAGCATGA